>DATBYU010000211.1:0-6980 GCA_036513555.1 Candidatus Dormiibacterota bacterium | reverse complement strand
CAGGGTGCCCACGGTGGCGCCGCTCGCGTCATTGCCCGCGGTCTCGGTGCCGGTCTCGTGGGTCGTGGTGTCCGCCGGCTGGTTGGTCGCCTGCGTCTCCGCCGCACCCGTGCCTTCCGCTGCGGTCTCCGTCCCGGTTTCGCTCGCCGTCTGCAAGGTTCCCACCGTGGCCCCACTCAGGTCATTACCCGCGGTCTCGGTACCGGTCTCGTGGGTTGTGGTGTCCGCCGGCTGGTTGGTCGCCTGCGTCTCCGCCGCACCCGTGCCTTCGCCACCGGTCTCGGTCGTGGTCTCGTGCAGCGTCGCCAGGGTGCCCACGGTGGCGCCGCTCGCGTCATTGCCCGCGGTCTCGGTGCCGGTCTCGTGGGTCGTGGTGTCCGCCGGCTGGTTGGTCGCCTGCGTCTCCGCCGCACCCGTGCCTTCGCCGCCGGTCTCGGTGCCGGTTTCGCTCGCCGTCTGCAAGGTTCCCACCGTGGCCCCACTCAGGTCATTACCCGCGGTCTCGGTGCCGGTCTCGTGGGTCGTGGTGTCCGCCGGCTGGTTGGTCGCCTGCGTTTCCGCCGCACCCGTGCCTTCCGCTGCGGTCTCGGTGGTGGTCTCGTGCTGCGTCCCCGCACTGCCGACCGTGGCGCCGCTCAGATCGTTGCCCGCGGTCTCGGCGTTGGTCTCGTGCGTGGTGGTATCGGCCGGCTGGTTGGTCTGCGCCGTCTCGGCGCCGCCTGTGCCTTCCCCGCCGGTCTCGGTGGTGGTCTCGTGCTGCGTTCCCGCACTGCCGACCGTGGCACCGCTCAGGTCATTGCCCGCGGTCTCGGCGTTGGTCTCGTGCGTGGTGGTATCCGCCGGCTGATTCGTCTGCGCCGTCTCCGCGCCGCCCGTGCCTTCGCCGCCGGTCTCGGTGGTGGTCTCGTGCTGCGTTCCCGCACTGCCGACCGTGGCGCCGCTCAGGTCATTGCCCGCCGTCTCCGGCGCTGTCTCCGCCGCGGTCGTATCGGGTGGCGGCGTCACGCTCGCGCCGGTGACTTCGGCGTTGGTCTCAGTGGGGGTCTCAGCGGCGGCCAGCGTCCCGGCGGTGCCCACGGTCGCACCCGTGGCATCATTGCCCGTCTCTGGCGACGTCTCCACCAGGGTCGTGTCCGGGGGCGGCGTCACGCTCGCGCCGGTGACTTCGGCGTTGGTCTCAGTGGGGGTCTCAGCGGCGGCCAGCGTCCCGGCGGTGCCCACGGTCGCGCCCGTGGCATCGTTGCCCGTCTCAGTCGCCGTCTCATTGTTCGCCAGCGTCCCGGCGGTACCTACGGTCGGGCCGGTGGCGTCCCCACCAGTCTCCGGTTGAGTCTCCACGGCGGTCGTATCAGCTGGCTGATGGCTTGCATTGGTGCCATGATCAGGTGAGTGGCCGGTTCCGCCGTCAGCGGCATCGCTGCCGACTGCATGAGAATTGGCGGTACCCGGGGTCGTGCTAGTTTCGTTGTCGCCGGTGTCATCACCTCCGGTGCCGCCTTCAGCATTCTTGCCCGGAGAGAACGTGATGACTTCCGAGGTTGCGCTCCGCTTGCTGATGGCTGCCGGATCTGCCGAGTTGGTCTTGGGGATTGCGGGGAGGGGGTTTGTCGGGGCTTTGGTCGAAACGATGACCATGAGGGGCGTGCTGGCATGGTGATACGCCGGGGACCAGGTGATGTTGCCGTAGCTCGCAGAGCGCCCGATGACCAGCAGCACGCCAGCGATCAGGCCGGATAACTTGAGTGACCAGGTCGACCTCGAAATTAGGACATCGCTCTCGTCGTCCGATTCGTACTTCGCGGCACGCAAAAACACATGATCGGTAGTCACTCTCTGTTTCCCTCCAGCGCTCCCGGTTTCTCCCCGCTATGTAACTGTGAGTAAACGGTCGCAACGATGCGTCGGCTTGTGAACTTACTGCCTACAGTAAGCTCTATCGAACTACGATGTCAAGGGGCAGACATAAAAGCTGACAGCGGCGGTGGCAGTTTCACGTTGAGGAGGTACCCTCCGCCGCAGGGCCTCATCCTTTATGATTTCGGCCATCCTCAGGATCAGGTTCCTCCTTGCCCCGCTGGCCATGCTGGCACTCCTGGCGGGCTGCTCACCGGCGGAACCGCTGAACCTACCCCTCACGTTTCAGAAGGACATCCAGCTTCCGAAAGAGGCCGGCGCGCCAGCGATTGATCTGCTGACCCTCGACTCGGGCTCGGGCCGTCTCTATGTCCCCCACGGGAGCGCCAATACCCTTGAGATCATCGATGTCAAAAGCGCGCAGGTCATTGGTACAGTCCCCAATCTGCCCGGCATCAAGGGTACCGCGCTGAGCTCAGACCCGAATATCGTCTTTACGGCCAATGGCAATGACGGCAGCGTCTCCGTGGTGGACGTCAAGCTCCTGAAGGTTGTCGACAACATCAAGATGGGCACCTCGGCGGATGCGATCGATTACGACCCCGTCAGCGGACTGATCCTCGTCAGTCTCGACAGCAAGATCCTCGGCGTTATCGATGAAAAGACGCGCAAGGAGATCGGCAAAATGACGCTGCCCGGCAAGCCGGAGCTGAGGGCGATCGATAAGCAAGGGCTGGTGTATCAGGCCATCAACGACAAGGACGAAGTCCTGTTGATCGATCCGATGGCCCGATCAGTCGTGAAGACCTACAAGGGCTGCGACATCAAGTCGCCCACTGGTCTTGCTCTCGACGCGGATCAGCAGCGTCTATTCGTCGCCGATGCAATCCCTCATACCGCCAACGTCGTGTCGGTGGTTGACGTTCTTGTCGACCGGTGCCTTGGGACCGTCGACGTCGACCACTCACCCGACCAGGTTGCCTTCAATCCTCATCTTCATCATCTATATGTTGCGAACGCCGGAAGCAACAACGTGACCGTGATCGATACGGTCACGTTAAAGCCAGTGGGCGTGGCGGGCACGGGAAAGCAGGCGGCCACGATCGCGGCCGATCCTATAACCGATACCGTCTGGGTAGCGGCTGCGCGGTCCGGCATCATCGCCAAATATCACGACCCCTAACGGGGTCAGCCGAGGTCGGGGGCGTCGACCATACCCCAGGCATCCATGAGGAGCGCCTGCAGCGTCGTGTACGCGACGTGGCCGAATCCATGGTCGCCCCACTGCGTGCCCCAGCTGTTGGCGAATTTGAACAGGCGGTTCCGGCGGTCGAATCCAACGATGCAGATGGCATGGCCGCCGAGGTACTCGCAACCCGGCTCGGGCATCGGGATGATGCCACCGGGCGCATCCATGAACCGCTCGTGCACCATGACGCCGGCGATGAAGCAATTCGTCATCAAATACGCCTCCATCTCGACGATGCTGTTGAGACGCGCATAGCTCTTGGCGCGATATGGGGCGGCCGCCTTACGCTGCTCGACGGTCGGTGGCACGTTGATGCGCTGGACGTTGTACGGCATGCAGTCGAGGCTGCAGACGCCCTGCCCCTGGATGATTTTCATCGCCTCGCGAATCGTCATCCCTTCATCGGCAGGCTGCTTGCGCCGCTGGCTATAGATGTAGAGCGGCGAGAACTGGTGATGTGGATCACTGAGCGTCCAGTGATGCTCGAGACCCTTCTGGAAGGTCTTGTCGTAGTAGGCGGTCGCGCACGCGACGCAGGTCCCGGCCGGGCCCTGGTCGAACACCGGCGGCAGCGCGGGCGAGTGGTCCACCTCTTCCGCCAGCGGCGCCGCCTTCAGGAAGGGCGTGATGCTGTAATCGCGGTGGTCGTAGGGGTCCTTTATGCAGCCGAGCGCGTATCGAGGCATCGAGAGTGTGACGAACGGGGCCGCGATTTCCCGCTGAGTACGATGGTCGAATGGCCCAGGTGAATTCGCCCGTTCGTGTTCGCTATGCGCCAAGCCCAACCGGCGCCTTGCACCTCGGCGGTGCGCGAACCGCGCTATTCAACTTCCTGTTCGCCCGTCGCCAGGGCGGGCAGTTCCTGCTGCGGATCGAGGACACCGACCGGACCCGCTTCAAGCCCGGCAGCCAGGAACAGATCGAAGAGGGCCTGCGCTGGCTGGGTATGACCTGGGACGAAACGCCACTCGTGCAGTCAGAGCGAAAGGCCATCTACGCGAAGGCGGCCGCCGGCTTGATCGCCAGCGGCGCCGCCTACCGTTGCTTCTGCACGCCCGAGCGGCTCGAGCAAATGCGCGCCGAGCAGCGCGCCCGACACGAGCCCGAGCGATACGACCGCCGCTGCCGGGCTATCCCCGCGGACGAGTCCGAGCGTCGCGCCGCGGCCGGCGAGCGCTTTGTGGTGCGCCAGGCGATGCCGATTGAGGGCACGACCACGCTGCACGACCTGGTGATGGGCACGGTCACGTTTCGTAATGACACGCTCGACGACCACGTCCTGCTGAAATCGGATGGCTTCCCCACCTATCACCTGGCCTTCGCCGTCGACGACCACGAGATGCGCGTCAGCCACATCATTCGGGGCGACGGCTGGCTGCCCTCAGCGCCCAAGCACCTGCTCCTGTTCCAGGCGTTCAACTGGCTGCCGCCGGCCTTCGCCCACCTCCCGCTGGTGCTGGGTCCTGACAAAAAGCCCCTGGCCAAGCGGCATGGCGCCAAGGACGTGCTCGAATATCGCGAGGCCGGGTATCTCCCCGAGGCGGTCGACAATTTCATCGCCTTCCTCGGCTGGTCGCCCGGAACCGAAGAAGACGTCTTGACGATGGACCAGCTGATCGAGAAATTCTCGATCGAGAAGATTCAGGCCAGCCCGGCGATGGCAAACCTGGAGCGGCTCGACTGGTTGAACGGCCAGTTCATCCGGAGGCTTTCGGCCGATGAGCTGGCGGCGCGGCTGGCGCCTCGCATGCCCCAGGTTCCGGTCGAATCGCTCAAGCCGTTGATGCCCCTGGTACAGGAGCGGCTGCGCAGCTTGAACGAAGCCCCCGACATGTTGCGCTTCTTCTTCGAGGAGCCCGACAGCTACAAGCCCGAGCAGCTGGTCCCTAAAGGGCGCGACGCCGCCGCCACCGCCAAAACCCTCAGCGACACCGCCACCACCTTGCGGGCATTGACCAGCTGGACCGCCGAGTCGATCGAGCCAGCGCTGCGCGGACTGGCTGAGCGACTCGGTTGGTCGTCCCGCGACCTGTTCATGGCGCTGCGGGTGGCAATCACCGGCCGCACCGTGACGCCGCCCCTGATCGAATCGATCAGCCGGTTGAGCAAGGAGACCGTCCTGGCGCGGCTGGAACGCGCCGGCCGCGCCCTGGCCGAACCGGCGCCTGGCTAAGGCCGGATCGGCGGCAGCGGCCAGTAGCGCCAGCCAACTCTCGCCTGGATGTGGTGGCGCATCACCGGGCCAAACTGCCTCGAGTCGGTGCTGGCTGCGGAGTTGTCACCGACCAGGAAAATGGCGCCGCCGGGGTCGATCGCCTGGATCCGCTTGACGATTTCGAGATCGGGGCGATCAGGCCGACGGGCGACGACGACATCGCCGACGCGTAAGCGCGTCGCATCATCGACGGGCCGGGCGACAATCAACGACCCGGAAGGTATTCTCGGTGCCATGCTGTCACCATTAACGCGCAGCGGGTAGACTGATTTCAGGATCAGTGGTTCATCCTAGTAGGAGGAATTGACACCATGTATTTGATGGAATGGATTCGCCCCGGCCGGACTGTTGAAGCCCATTGCGACCTGCCATGCGGAATCTACGACCCCGAACAGGCACGCATCGAGGCGGAGTCCGTCTACAACATCATCAAGAAGTACAACGACTCGAAGGACGAGGTCTACCGCCAGCGGGCGATCGTCATCAAAGAGGAGCGGGCGGAGCTGGCCAAGCACCATCTCGACGTCCTCTGGAGCGACTGGTACAAGCCCGAGAAGCACGACGCCAAGTTCCCCCAGCTGAAGGACGCTCTGAAGGCGGCGGTCTCGCAAGGCTCAAAGGTCAAGGCATCGGTTGACCTGAACGACGCCCAGAAGTTCCTTGACCTGATCGACCAGGTCGACCAGATCTGGAAAAGCGCGGGAGGCCCCCAGGAAACCCGCGTAGCGCGCGCGGCGGCAACTCCGACCCGCGCCTAGCGCTCCTCGGGCCGCCGCCGACCCGTCAAGGCGACCACGCGAGCCGTGAATCGGCATCGAGAAAGCTGCCGTGCGTCACGGCTTGCGCGGCGCCGGTCGCCTGGAGCGCTGGGTCAGTGGCGATCGGCAGGATGAAGAGGTCGAAACTGCCTTTGGTCAGCATCAGGAAGGCGATCGATCGCCCGTCAGGGGACCAGACCGGCTGGGCGATGATGCCCGACTGGACGAGCACGCCGCTTTCGCTCGGGTAGGGCTGCGGCTCGCGCGAGTAGGTGGGCGCCAGCGGCATCACATAGAGGTCGTCGCTGCCCACGCCGGCACGGATGAAGGCGATGAAGCGACCGTCGGGTGAGAGGGCTGGTTCGAGACTCCGGCCCGTGTCCGGTGAGAGATAGACCGTTGCCCCCGTTCTCAACGACATCCAGGTCATCCGTGCGACCGCCTCCGTTGGCACGCCACCGTAGAGATAAGTGGTATAGACAAGCTGGTCGCTGACTCCCGGACGGTAGCTGGGGTCGCTATCGCCGCCGGTGTAGGCGAAGGGCTGTACCAGCCGCCGCGATTGCCCGGTTGCGAAGTCGTACGACCAAACCCCCAGATCGTTCGGCTGGAGGTTCTGTGGACTCGAGGGCCGTTTGTCGCGGTCGGTGAGGTAGACAATCCGATGGCCGTCGCTATCGAAGCCGGGCGCGAACGCCCAGAGTGACCCCTCCGCTGCCGCCACCGGCGTAAGGGTCTGGCGGTTCTGACCGTTCGGATCGCTGACCACGATGGTCGAGCTCTGGGCCTGCAGCTCCGCGACCGCGATCCGATCGCCCGTTGGGGTCACCGCCGGGTCCTTCACCGTCGACCCGAACCGTAGCCGGGTCAGCGCCGTCCCCGAAAAGCGGTAGAGGGCGCGGCT
>DATBYU010000210.1:0-27096 GCA_036513555.1 Candidatus Dormiibacterota bacterium | reverse complement strand
GGATGGTTTGTCATCGACCGCCTGGTGGGCGGCATGTGCTCCGGTGGCATTCGCATGCGTCCGGGGGTCACCGTCGATGAGGTCACCGACCTGGCCCGCACCATGTCGCACAAGATGGCCGTCCTGGACATCCCCTACGGCGGCGCGAAATCGGGGATCGACTTCGATTCGGCCTCGCCCCAGGCGCCTGCGGTGCTGCGCGGTTTCATCGAGGCCATCCGGCCTTTCATCGCCGAGCGTTACGCGACCGGGGCCGACCTCGGCACGCGTGAGGACGACATCATCGCCGCATGCCAGTTGGTCGGCTTGACCCATCCGCTGCAGGCAGGCTTCAAGACCGAGGGCGGCGCCGGCCTCAATCGGGTACGGCAGGCGCTGGCGCTGACCAGCGAGGGGATCCCCATCACCGAGCTGATCGCCGGATACGGTGTCGCCGAATGCACGGTCGAGGCCGCCGGCGTGCTCGGCCTGCCCCTGCGCGGCGCCACGGTCGCGTTGCAGGGATTCGGGAACGTGGGCGGAGCGGCGGCGCGCTACCTCGATCGAGAGGGCGTGCGCCTGGTCGCGGTGGCCGATATCGAGGGCGCCATCCTGGACGACAACGGGCTCGATGTCCGGCATCTACTCTCGATCCGCGACCGCTTCGGCCGCATCGATCGGACCCGGCTGCCCGCGAGTGCGAAGCGCGCGCCGGAGCCGGCCTGGCTGGAGCAACCGGTCGACATCCTGATCCCGGCCGCCATCGGCAATGCCATCCGGTCGGACAACCAGGGGAACATCCGGAGCCGCTTGCTGGTCGAGGCGGCGAACAACCCGGTGACGCGGGACGCCGAGATCGAACTGGAGCGGCGCGGCACCACCATCCTGCCCGATTTCGTCGCCAACGCCGCGGCCGCCTTTCTCTTCTGCGGTCTACTGGAGAAGCGTCTCGAGCCCACGCTCGATTCCATCTTCGGCGTCACCAGCCGGCAGCTCCGAGCCATCACGCGCGAGCTGCTCGACCGCGCGCATCGCGAGCGGGTCTCGAACCGTCGTGCCGCCGAAGAGATCGCCGAGCACCGTTTGGGCGAACGTCGGGCCTAGACGCCCCCGACGGCCCCGCGCCAGAGGGGGTTATAAGGCGGCGTGGCGGCGCATCATGCAGTCATCCATGACAACGTCGAGGCCGGCCGCCCGCGCGCGCGCGGCTGCAGCTTCATCCACGACGCCGTCCTGGAGCCAGACTGCCCCCGCCCCGACGGCGATCGCGTCGTCGACAATGGCGCCTGCGAAGTCTGAGCGACGAAAGACCTCGACGACGTCGACCGGTCCCGGCAACTCCGAAAGCGTGGCGTAGGCTCGCTCCCCGAGAACCGCAGTGACGTTGGGGTTGACCGGGATGATGCGGTAGCCCGCCCGTTGCAAGTAGCGCGCCACGCCATGACTCGGCCGCTGCGGGTTGGCACTCAGGCCCACGACGGCGATCGTGTGTGCCGACCTCAGGATCTTCTCGGCCGGATCCGCCGCCTGTTCGCGCACCTCCCAAATCTACAATGGCCCGGTGACGCCCTCGACCCGGCTATCTCCAATTCCCACCGAAATCGTCGATGCCTTTCGCGCGGTGGCGCCCGTCATCGAGGCATTTGCCCAGGAGCGGGGCCTGCTGATCGAGCGTTACCGCCGCGGCAAGCCCGCCTGGGAACTGCGCTTCGCCCGACGGCTTGGCGGCGAAGCGGTGATCGCCATCAGCTACCGGGAGCGGACCGGCCACGTGCTCGACGTCAGTGCCGTCTGGTGGCTGGACGACCGCGCGGCGCAGACCCGGCGCCTGCGTTCAGCGAAGGTCGCCGTCTACGACCGGCGTGCGGCGCCGGCGACGCTCGCCCAGCAGCTCGACGCGGCGCTTACTAGCGTCGATCGATGGACGCTCGATGACCTGGGCCCGCCGCACGGCCCGTTCAAGCCCACGCCTGAAGATCCGGCCGGACGCGAGCTGCGCGAGCGATGAGAGAAGCACCCGAGCCTCTCTCGGCTGAGGACGAACTGCGGCTCGCTTTCGGCCGGGCCATCGGCTTCACGGCCGCGGCGCTGGGCCTGCTACTGGGTGGCGGCGTGTTCGTGATCCTGCTAGCGGCGGTCTTCTTCCGGTTCATGTTCGGCGGCTAGCGTAGGCGCCGGGCCATCGTCGGCGGCGGCGAGTCCACCAGCTTCGGATGGAGGATGCCGGCGAGGATCTCGACGCTGTCTACGAGCCGCGGACCCGGACGGCTGAAGAAGGCGTTGCCATCGACAACCCAGGTTTCGGCGGCGATCGGGCCGATAACGCTCAGCGCCGCTTCGGTTTCGGCCAGGCTGCGCTCGAGCGAGAGCCCACAGGCTGACACGACCACGACGTCCGGGCGCGATTCGATCACCGCCCTCCATTCGATGGGATGCGCCGACCGGCCGGGGATCCCCAGCAGGTCGCGCCCGCCCGCCATCTCGACGAGTCCTGGCGTCCAGTGGCCGGCGTTGAAGGGCGGGTCGATCCATTCGAGGATTACGACCGGCCGCACCGGCTGGTTGCGGACGCGCTGCTGGACCTGGAGCAGGCGACCTTCGAGATCGGACACTACCCGCGCGGCCTCCGCTTCTCGCTCCGCCAGCCGGCCCACCAGGCGGATATGCTCGAAGACGTCTTCGAGCTGCTGCGGCTCGAGGGAGACCAGCTGCATCGGGGTCGAGCTGCGCCGAGCCGCCCGTTCCACTACGGGATAGGACACGGCGCACACCTCGCAGAGCTCCTGGGTGAGGATGACATCGGGGTATAGCGTCGCCAGCCGGTCGGCATCCAGCGTGTAGATGCTGCTTCCCTGGTGCACCAGCTCGCGGATGTGCCGGTCGATCTGCGCGCTGTCCCCCTTCCCGTCGAGCACGCTGCGGGTGACGACCGGCTTGCTTTTGACCGACTTCGGGTAATCGCACTCGTGGGTGACGGCCACCAGACTCTCCTCGAGCCCGAGTGCACAGACGATCTCGGTGGCGCTGGGCAGGAGCGAGGCGATCCGCACTGTTATGCGCCCGGAACGAACGGGTTGAGCAGCTGCTCTTCCTCGATTGTGGTGGCGGGTCCATGACCTGGATGCACCACGGTCTTGGGTGGCAGCGCGTAGAGAACGTTGCGGATGGAGAAGACGATCTTGTTCATGTCACCACCCGGCAGGTCGGTCCGGCCGATGCCACGCTGGAACAGCGTGTCCCCCGCGAAGCAATCGAGGCCGAAGAGAAAACACACCGAGCCCTGGGTGTGTCCCGGCGTGTGGAGGACGCGCAGGCTGAGGTCGTGAAAGGCCAGTGACATCCCATGGGTCAGCGCCGTGTCGATCGAGAACGGGGTAAAGCCACGCGGCACGAACGGGTATTGCGCGATCGCCCCCCAGTCGAGGATGGCGAGGTCGTCGGGGTGCATCGCGATCGGAGCACCGGTCTGCGTCTGGAGCGCGGGAACGCCGGCGACGTGATCGATGTGGCCATGCGTCACCAGGATGCGCTCGAGGGTCAGCCCTTCCGATTCGATCTGCTCCCGTACTCGGTCCAGCTGCAAGCCCGGATCGACGACGAGGGTGGACACCGTGTCGCGCCGCCGGATCAGATAGCAGTTTTCGCCGAAGAGATCGTCTGGAAAGATCGAGACCTCGAGCTTCTCGCGCAGCGCCTCGGCCGAGGTCATCCGACGCCAATCTCCCAGGAGGCAGACGTCAGCACCTCCGGGCCGGTCTCGGTGATGAGCACCATTTCCTCGAGGCGAACCCCACCCCAGCCGGGGATGTAGATGCCAGGCTCGTTGGTAATGACCATGCCGGCGCGGAGCGGCGTGTGATCCGTGGGCGACAGGAAGGGCCGCTCATGTACCTGCAATCCGATCCCGTGGCCCAGGCCGTGGCCGAAGGCGTGCTCCTCGCCGGCAAGCGCCTCGCGAGCCCGCCGGTCGATCTCGTCCGCGGTCGCTCCCGGTTTCATCAGCGCCATCGATACGAGCTGCGCCTGACGCACGGCCTCGACGACGCGGGCCTGCTCGGGGGTTGGCTCGCCAACCACGATCGTTCGGGTGGTGTCGCTGTGGTAGCCGGCTGCGGTCGCGCCGAAGTCGACGACCACCATGTCCCCTCGCTCCAGGATGCGGTCGGACGCACGGCCATGGGGGAGCGCACCCCGCTCCCCAGCGGCCACGATGGTTTCGAAGGCTGGACCGTCGGCCCCCAGCTCGCGGAAGGTCTGCTCCAGCAGGAAGGCGACATCCCGCTCGCGCAGCCCAGGCCGGATGGCCGTCCGGACGCGATCGAACGCGCGGCCGGCGATCGAGGCCACCGCACGCAGCAGCTCGACCTCGTCGGCCTCCTTCACGATTCGGAGCTCCTCGACCAACCCCGCAGTCGCCACCAGGGTTGGGTCCGGTGGCAGAACGGACGAAAGTCGCTGGTGCTGGTCGAACGTCAGGTGCTGGGACTCGAAGCCGACCCGCCGCAGCCCCAGTGCCTTGAGCCGCTCCGCAATCAGCGCCCAGAGGCCGTGCGACGGCCCCGATGGCATGAGTCTGAAGGCGGGTGCCTCGGCTTGCATCTGCAGCCAGTAGCGGCTGTCCCCGAGGATTTCGGCGGCATCCTTGCCGATGACCAGGTAGCCCAGGCTGCCGCTGAACCCGGAGAGATAGCGGATGTTCTCCGGCGTGGTCACGACCAGACCATCGAGCTCGAGATCGAGCAGTCGCTGGCGCAGCGCCCTCAGCCGACGCGTCGATTGTTCAGCGCGCATCGGCGCTCATGATACGGACCGCCGGGACGCGACCGCGGTTACGTGACGCCTTCTGGACGGCTCGACCCGATGGAGCTCAGCGGCTCGGTGGCCAGCTCGGCAAGCTCGCCGAGCAGGTCGATCGACCCGACGACGGGATCCGCACGATACACGGCGACCGCCCCCCAGATGGTGCCGCGCTGGGCCATCGGCGTAGCGGCAATGGCGCCCGTCGGCGGCTCGGCGCCGTGGAGAAGGTGCCGGGCCCATCGACTGCGCTGAAGGTCATCGATGGCCGCCGGTTTCTCGGTGTACAGGGTCCACTCGAGGAGGGCTTCGAGCACCGGCGCCAGCTCCTCGAGTCGGTCGGGGCGCCCGGCCAAGGTGAAGGCGTCTTTCTGCCAGCGGCCCTCGGCGTCCCAGAACACGACCAGGCCGCCCGCCGCGTCGAGCGCCTGGAGCGCCCGTCCCAACAACAGGTTGGCCGCCATCTCCCGGACGTGGGTCGTCTGAGCCGTCAACGCTCCCTCCCTGCGCCAAGACTACCCCGGCCAGGCCGGCGGGTCCAGTCCAGCAGCAGCACGAGCACGAACACCACGACGCCGATCCGGATGGCGGCGTCGGCGAGGTTGAAGTCGGTTGGCCAGAGGTGGACCTCGATGAAGTCGGTCACGGCGCGCAGCCGGACGCGGTCAACCAGGTTGCCGACGGTGCCGCCCGCCACAGCACCGAGCGCAGTGATACCCAGGATGCCACCGACGTTCCCGCGGAGCGCGAGTACAGCAATCGCTCCGACAACGATTAACTCCAGCAGGGCGAACAGCTCGTTCAGGCCGGTGCCCAGTCCGAGCGCGGCACCCGAGTTGCTGGCCAGCCGGAACCAGAGCCAGCCGGGAATGACCGTCACCTCGTGACCAGGTGTCAGCGCACCGCGGGCCCAGGCCTTACTGGCCTGGTCGACGAGCGCCACCACGAGCGCGATCGCGGCGACGATCAGCAGCGCCCGGCGTCTCGGCATCCCGGCCATGCTACCGGGGGCACGCTGGCGCCGCTTATGAGGCTAGTTGTTGGCCGTCGAGTTGGGCGAGGCGCTCGGGGCGTTCCGTTGGCCGTTGCCGCTGCCGTTGGTGTTGCCGTTCCCGGTCCCGGCGGGGGAGGCGCTCGATTTGCCGGCGGCGCTCGACGAGGCGGGCTGGTCGGCCGTCTGCAGGGCCCCCTGGGCCCGGTCTCGGGCCCGCGTGATCGCGCTGACCGTCGCCGCGTTGGTCGCCTGACTCTGTAGCCCGGCGAGCTGCTGGTCGTGCGCGGCGATCGCCTGGACCAGGCGATTTTCGAGGCTGGCCGCCAACGCCGGGTCGCTCTGCTTCTCCGCCTGGACCACGAGAGCGGCGTCGTTGAGCTGGTCATCAAGGCTGCTCAGCGCGCGGTCGGCGAGGTCCAGCCGGTGCCGGGCGATCATCGCCTCCGCCTCGATCATTCGGGTCCGGGCGATGTCGAGGTGATAGCGGACCTTATCCGTCGGGCTGAACGCCAGCGCGCCGCGCACGTTCTCTGCCACGCCCTTCAGTGGGTACAGCGCCGAATCCGGGAGGCTGTCGGCGGATGCCGCGACGGCCCCGGCCACCAGCAGCACCGCGGCCGCGACCGCCGCCAGCAACAGCCGGCGGACTGGATGCACGTGCGACCCGACGGTCGCCGACTGCTCGACCGCGGCGAGCACCAGGTTCCAACCGCGAATCTTGGCGCCGGGTGACGGCGTGGCCGGGTCGACGGCCCGTAACCGCTCGGCCAGCCGCTCCAGCCGCTCGACTTCAGGTGTCAATTGTTCGTCCTCCCCTCCAGGGCGCGCTCGAGCGAGCCCAGTGCCCGGTGTTGCAGTGCCTGCACGGCACCCACCGACTTGCCCATGATGTCGGCCGCCTGCGCGGCGGTCAGGTCCTGGAAGAAGCGGAGGATCAGGACCTGCTGCTGCTCGTCGGTCAGTCCGCGCAGCGCCTCGCGCAGGTCGTCATTGGACAGTTGCTCGACGGCAAGGTCGGCTGGATCCGCCGACACCGGCATCGTCGCCGACTCGAGCGGAACGAGCGTGGCCTTGCCCTGGCGGCGGTAATGGTCAATGGTCGCGTTGTGCGCGATCCGGTATACCCAGGAGGAGAAGGCAACGCCCTGGTCATGGAAGAGATCGAGGCGAGTGAGGCTGCGGGTCATGGTATCGATGGCCAGGTCCTCCGCATCCTCAACCCGCCCGAGGCGGGCGTAGACATAGTTGTAGATCCGGTCGAAATAGCGCTCGAAGAGAATTCGGGCCGCGTCCTGATCGCCGCGGCGGACCCGCTCGATGAGAGGGCGATCGTCGTCGGACGCCGCCTTATCGAGTGGCTGCACAGGGTGACATTATGGGGGCTCCCCAGCCGAACCGGGATCACGCTTCCACTGGCAGTGGCGGACATATTCAGCTTCTAATACGTGCGATCGAATCCGCAACGTATGTTGCGCCGAGCCTGACGTTGCGCGGCCGCGCCAACTCGTTGCGGCATTGTCACCGGCCGAGGCGGGTTCAGACGACCAGGATGGAGCCGGCGTCCCCCTCCGTCAGCTGCCCAACCACGACGCCGGTCACGCTCTTTTCCTGCAGGGCGCCAAGCAGACGGTCCAGCTCGCTGTCCGAGACGGCCAGCAGCAGGCCGCCGGAGGTCTGGGCGTCGCAGAGCAGGGTCTGGCGGGCGGCAGACAGGTGCGCCGGCCAGCGCACGCGCGAGGCCAGAAAGCGCTCGTTCGATCGGGTGCCACCGGGAACTTCGCCGGCCTCAGCCAGTACCTCGGCTCCCGGCAGGAGTGGGACCGACGCCGCCTCGACCCGCGCGGCGACGCCCGACGCCCGGGCCATGGAATGGAGGTGCCCCAACAGGCCGAAGCCGGTGACGTCGGTGGCGGCATGGACCTCAACGGTCGCCATGGCGTTGGCGGCATCGCGGTTGAGCCGGAGCATGCCCTCGATGGCTGCGGCCGCGGATTCCGGCGGCGCCACCTGGTGCTTGATCGCGGTCGTGATGACACCGGTGCCCAACGGCTTGGTCAGCACCAGCCGGTCGCCCGGCCGGCCGCCCCGATTGCGCCGCACCCGGTCGGGGTGAACGGTGCCGGTCACGGCCAGCCCGTATTTCGGCTCGTGGTCGTCGATGCTGTGACCGCCCAGAATGTCGATACCCGCCTCGCGAACTTTATCCAGGCCCCCTCGGAGGATGTCGGCCAGCACCGCCGGCCCCAGCTCCTTGATAGGAAAGGCGACCAGATTGATTGCCAGCAACGGCTGCGCGCCCATCGCATAGATGTCGCTCAACGCGTTGGCCGCCGCGATTGCCCCGAAGGTGTAGGCATCGTCGACGATGGGGGTGAAGAAGTCGGTGGTGACCACGAGGGCAAGGTCCGGCCGGAGCCGGTAGACGGCGGCGTCATCGCCGGTCTCCTGCCCTACCAGGACGTCGGGATTGTCGAGACGTTTCGGCAAGTGGCTCAAGACCTGAGCCAGGTCCTCAGGACCGATCTTGCAGGCTCAACCCGCTCCGTGCGACCAACTTGTGAGCCGCACTTTCTCCACGGCACTCATCATTTGCACTGTACTCGACATTTGTTACCGTCTCGTCAGTGGAGGTCACGTTCCTTGGGACCGGTTCGGCCTTCTCCCCCCACGCCTACAACGCGAGCATCCTGGTCGACCGAACCATCCTGCTGGATGCCGGTGCCCCGCTCACCGTCCATCTGCCGAAGGCCGGCGTCTCGCTCGACGAGCCGCGGGCGGTCGTGCTCAGCCACTTTCATGCCGACCATACCTTCGGACTCGCCTGGCTGATCCTCGGCCGCGTCCTGCTGCACGAGCCGTCCTCCCCACTCACCATCTTCGGTCCCGTTGGTGCGACCGCCTACCTCGAGCAGCTGCTTGATTTTGCCTGGGGCGAGAAGATGCGCCGGCTCAGCTGGGAACGGCTGCAGCTGACCGTGCACGAGCTTGCCGGCGGGGATGCCTTCGAGGTCGATGGCAGCCGCGCCCGTGCCTTTCGCATGCAGCACGTCAGCGAACTGAATTGCCTGGGGTTCACTCTCGAGCGCGACGGCGTGCGCCTCGGTTACAGCGGGGACGCGGAAATGTCAGCCGAGCTCGAGGCGCTGGTCGCGGCATCCGATCACGTGATCGCCGAGATGACCTACCCCGACGAAGAGGGTGGCGAGCTCCACCTTGGTCGCAAGGACGTCGAGGGCCTGATGGAGCGGCACCCATCGACTCGCTTCATCATCACCCACTTGAGCGGCGAGACTTCCGTCAACGGCGCCGTGATGGCTCGGGACTTTCTGACGCTGCGCCTTCCTCTGCGCTGACCACCCGGCCGCGACGCATCGCGTCACGCCAGGCGCCGACGACCAGGCCGGCGTAGCTGCCGCGGATGTGCTGCCACGCACGTCGTGCATCAGCGAGCTCATCCGCAGACAGGCCCTCTCGGCGGAAGCAGGCACGTGTATATAGGTTGGCTAGCCGCCGGACCTCTTCGTCGAGGGGTGGGACGAAAGTCGCCAGCCGCCCACCGAATTCCTGCGCGGTATCGCCCCGGTGGCGCGGGACCTTGAGCCGGTCGCCGAGGAAGAGCAGCCGACGCCAGATGCGGGGGACATCTTTGACCGCCAGCAACCAGCGAACCGCCAGGAGGATGCCGATGATCACGACGAGCAGCAAAGCCCCGCCGCCCAGTAACGCCTGGCGCCAGATATTGGGGAAGACGCCGTTCGATGTCGACCCACCCGTGTCCACCACGGGATCCTTCGGGACCGGACGCGAACGGGGCGTGGCCTCGGTCGCCGGCGTGCTCGGGACATTGAGCAACGCCCGGGTCGCCGGCCGGTTGATCGGGGCATTGACGTTGTCCGGGGTGGGCTCGAACGGGATCCAGCCGTAGCCGGGGAAGTAGACCTCGACCCAGCTGTGCGCGTCGAGGGCATTGACAATGTACTGGTGGGTTTTGTCATCGAGGAACCCCTGCCCGAACCCGCTGATCTGCCGGCTGGGGATTCCCAGCATGCGGAGCATGACGTTCATGGCGGTGGAAAAATCCTGGCAGAAGCCCTTTTTGCTGTTGAAGAGGAACCAGTCGAGCGGCCGCACGTTAGCCGGCGCGCCTGACCCCGCCAGGGTATATGTGAAGCCGTTCTTTTGCTTATCCTGAAACCAGGCCTCGATCGCCCTGGCCTGGTCGTAGGGCGTGGTCGCCTTCGCGTCGTGCACGATCTGCTGGGCGAGGGCTGCGATCCGGTCGTCCTGACCCGTGCCTCTGGCGATCCGGTCTTGGTAATAGAGGGTGGTATACGGTGCGATCCAGGCCGGATAATCTGTCCCCGCGGCTTTCAGCTCGTCCACGGCCGCGTTCGGGATCGCTTCGGTGACGGTGAAGGTGTACGGCGCTCGCACCCGGTTGGCCAAATGGATCCGATCAACCGTATCGAACATGCTCGGGCTCAGGTTGTCGCCGGCGACATTGACCAGCGCCGGAGCGGCACCCGCGAGCGTCGGTTGCGAGGTCATGATGCCGCGGACCGTGGTGGGTTGGTTGACGGCGACGATCTCGCTGGCGCTGAAGGCGGTGGCGACTGTCTGCTCCGGTGGCACGATCACCTGGAACGTGTCGTGCTGGATTTGGATCCGCTGGCTGTCCGACGGCAGGTCATCCCGCGGGATCGCGGCCCCAGCGGCAACCACCGGTTGCTGGCGCACAGGAACCTCCGGGGTACTGGGGATCAGATACCACTGGATCCCATCCCAGCCCGCCAGCGCGACGCCGCGCCAGTACGGATAGTAGATCGGGGCGTCGCCGCTGACCCGCATCACCGTCTGCGATTTCGCTTTCAGCTGCGAGCCGGGTCGAACCGTTTCGCTGTAACCGATCGATCCGATGCCCCCTCCCCCGCCCGAGCCGCTGCCGATGCCAAATGGGTGAGTGAGGTCCGTATGCACGACACCAGGGATCAGCGTGCCGCTGATATCGGAGCTGCTCAGCGGCGGAAGGATCAGAAATGCGATCGCCAGGATGCCCACGGTCGCCTCGGCACCAACCTCGCCGAAGGTCCAACCGGTATCGGCCGCATGCGGCAGGCGCCGCGCCCGCCAGCTGTCCTTGAGGGCGACGAAATTGAGCCGAAGGAGAACGGAAGCCGCGGCGGCCAGCCAGACGACGACAAAGAAACCCAATCCGGCGCTGGTGTCATTGATGATCTCGACCGCGAGGATGGTGCCAGTCGGCAGGAGTGCGACCAGCCCATTGTGGCGGCGGAAGATCCACCAGCTGGTCCACGCCCCGGTGAGCGCAAACATGAAAATCAGGCCCATCAGCAACAGGAGGTTGGTCTGCGCTGGAAGGTCCGTCGACCATTTGAGCAGCGCGGGAACCGACAGGCCGGAGGTCGTCAGCGGCGAGGGTGTGAACAACGCGAGCGACACCAGCGCCGCGACCAGCGAGGCGATGCCGTAGGCAATGCGGCGGAAGCCGGCGCATGCGAAGAGCCATCCGAGCACGCTCGTCAGCGCCAGCGCCGGAACCAGGCGGCCCTCGGTATCGAAGCCCGGCACCCACGCCGACCGCTCCACCGCGGCCGCGACCGCCCAGCCCATCAGCAACGACATGGCGAGCAACAGCCAGGTGTCGCGCACATTGAGCGTGGCCACCACGCGCCCGGCGCGGGTGACTCGCAGCGTCGCGCGGCCGTCTTCATAGTGCGCCCGCAGCAGGCCAGCAGCCCAGGCGGCGCCGAGGAGCGCCACCACGAGCAGGGTGATGGTCGCCGGATTAACTTGCGGCAAGCGGTGGCTCCCCCACGGTGTCGAGGTCATCGGGACCCCGGACGATCCACCAGTTCAGCGCCTGGCGCCAGCGGCCGGCTGTCGCCAGCGCCGGCTGGGTGCCGCCGAAGCCGCGCGGATCGAGGTAGACGATCAAGCTGCGGTTGCCGCGCACGCCCAGGTCGAGCAACGCCGCCGGCCAGTGCTCATCGGCCGAGGGGGTGATCACGATCAGCCCCCCACGATGCCGCCATTGATGTCGTTGCGACGTCAACAGGGTGGCCAGGGGCACGGTGCCATCGGCGTCGGCCAGCGTGAAGTGTTCGAAGAGCTTCTTACGCTGCTGGTCGCCGCGCGCGGCCTCGATGACGCTCAGGCGGCTGTCATTGCTCACCAGCCCGATGGCGCCCCCACGTCGCAGCCCGGCGTCCGTGATCGACGCCGCCAGGCTCATCGCATACTCGAGCGTGGACTCGGGCGCCTCGCCGGCATGAACCGAGGCCTGGAGATCGAGGACGATCCAGGCGTCGCCGCCTTCACGCGTCTCGAAGCTGCGGCTCATCAGCCGGCCGAGTCGTGCGGACGACGCCCAGTGGATGCGCTTGACGCTGTCGGTCGGAACGTACTCGCGAATGGTGGTGGCGTTGGGTGGAATATCGAGGACCCTGCCGCGCAGTTGCTCGTTGCCGGCGGTGCTGGGGGCCAGCGCATCGAGCGCACCGACCGGTCGCACCACCGGGTAGACGACCACCGACTGGCTGCCCGCGACGCGCAGCGTCCGCGCGAAAAGCCCGAAGGGATCGCCGTAACGCAGCTCGATTGGGCCAAAGGTAAAGAGGCCGCGTTTCTTGAATTGACCCCGCGACGTCCAACGGCGGGTGCGCCGGCCCTTGAGGCTGAAGACGCGTCCCGGGTTGTACCCCGGCAGGTTGGAGAAATCCGTCAGCTCGATCAGGGGAACCGGGATCCAGGAGCGATTCTGGATCGTGAAGTGCTCCTCGAAGTGGTCACCGACCTGGTACTGCCCCTCGGGACTGGTCCGTTCGACCAGCAGGTTGTCGGCGGCCAGCCGGCTCCAGAAATAACTGACCACGAAGAGGAGGACGAGCGCGTACAGCAGGCTGTAGGCGAGCCGGATCCCGGTGATATACGCGAAGAAGAAGAGGAGCGCCAACGCCGTAACCAGGGGAAGACGCGGCAGCCGCATGCAGCCGCCCGGCTAGCTCGCCACCCGGCGACCGAAGCGCGACACCACGCTCGGCGGCGGTACCGGCTCCGTTTCGAGGATTTGGGCGAGGACTTTGGCCGGCGTCAGGCCGCGCAGCTCGGCGTTGGCTTTGAGGATGAGACGGTGGGCGAGGACGGGTTGCACCAACGCCTTGACGTCATCCGGGGTGACGAAGTCGCGACCCTCGATGGCGGCTCGTGCCTGCGCCCCGCGGAAGAGGCCGAGCGAGCCGCGCGAACTGGCACCCAGGCCAATGTCGGCATGTGACCGAGTGCGGTGCGTGACGCGCGCGATGTACTCTTTCAACTGCTCGTCGACGTAGATCTCCTGGACCGCCCTCTGGCCTGCGAGCACCTCGTCGGCGGATGCGACCGCCTGGAGCTGTTCGATGGGCGACCCCCGCTGGAAACGGTCGAGCACCTGCACCTCGTGCGCCACGTCCAAGTAGCCGAGGTTGACGCGCATCAGGAATCGGTCGACCTGCGCCTCCGGCAGTGGAAAGGTGCCGGCGAACTCGACCGGGTTCTGCGTCGCCAGCACCATGAAAGGCAGCGGCAGCGGGTAGGTGGTGCCGTCGACGGTCACCTGCTTCTCCTCCATCGCCTCCAACAGAGCCGACTGCGTCTTGGGCGTGGCCCGGTTGATTTCGTCGGCGAGCAGGACCTGGGTGAAGATCGGGCCCTGGCGGAACTCGAACTGCTGGGTCGAGGGACTATAGATGTTGACCCCGGTGACGTC
The DNA here is from genome assembly GCA_036513555.1 of Candidatus Dormiibacterota bacterium. Taxonomy (GTDB): domain Bacteria; phylum Chloroflexota; class Dormibacteria; order CF-121; family CF-121; genus CF-13. The sequence goes on along the minus strand of DATBYU010000210.1, from coordinate 13,561 downwards.
GGAAGGCAGCAGGTCGGGGGTGAACTGAAGGCGCTCGAAGGTGCAGCCGAGGGAGCGCGCCAGCGATTTGGCCAGCATGGTCTTGCCGACGCCGGGCACGTCTTCGATCAGGATGTGGCCGCGGCTCAGCAGCGCAATGGCACAGAGCTCGATCTCTGCACTCTTGCCGACGAGCACCCGACCGACGTTCTCGACGATCCGGGAACCGAGCGCTTCGACCGATCCGTTCTCCATCTGCATCTCTCTACTTCCTTTTCAGTGATCCGGTTCCCGAACGGGTTGACGTCATGTGCTCATCGAACGCGATCCGCCGGCTGTTCGTTACCCTATCCGGCGCGACGGCGCCGGGCGACGCTGGCCACCACACCGCCGATCGTGCCGCCGCTCAAGACCAGGACGTCGTCGATCACGAGGCCCAGCGTGTCCGGGACGGCCGAACCAAGCGGACCGATGGGGCCAACCGCCCCTGCCAACTCCTCGACGACGATGAAGCCGACGGCCACGATCACCCCGTTCCAGACGGCCCCACCGGCCGGCCCGATCAAGCCGGCGAGCGTTCCGGCTACCAGCAGCGCCGCGAACGTTAGGAGTCCCTGGGAGACCAGCTGACCGCGGTGACTTCCAAACAGCAAGGTGCCACCGACCAGCTGAATGACCACCGCGACGACCAGGCCCAGCCCCGCGGCGAACCAATCCACCCTGCGCTGAGCCTGAGACCTCGCCATGGGACTTGCCATAGTTTGCCAGATACGAGGCAACGCACAAGGTCATCAGTCAAGCCAGATCACGCCGGCTTCGGACTGACGCGCCCGGCGACGGGCCAGCAACCATAGACCCACTGCAAGGAGCACGGCGAAGACCGCGAGCAACGGCGCAACCCACCCTTCGAGTACCGGCGCCAGGCTCCTACGAGCAATTCCAACCTCATAGGTACCCTGCGGGTCGTATAGCTCGGCGCCCGCCATTGCGCTGCTGCCGCGGCCGTACCCGCCGGCGAGGAGGACCTGGCCGTTCGTGAGGACCGTCGCCGTGGCCCCCGACCGCATCGTGGCCAGGGTCCCGGCGCTCGCCCAGGTGTCGCGATGCCAGTTGAACAACTCGGCGCTCGCATCCCCGAGGCCACCCGCGATGAGAACCGCCCCACTATGAAGCAGGACGGCGAGGTGGCCCGCGTGACCGGCTAGCGGCTGCGGACTTGCCGACCACCGCCCAAGTGCCGGGTCGTAGATCTCGGCGGTTTGCTCATTGACACCGTAATCGCCGACGACCAGGACGCTGCCGTTGGGCAGGAGAGTGATTGAGGGTGAGATTCGCGTGTAGCCCATACTGGGCGCCGGTGACCAGGAATCAGTCGTCGGGTCGAAGAATTCGGCCGTGTTCAATCCGGCGACCGGCGCCGTGCCGGTCGGATAGTCGAGGAGCCGATCCGTCCCGCCAATGACGAGCACACGGTGGTCGGAAAGCAACGTCGCGCTGTGGTTCGCTCGCACTGATGCCATTGGCGGTGCCGCCATCCAGGTATTCGCAGCGGGATCGTACAATTCCGCGCTGGCGAGTTCGATACTTGGATCGTCCGAAGAGGACTCGGTGCCCCCAGCGACCAGCACTCGTCCGTCGTGGAGCAAGGTTGCCGTATGCAGGGCGCGGGCAGTGAGCATGCTCGCGGCCAACGACCAGCTGTTCGTCTGAGGATCGTAAAGCTCGACGCTCGACACCGGGTCAGCACCCGTCGGGAGATTTCCGTTAGGCGGCGTCTGATTTCCGCCGACAATCAGGACCTTGCCGTTCGCGAGCAGCGTCGCCGTATGCGCAAACCGAGCGATATTCAGTTTGCCCGCCGAGCTCCACGTCCGCGTCTTCGGATCGTAGAGTTCCGCGCTCGAGATGGCGCTCACCGGCCGTTGCCACGGAGCGGAGACCGCTGACAACCCGCGGCCCCCAACAACCAGCACCTTACCGTTCGGAAGCAAGGTCGCCGTGTGGTACGCGCGGGGGACCGCCATGCTCGCGGCGGACGACCAGGTCCCACTCTCGGTGCCAGCGGGCATCTGTGCCGTACGCATCCAGGCGATACCGACGCCGATGAGCAGCACGATGACGAACGAGGCAGCAAGCCGCATGAACGCGAGCCGGGGACGGCGAGGGGTCGGCCGACTCACCTCGACCGCGTGCAGAATCCTCGATGCCACAGCCACCGGCACGGGAATCTGTGCCCGCTCGGCGTCGATGTAGTCTCGAACGCACTCTTCAATCGTTGCTGGCTTCATGGTTCAGTCACTCCATCCGGAGATGATGTATCGAGCTGGCGTCGTAGCTTGGCCAGCGCCCGATGAACGAGGACCCGCGCTGTGCCCGTGCGCACGCCGATGACCCGCCCCACCTCGTCGAACGGGGCGTCCTCGAAAAACCGAACGTAGACGGCTTCCTGCTCGCGCCGGCTCAAACCGCGCATGGCATCGCCAAGGGCCGCATCCGACTCGCGGCTCTCCGCTACATCCATCGGATCGGCGGATGTCACGCGACCGAAACGAAGACGCGCCCATCTGCCCTGACGGCGTTGATGGTCGCGGGCCAGGTTGACGACCGTCTTGTACAGCCAGGGGCGGAACGCGTTCATCTCGCGCGGCGTTCGAGGGGAGAGCCAGACACGCACAAACGCCTCCTGAACGATGTCTTGAGCGACGGTGTAGTCGCGGACGAGCAGGGTTGCCAGCTGAACGGTGGGGCGATACAACGCCAGCACCAACGGCTCGATCCAGGACGACTCCGCCGGCTGTAGCACGAATCCCTCTCCCCAATAACTGCTACGCGCGAGTCGAGCCGATGTTACATCGCCCGGGGGGAAGGTCGACCTGGCGCTGGTCTCAGGACAGAAGGCCGATCGCGTGCAGGATGCCGGCGAGCAGCGGGGCCACCACCAGCGCCGGCAGGAAGTTGGCGACCTTGATCGCTTTCAGCTCCAGAAGGCCCAGCGCGATGCCGAGCACGGCGATACCGCCGGCGGCTGTCAGTTCGGCGGTCTCCAGGTCGGTGAGCCCCGCGTGGATGAGAAAGGCGATCAGGGTCAGGCTGCCCTGCACCAGAAGCACGCTGGCGGCCGACAACAGCACGCCCCAACCAAGGGTGGCGGCGAACACGATCGAGGTCACGCCGTCGAGCGTCGACTTGATGGCGAGCAGGGTGATGTCGCCGCGCGTGCCGTCGAGGAAGGAGCCGAGCACCGCCAACGGCCCGACACAGAAGATCAGGCTGGTAGTGATGAAGGCGAGGCTTACGCGTCCCGGCTCGCCATCGCGGCTCAAGCGGCGTTCGGCCCAGTTGCCGATCGCCTGCACGCCAGCATCGAGCTTGAGCAACTCGCCGATGACGACGCCGACTAGCACGCTGACCAGCAGGACCAGTGGGTTGTGCGTCTTGAGCGCCATCTGGATCCCGATCACCGCCACGAACAGGCCGATCGCCATTCGGATCGTGTGCTGCAGGCTGGCGGGAAGGACCCGGCCGAGTGTGAGCCCGAGCGTGGCGCCGACGAGAACCGTGCCGGTGTTGAGGGCGGTCCCGAGGCCGGGGATCAGAGCTTTTCGAAACGGTCGACGTTCATGATGAAGACCGTCGCGCCGCCGACCTGCACCTCGACCGGATAGGGGACGAAGAAATCACCGGGCTCGACCAGCGGTGGCATCGGGTTCATGAACTCGCTGCGGGTTCGGCAGTTCTCTTTGATCAGGCCGAGGACCTCCTCGATCCGGTCGTCGTCGATGCCCGACATGAGCGTCACGTTCTTGTGCTGCAGAAAGCCGCCGGAGCTAACGAACCGTGTCACCGAGATCCCGCGGTCGTTGAGCGCGTCCATGGTCGCGGAGGCATCCTCGCTGTGCACCACTGCGATCAGCAGCTTCATGCCGACCGCCGCTCCGCCGGCCGGATGTCCGCCGTGCGCAGCGCCTCGAGCGCCAACTCCAGGATGCGTGACGCTACCTCATCCGGATCGCGCGAGGCGTCGACCTGGCGCCAGCGCTGCGGGTCGCGCGCCGCCATCTCCCGGTACCCGGCGTGGACCCGCTGGTGGAAGGCGATCGTTTCTCGATCCAGCCGGTCCTGGGCGTTGCCTGGAATGCGGGCGAGGCCGGCCTCGACCGGCAGGTCGAGGAGGAGCGTCAGGTCGGGGGACAGCCCTCCCGTCGCCTCGACCTGGAGCCGCCGCAGGGTCTCCAGGTCGATGCCGCGGCCATACCCCTGGTAGGCGAGGGTTGAATCGCTGTACCGGTCGCAGAGCACGAGCTCGCCCCGGTGCAAGCGCGGACGGATCACCTCGTCCACCAGCTGGGCCCGGGCGGCCGTAAAAAGCAAGGCCTCCGCCCAGGCCGACAGCGCGCCCGCCTTCGGACCGAGGAGGAGCGGCCGGATCATCTCGCCGGCGCGGGTGCCCCCCGGCTCACGGGTGGTCCAGACGGCATGACCCTGTTCGGCAAGAGCGGCGGCCAGGCCATGGATCTGGGTCGACTTCCCCCCACCCTCGGGCCCTTCGAAGCTGATGAAGAACCCGCCTCGCTTCCCCGCGGTTTCCATTTCGCGCTGAACTATACGAGGTCAGTCCGCACTGGTGTAGATGCGCAGGCGGCGGTTCGGCTCTTTGCCGGTGCTCCGCGCCGTCAGCTCGTGCCGCTCGACCAACTGGTGCTGCAAGCGGCGGACGTAGGCGTTCTGTGGCGAGAGTTCCACCATCGAGTTCGTCGACTTCGCGCGGCTGATGCCCTCGAGCGTTTCCTGCAGCGCGGACTCGGTCGGGTCGGGCGTGTCCAGCTGATACACGCGGCTCAGCGCGTTCTTGATCTGGGTGATGGTGTTGCTCTTCAGCACCTGGATGGGAATGCCGTCCGCCTCCGCCTCCTTGAGGGGCGAATCTTTGCGCCGGTAGTAGTTCTTGAGGGTGACGATCAGGTCCGCGTCCTCGATATGGTTCTGGACTCGGATTGGGACCTTGAGCTCGGTGATCGCCTGTTCGAGGTAGTTGCGGCTGACGCCGTAGGGAAACACCGACACGGTTTCATGAAGGCCGCGCGAGCGCGGCGCCTCCAATGGCTCACGGACGGCCGCCGTGCGCATTGGCGCAGTCTCGGCGACCCGGGCGACGATGGCGCCGTCGGCTCCCCGGATCCGCATCTGCGGCGGTTTGAGCGTGCCACGCAACGCCGCGTCGACCACCTCGGCCAGCGGCTGGTGGATGGCGAGTCGATCGCGGTCGTGAATCTCGACGAGCACGTCGAAGGTCGGCGGCGACTTGCGCTCGAGCACCGACTTCTGCGTGCCGCGGCGGCGCGCCTCCTCGTCGGAAAGCGTAACCGTCTGGATGCCGCCTAACAGGTCGTTGAGCGTGGGATTGACGAGCAGATTCTCGAGCGAATTTCCGTGAGCGGTCGCCACCAGCTGCACGCCTCGCTCGGCGATCGTGCGGGCCGCGCCCGCTTCCAGTTCAGTCCCGATCTCATCGATGACGATCACCTGGGGCATGTGGTTCTCGACCGCCTCGATCATCACGGCGTGCTGCAGCGCCGGTGTGCGCACCTGCATTCGCCGCGAGCGACCGATCCCCGGGTGCGGAATGTCGCCGTCACCACCGATCTCGTTCGAGGTGTCGACGATGATCACCCGCTTTTTCATCTCGTCGGCCAGCACGCGGGCACATTCGCGCAGCATGGTCGTCTTGCCGATGCCGGGGCGGCCCAGCAGCAGGATGCTCTTGCCGCCGATGACCATGTCCTTGATGATGTCGATCGTCCCGGTAATCGCGCGCCCCACCCGACAGGTGACGCCGACGATCTGCCCACTGCGATTCCGGATCACGGAAATGCGGTGCAGCGTGCGCTCGATACCCGCCCGGTTGTCGTCACCGAACAACCCGACCCGGCTGGAGACAAATTCCAAATCCTCCGACGTGACCGCCGTCTCGTCGAGGATCACCTCATGATCCGGAAAGCGTGCCTCGGGCTCCCGTCCCAGGTCGAGCACGACCTCGAGCAGCAAGCCCTGGTGATCGAGGCGCTTCACCGCCCGGTTGATGTGCGGGGGCAGCGCCTGGAAGAGCAGGTCGAGCTCGGCCGGGTCGGCATCGGTCAAGCCGTTGTGCGATCGCCTTAGTTCCTGCATTGCTTTAGCCATACTGCGGCACCAGCCGCTTGTCCTTGATTCTTACCCGCATTCGGGCTCGAACCTTCAAGGGGAGCTCCCGGACCATCAAGGCCTGCGAGGCGATAACCTCGAAGCCTTCGCGCTGGAGCAGCTGGATGCCGACCTCATCGTAGTGCCGGAGGCTACACCAGACGGGCCCCGGCTGGCGCTGGGCGACGTAGGCCAGGGACCGCTGGACCAGGCTGGGCCAAAGCTCAGCCGGTTGGGCCGCCGCCATCAGGCCGAGCGAATGCGGCCGGCCGCCGCCGCCCGGTACCAGGCTCATCCACCCAACCACCTGCATCCGCTCGATGACGAAGCGCGGCTGTCCCGCGCGGCGCGGGATCCGTGCGCTCCACGAGCCGGGCTGGAAGCTCCGACGCCATTCGGCAAAATTCGAGGCTTCCACCGCCGCGACGCTCTTGGGCGTGGTCGCCACATAAAGAAGGTAGAGGCCGAGCTCGTCGTCACGTCGCATCGGCCGCCACCCGGCCACGGCCGGGGCCGGTCGAGCAGCCACCGACTCGGTGAGCAGGGCGTGTTCGGTGGCGTAGGCCGTGAAGCCGCGCGCCCGGAAGAGGTCCATCACGGGGTCGTCGACCGGCACCCGGACCACGAATTTCGTTACGCCGTGGTTCAAGCCCTCGTTGAAAAGGTGGTCCAGCAGCGCCGTGCCGTCCTGCACGCGATCGAGCGCGGGACTCAAGCAGAGATTGAGGATCTGCCAGACGCCCGGTCCGAGCGCCGCCGTTTCGGCCTGCACGAAGCCCTCGATCGTACGCCTCTTGGCATCTTCCATGACGTAGACATAGTCCGCCGCCGAGGTGATGGGAATGATGCTGGCGAAGGTGCTGTTGAGCAGGAACCACAGCCGGGTCGATGCAAACTGGCGCTTCAGCGGCGAGCGCTCCGCTTCCCGTACCTGTAGCCGGTAGAGCGCCTCGATCGCGCCCAGGTCTTTGAGCTGCGCGGGACGGACCTGGAGCGTCACCGCGCCTCCCCATCGAGCGACAGAAAATACTGGTGCCACCGCCGGTCGGGCGTCAACTCGGGATGGAAGGCGAGCGCCACCCGGTTGCCTTGCTTGACGGCTACCACTTGATCAGCGTGCCGCGCCAGCTCTTCGACCTCGGCGCCGCGCTCGAACAATTGCGGAGCGCGGATGAACACCGCCGGACCCACGCCTCCGATAGCACGTGATTCCACCTCGGCCTCGAAGCTGTCGATCTGGCGGCCGTAGGCGTTGCGCCTGACGCCGATGTCCATCAGGCTCAGAGGTTCCTGATCGACCCGTCCGTCCTGGACGTCGCGCGCCATCAGGATCATCCCGGCGCAGGTGCCGAACACCGGCATGCCGGCAGCGACCCGGCGTTGAATCGATTCGCGCAAGGCCGGCTCCATCAGGCGGGCCATGGTCGTGCTTTCTCCACCCGGCAGGATGAGGGCATCGACTTTGTCGAGATCGGTTGCGAGCCGAACGGGCACTCCTTCAACCTCACAGGCACGCAGGGCCGCCAGGTGTTCCCGAAAATCCCCCTGCAGCGCGAGGACGCCGACGCGGCGTCGAGTACTCACCAGCCTCTGCCGGCGAGCAGCTCCTCCTGCGGGATCGTCCCGATCTCCAACCCACGCATGGCTTTGCCGAGGCTCTTGGAGGCGTCGGCGAGAATGTCCGGCCGGTCGAAGTACGTGGTCGCCGCCACGATGGCCTTGGCGCGGGCGGACGGATTCTCCGCCTTGAAGATGCCCGAGCCGACGAAGATCCCGTCACACCCGAGCTGCATCATCAACGCCGCGTCGGCGGGCGTCGCAATCCCACCGGCGGCGAAATTGACAACCGGCAACCGGCCCAGGCGGGCCGTCTCCTCCAACAGGTCGGCGGGTGCACCGATCCGCTTGGCTTCCACGACGAGCTCTTCAGGCCCCATGCCGTGCAACTTGCGGATCCCGCCGGTGACGGCGCGCATGTGGCGCACGGCTTCCACCACGTTGCCGGTGCCGGCCTCACCCTTGGTGCGGATCATGGCCGCCCCTTCAGTGATCCGGCGGAGCGCTTCGCCGAGGTCCCGGCAGCCGCAGACGAAGGGGACCTTGAAGGGATGCTTGTTGATGTGGTGCTCTTCATCGGCAGGGGTGAGGACCTCGCTCTCGTCGATATAGTCGACCCCCAGCGATTCCAGGATCTGGGCCTCGACGAAGTGACCGATTCGGCACTTCGCCATGACCGGGATGGTGACGGCTTCGATGATGGCAGTGATCAACCCCGGGTCACTCATGCGGGCCACTCCGCCTTCCCGACGAATATCGGCCGGGACTCGCTCGAGCGCCATCACGGCAACCGCGCCGGCATCCTCGGCGATCTTCGCCTGCTCTGCGGTGACGACGTCCATGATGACGCCGCCTTTGAGCATCTCGGCCAGCCCGGCTTTGACCTTCCAGGTACCGCGTCGGTCGTTCAACGGGGGTGTTCCCTCGGCCACGATCTCATTTTACTGCGCCTTCCAGGCAATTCGGTCCGAATTCGTGGACGGCCTGTCGCGAATCGGTCCCGACCGACCGTCCCAGGCGCCGCACGCCGATAGAATGCATCCCGCAATGCGGGCCCCCCGGCGTACCCGACGGCAGTCGGTGGTCGCCGTGGTCGTCGCCGTCGCCCTGGGCCTGCCGGCCCTATTCGGCATTGGCGTCGCCGTCGGCTTCGTCATCACGCCGCCCGTCGACGACATGCCACACCGGGTCGATGCCATTCTCGCTAAGCACGGCGGCACACGGGTGGCCCTCAACGACGTGCCCGACCAGTTGAGCGAGGCCCTCATCTCGATCGAGGATGAGCGCTTCTATCAGCATCGCGGCATCGATACGCAGGGTCTGGTCCGCGCGGTGCTGACCGACCTCTATCACCACCGGGCGCTGGAAGGCGGCAGCACCCTGACGCAGCAGCTGATCAAAGTGCTGTACATGAACAATAACGACGACGGATGGCGCAAGCCGGAGAACCTGGTGCTGGCCTTGAAGCTGGAATCAAAGTTCGGCAAGCACACGATCCTGGAGAACTATCTCAACGCCGTCTACTACGGGCACGGCGCCTATGGGATCGGGCAGGCGTCGGCGACCTATTTCCACCGGACGCCGGCGACGCTCGACCTGGCGCGCGCGTCGATGCTGGCGGGCCTCCCCCAGTCACCGTCGTACTACGACCTCTATCGAAATCCCTGTGCTGCCCGGGCCCGCCAGTTCAACGTCCTGGCCCAAATGGCGCATGTGGGGTACATCAGCCAGGAGCAGGCAGCCTCCGCGTACTCGGAGCCGATCGGTTTCCCCTGTTGATCCCCTAAGGGCGGCGGGGCGCATCATGGAGGCGTGTCGTTGGACCTCGTCCTGTTGGGACCGCCCGGATCCGGCAAGGGGACCCAGGCGGCGATGCTTTCCGAGAAGTACGGGATCCCGGCCATCGCGACGGGGGACATCTTGCGGGCCCACGTGGCGGCCGGGACACCGCTGGGACAGCGGGTCAAGGCCTACCTCGACCGCGGCGAGCTGGTGCCCGACGGCCTGGTGGTCGACCTCATCCAGCACCGGCTCCTGGACCCTGATACCCAGCAGGGCTTCATTCTCGACGGCTTCCCTCGGACCGTTACCCAGGCGCAAGCGCTGGACGGCATGCTGGCGGCACTCGACCGGCCGCTAGACGCCGTCCTCTATTTGCAGGTCGACCCGCAGGCCGTCAAGGAGCGCCTCGGCCAGCGCCACCGTAGCGACGACCTCGAGGGGATTGTCGACCATCGCCTGGACGTCTTCCTCGACCGGACCGCCCCCCTGATCAGGTACTACAACGATCAGGGCAAGCTCAAGGTCATCGATGGGGCACAGCCACCAGAGGTGGTTGCGGCCAGCATCGAGGGCGTCATTCGGGAACTGGCAGGGCCGTCGTTTGGTAACGCCCGTTTTGGGCATAAACCTAACGTCTCGCAGGTTGTCCCTGACGAGAACACTAAGGAGAATGGAAGCAATGCCTGAACTTAAAACTGAATTTATCCCCCTGCTGCCGCTCAACAACGCGGTAGTGCTGCCCGGCATGATCGTTACGATCCCAGTCGAGCGTGAGGAGGCCGGGGCCGCCATCGCCGCAGCGCGCGAGGGCGACGGTCTGGTCCTGCTCGTGCCACGGGTCGAAGGCAAGTACGCCAGCATCGGAACCGTCGCCAAGATCGAGGACTCCCGGAAGCTGCCGAACGGCGTCGACGTCGCCATCCTGCAGGGACTGCATCGTGCCTCCGTCGGGAGTGCCGCTGCCGGCACCGGCCCGGCGCTGCGCGTCCTGGCGCAGGAAGCCCAGGACCTCAACCCCCTGACCGAGACCTCGCACGTCCTGGCCCGTGAGTACAAGGCGCTGATCGAAAACCTGCTGGAGTTGCGCGATCAGAGTGAGGTGTTCCAGATGGTCCGGAACATCGACCGCCCGGCCCAGCTCAGTGACCTCGCTGGCTACTCGCCCGATCTCTCCCTCGAGAAGAAGGTGGAGATCCTCGAAACGCTCGACGTCGAGCAGCGCCTCAAGAAGCTGATCGCCTGGACGCGCGACACTCTCGCCGACGCGTCGCTCAAGAACAAGATCCGCAGCGATGTCGCGGAGGGGATGGAGAAGCGCCAGCGCGAGTTCCTCCTGCGTCAGCAGATGGATGCGATCAAGAAGGAGCTCGGCGAAGGCGATTCGGACGTCGCCGCCGACTACCGGAAGAAGATCGAGGAGGCCGGCATGCCGGAGGGTGTCCGCAAAGAGGTCGAGCGCGAGCTCGGCCGCCTGGAGCGGACGAGCGACCAGAACCCGGAGGCGGGATGGATCCGTAATTACCTGGACTGGATGCTCGACATGCCCTGGAACAAGCGCACCGTCGACCAGTTCGACGTCACCGAGGCGCGGCGTGTCCTCGACCAGGACCACACCGGCCTGGACGACGTCAAGGATCGCATCATCGAGTTCCTCGCCGTCCGCAAGCGGCGCGATGCCCGCGGGCTGGCGGTCGCCGGCGGCCGCGGCTCGGGCGCGATCATCACCCTGGTGGGGCCGCCCGGCGTGGGCAAGACCTCACTGGGCGAGTCGGTCGCGCGCGCACTGGGTCGCAAGTTCACCCGCATCTCCCTCGGCGGCATCCATGATGAGGCTGAAATCCGTGGTCATCGCCGCACCTACGTCGGGGCACTGCCAGGACGGATCGCGCGCGCCCTCAAAGAGGCGGGCACGAAAAACCCCGTGATCATGCTCGATGAGATCGACAAGGTCGGCAGCGACTACCGAGGCGACCCTTCATCGGCGCTGCTCGAGGTGCTCGACCCGGCGCAGAACCATTCGTTCCGCGATCACTACCTCGAAGTCGACCTCGACCTCTCGGAAGTTTTGTTCATCCCGACGGCCAACGTCGCGGACACCATCCCCGGGCCGCTGCTCGACCGGATGGAAATCATCCGCCTCGACGGCTACACCGAAGAGGAGAAGCTCGCCATCGGGCGCGAGCATCTGCTCAGCCGCCAGCTGGAGCGCAATGGGCTCACCGCCGAAGAGGTGGTGGTCAGTGATGACGCCATCCGGCGCATCATCGTCGAGCACACGCGCGAAGCGGGCGTGCGCAACTTGGAACGCGAGCTGGGGCGGCTGCTCCGCAAGGTGGCAACCCAGATCGAGGCCGGCAAGGCGAGCGCACCGATCCAGGTGACTGGCGACGACGTCAAGACCTACCTTGGTCGGGCGAAGTTCCATGAGGAAGTCGCCGAGCGGACCTCCGTTCCGGGGGTCGCGACCGGCCTGGCCGTGACCGGCATCGGCGGCGAGGTGCTCTTCATCGAGGCCGCCGCCATGGATGGCCAGAAGGGACTCACGCTCACCGGCCAGCTGGGCGACGTGATGAAGGAATCGGCGCAGATCGCTCTTTCGTACGTGCGTGCACACGCGGAAGCGCTGGGCGTCGACCCCGAGATGGCCCGCCAGAGCATTCACGTTCACGTGCCGGCTGGTGCGGTCCCCAAGGACGGCCCGTCCGCGGGTGTCGCGATGACCACGGCGATCGTCAGCCTTTTGACCGGGCGGCCGATGCGGAGCAGCGTCGCCATGACCGGTGAGGTGACCCTTCAGGGACTCGTGCTGCCGATCGGCGGCGTCAAGCAGAAGGTCCTCGCAGCCCATCGCATGGGGTTGCGCGAGGTGATCCTGCCTCGACGCAACGAGAAGGACATCGAGGACGTGCCCGAGAGCGTCCGTGAGGTGATGACATTCCACCTTGCGAGCCGCGTCGAGGAAGCCATCAACGTCGCGCTCGAACCCATCGCCACCGAGGTCTCCGCGGCGGCGTAGCGGCGCCGTATTTGTCAGAATCCGCGGCCGTGGGCAAGGCGGGTTCGCGCATCCGAGTCGTCGTCGAGGTGGCGCAGAAGCGCTCGTTTGCCTCGGCGATCGACTGGCCGGGCTGGTGCCGGAGTGGGCGCACCCCGGACGCCGCGCTAGAGGGGCTCGCCGCCTACGCGGGTCGGTACAGACCGGTGGCCGTCAGCGCCGGACTTCGGTTGCCGGCCGTCAAAGGCATCGAGTCCTTCGACGTGATCGAGGAAGTCAAGGGCGACGCCACAACTGATTTCGGAGCGCCAGGCACGGCTGCGGTTGTGGAGACACAACCTGCCACCGCCAAGGAAGCCGACCGGGTCGCAACGCTCGTCGAGGCGGCGTGGGCGGCCCTTGACGAAGTCGTTGCGGCCGCGCCGGCGCACCTGCGCAAGGGGCCGCGCGGCGGCGGTCGCGATCGCGACGCGATGTACGAGCACGTTCTTGGCGCGGAGCTGGCCTATGCCGGAAAGATCGGCGTGCGCGCGCAGCACCCACCACATGCCGACGATCCCGCTGCGATTCGGGCGGTGCGCGAGGCGCTTCTCTCGGTGATCCGTGCGGACCGGACCGGAGCACCCGCCCGCGAGCGTGGATGGGCCCCGCGGTACTGTGCCCGCCGCGTCGCCTGGCACGCGCTCGACCACGCGTGGGAGATCCAGGACCGGAGCGACTGACAGCGGGAGGGTCGCCCCTCGAGGCCTCAGCCGGCGCGGGATTCGCTCAAGCGCTTCTCGATGCCGTCGAGGATGAGACTGACTCCCTCGTCGGCCCGCCAGATCGGGGCTGCGCCCGCGCCGGTTGGCGTTGACTGCGGCACCGGCGCACCAGCCGGGGCGGCAGTGTCCATGGTCACTCGCACACAGCCGCTGTACACGGTGAGCTCGTATCGATCGGGGTCGCGCATCGCACCCGGTGTCTCCCACTGAACATCGGATGTCAACGCCCGGATCGGCTTGTCGTCCATGCGCACCTTCACGGACCCGGACGACAGGGCAGCGTGCACCGCGGTGGTTCGGGGCC
>DATBYU010000209.1:0-19249 GCA_036513555.1 Candidatus Dormiibacterota bacterium | reverse complement strand
CCTTCGAAGAATCGGGCCTCGAGCTCCTCGCCTATTCGTTGGATCACGTTCTCGTGGTGCGGAGCCTTCTTTGGTGCGGCCTTTTTAGGCGCCGCCTTTTTGGCCATCAGATCAATTCTAGGGTGACGTGCTGGCAGAAGGAGACGCCGAAGGCGTCGCAGAAGCGCTCGGACTGGCACTGGGGGCAGGGCTGGACGGAAAGCTGGGCACGATCGACGGGAGTGGCGACAGCAAGTCGCTCGGGGAGGGTGATGGCGAGGGGGACGGCGAAGGCGTCGGCGCTGCCTTGCATTCGGTCCCGGGCAGGTAGAGCTCCTTCTCGGAACTGCTGCTCGCGGCCGCCGATGGTGACGCTGATGGCGAGGATGAAGGGGAGACGTTGGCGTTGCTCGCGCAGGGTGGGCCGTCGATGAGCCCATCGGGACGCTTGAACGTCTCAACGTTGAAGTGCGCCTGGGTCAGGCCGTTGTTGATGAAGTCCTTGAGCACGGAACTTCCGACCATGCTGCCGTAGACCCCGTTCATGTCCTGGTTGCCAGGTCCGGTGTGTCCAACCCAGGCACCGATCACCAGGTTGGGGGAGTAGGCCATCATCCAGGCGTCGCGGTAGTTGTTGGTCGTTCCCGACTTCCCGGCGAACGGCTTGTTCCAGCCCAGATTCCACTGCGTCGAGTAGTCCTTGAGGATGTACGTGATCAAGTACGCCTCCTGGGCGCTAATGACCTGCTTGCCTCCAGGGGCGTTCGGCTTGTCGAGCGTGTTGCCGTCTTTGTCTTTCACCTCGAGGACGGACACCGGGTCGTGGCGGGTCCCACCCGTCGCGAAGACGCCGTACCCGACGGCATGGTCCAGCAGCCGGACCTCGCTGGATCCGATCGCCGTTGTCACCTCGCTCTTGAGCTGGTTGGTGATCCCCATGTCGTGAGCGAAATTGACGACGTTGTCGACGCCTGCCGCCTGCATCGTTTCGAGTGCCGGGATGTTCCGGGAAAGCAGCAGCGCCTGGTGGGCCGTGATCATGCCCATGTCGCGGAAGTCGAAGTCATGGAACTGCCCGCCGGCGAAATGACGAGACGTGTCGTCGAGCAGGTTGCCCATGGTGAGCTTGTGCGACCTGAACGCCTGCTCGTAGGCGTAGGGCTTGAAGGACGAGCCAGGCTGCCGTAGAGCCGTTACGACATTGAACTGGCCCTTGATGTCGTTGTTGAGGTAATCGGCGGAGCCGACCATGGCGAGGATCTCGCCGGTCTTGGGGTCCATCGCAAGGAAGTCACCATTGTCGGCGCCCAGCGGACCCAGCTTCTGCTGGCCAACGGCTACCGCCTGCTCGGCGGCCTTCTGCAGATTGAGGTCGAGCGTCGTGGTCACGATCAGGCCGCCCTTGTTGATGGCGGACGCCCCGTAGGTGCTCTCCAGCTGCTCGAACACGTAGTCCACGAAGTGGGGCGCAAGGCTGCTCCGGTTCTCCTTGAACACAAACTTGAGTGGTTCGCTCTTGGCCTGCTCGGCCTGGGTACCGGTGATCATGCCGCTGTTCACCATGGCGTCGAGCACGATCGCTTGTCGAGCGAGCGCCCGGTCCTTGTGCAGCGCCGGATCGAAATAGGTTGGGCCATTCGGAAGGCCGGCGAGCAGCGCGGACTCAGCGATGGTCAGGTCCTTCGCGTGCTTTCCAAAGTAGACCTGCGCAGCGGCCTCGACGCCGGTCGCGTGATGGCCGTAATAAATGCTGTTCAAGTACAGCTGCAGGATCTCGTCCTTGGTGTACTTTGACTCCAAGGCGGTGGCCACCATGGCCTCACGCAGCTTGCGCAAGATCGTTTTCTTCGGCGATTGCAGGATGGCGATCTTGGCCAGCTGCTCGGTGATCGTGCTCGCGCCCTGCTGCGGGCGGCGAGCGATCACGTCGATAATGCCGGCTTTGACCACGCGGCCCCAGTCGACGCCGTGGTGCTGGTAAAAATGCTTGTCCTCGACGGCGATGGTCGCGTTAACGAGGTTGGGACTGATCTCCCCCTTCAACTTAACGGGGATCACGCGGACGCCCTGGGCGTTGCGCAGTTCGATCAAGTGGCCGTTGCGGTCGTTGATCTTGACATCGCCACCGGCCAGGTCTAGCCGGCTCGGATCCGGGAGGGTGGCGAACGCATAAGCGAAGGTTCCGAGGATCACTAACAGAATCAGCGCGACGCCGATCCCGACCACCGTCATCCAGTGGCGCCGGACCTTGAGCCAGTCGAGCCGATCCTGTAACCAGCCGCGCGACTGTGCCGCCGAGGCTCTTTGACGGCCCCCACCCTGCCCTCCCCCGCGCGCAGGGGAGGGTAATTGTCCGTTCTCAGGTACGGTTGGGCGCGGGCCAGTCACGGGGCCGCCCTTGGGTGGAGTCGGCTCCCTGGTGTCTATCGCTTCTTCGAGACGGCCGCGTGCCCGCGCTCCGGCGGGGTGCTGCTCGAGCCGCTGACCAGCCGGCGTGCGTAGCCGGCAGCCAGCGCGGTGAGCGCGGCCTCGGCGGCGCTGACCAGCAGACGTCGTCCGATGCTCTCCTTGGATTGGACTTCGACTTTGGTTTTGCCATCGGCCTTGACGATGCGCCGCTGCGCGGATGCCCAGGCCTGTGCGTCATTGCGGAAATCGTCTAGCCGCCCGCGCAGGTCATTCAACTTGAGTTTGCGAACGAGCTGCTCGGCGGGCGAGCGGCGCTGCCGCTGCCGATAGCCGAACACCGCGAAGCCGGTGGCGGCGAGGATCAGCGCACCGATCGCGAACTGAAGAGCGCGGTTGGTCTGCAGCTGCGTTTTGACGTCAAGGTTGCGTTTCGCGCGCAGTTGCAGCGCTTCCAGCGTTTGCCCGAGGTGGGCGCGGGTCTGCTCTACTTCCCGTTTCGCTTCAGTACTTGTTTGGCCCACTCGGCATCCTCCTTTAGCGTGGTCATTGTCTTGGGCGGCGCTCCGATCTTGAGCATGTTCTTTCCGATGAGTCCGAGAATGGCGGCGAGGATCAGGAACAGTACCGTCTCAATTCCGGCGACCAGCGCGTGAGCTGGAATGATGAGCGCGATCGTGACCAGCAGCATGATGAAGAAGAGAAGGCCGCAAAATGCCGCGATTCCAAGGAACACCGCGGCCTTGAGATTGCTGGCGAGCATCTCCTTGACCTCGATCTTGGCCAGCTGAATTTCCTGCTGAACGAGGCGCACCGTGTCCTCGACAGCCACCCGGGCAAGATCGATCAGGCCACGACGGCCGTTTCCGTTGGTCGCGTTTGCCGACTCCGTGGCCGAAGCCCGGGGAGCAGAGTTCATAACGCCCTCCTTCCTTCCTTGAGCGCCGTAGAACGATACTAGGCTGCAAACATTATAGTGGGTATGTCGGGTAAACTGCCAGTCATGGGAACCATTCGTACTTCCGAAGCCTCAAACGATCCCGTCATGCCGAACCCCGGCCCGCCAGAGGTCCCCGATCCGCCGGCGCCCGAGCTGGCGCCGCAACCACCGCAGCCGGAGATCCAGGAGCCCCCGCCGGCTCCGGTCGAAGTGCCGCAGCCGGGGATCAATCGCTAGCTAATAATGGGGTCGTGATCCAGCCGATCCCTGGCGTTCGGGGGGCGCAGGCCTTCGTGCATCGCAGCGACGAAGGGCTCGCCATCATCGATCCCGGCTACACGGGAAGCTTCCGGGCGGTGCTTCGCTTCGTCGAGGAGCAACACCTGGGTCCGATCGACTGGGTGATTCTCACGCATCACCACATCGACCATGCGGGCACCGCGCTGGCCCTCTGCCAGGCGACGGGCGCGAGTCTCGCTGTGCACAAGGCCGACGCGCCGTACCTGCAGCCAGGCCGGCCGAAAGAACGCATGACGTTATGGGGCCTGGCTGACCGGCTGCCATCGGGACTGGCCAGGTTCGTCGTGACCTGCGCGGGCGGGGCGGCGCGCCTGCTCGAGGACGGCGAGAAGATCGCGGGGCTGACCGTCGTGCACGGGCCAGGCCATACACCGGGCAGCATCGGTCTTCACTCCGAGTCGGAGTCTGCACTCTTTCTCGGAGACATCCTTAACAACGAGCGCGGAATCCGTACCCCGCCCTGGAACGTCAACCATTCGCATCGGCGTGCCAGGCTGGCGCCGCAGCGGCTGGAGACGCTGCGCTTCGAACGGGCCTACTTCGGGCACGGACCCTCAATCCTTACGGGTGCCGATCAGCGTGTGCGCGCCTTCCTGACACGGCGCCGGCTGATGTCGGCGCGCGCGACGGGTCAGCCCTAGCGCAACATGTCTCGGCCGTCGACGCGGCCGAGGTCGATCCCAAGGAGCGGAGCGAGCGTCGGTGCCCAGTCGGCGAGATGGGGTGGTCGCGCCGCGATCGCGCCGGCGATTCTCCCGACCGCGGGATCCCCGCCGCCGACCAGCGCGACCGTCCGGGCCGTGATCGGTGCGCCGTGGAAGCCGCCGGTGGGATACCTCGGCGCTGCGGCGATGCGCCCCGGTTTCAAGCCCGCGACCAGGACCGAAGTATTCGCGCGCACCCAGGTCTGTATCCCGTCGATGCGCTCGAGCGCTGCGCCGGCGCGCTCCGGATCGACGCCCGGCTCGAGGTGGATGAGCGCGGAACCACCATCCGGGATGTACGCGTCCCATCCGCCGTCGGTGCTATTCGACATGGGGTCGACCGGCGGCGACGAGTCCCGCGATTGCATGTCGTGATCCGAAACGATCACGACCACGGTGTTGGCCCACCGGCTGGCGAGAGCATCGAGCACCACGCCGACCGACTGATCGGTTGCCCGGTAGCAGGCGCGGGCGGTGTCACTCTCAGGACCATAGTCATGTCCGGCCGTGTCGGCTTCGTTGATATGGCCGAAGACGAAGCTCAGGCTTGGATCGGCAATGGCATCCAACAGATGGGGGAGGACGGCAGCATTCACCGGGTAGCCATGGGCGTCGAGCGTTGTTCCAGGTGGGATGACGCCTTCGGGTGGCCATCGTCGGTGGGCTGCGCCGGTGCAGAGGAGGCCGCGGTCGTCCGCCACGATGGCGGCGGTTCGAACGCCGGCCGCGCGGCAGGCATCAAAGATGGCTGGCACCCGCGGAGTCTCGGAGCCAGCCCAGTCGGGCAGCCTCGCGAAGCGCCAGGAGGTGGTCAGCACGCCGTGCGTGGCCGGCTTGCAGCCGGTGAGCAGCGAGCAGAATCCGGGGTCGGTCGACGAAGGGAGGTCGGTGATGCCACCATCCGGCGCTCGACCACCGCGTCGAGCCAGGTCCCACAGCCGTGGCGTCAGCTCGGGCCCGATGGCGCGATGGGGGAAGCCGTCCAGGCCGAGCAGCACCACGCGGGTCACCGGCCTATTCTGACGGGCGTGTTGCCGCCCGACTTCCGGCACGCGCTCGATGGCGCCGATACGCTCCTGGTCAGCTCGCGTGAAGCCGGGCGGGAGCGGGCGGTCCAGACCTGGTTCATCGTCACACCCGACGGGGACCTCTACCTTTTCAACTACGCATACGCGGTCCGCGTTGCGCGCTGGCGCAACGATCCGTGGGTTCGCTTGACGATCCCCGGAGGCGGCCCGTCGGTTGAGGGTCGGGTGCACTTTGTCGATGCTGCCGAGGTCGATGCGGCGGTCCAGGACTTGATCGTGGATCGGTGGGGAATGTGGGGGGCGACCACGCCCGAAGGCCTGCGACGGATGCTTCGAGATCGCTCGCACGTCCTGGTCCGGGTCGAGGTAGCGTAGGGAGATGCTCGGCTTGATCGGCGTCCCCTCCAGCGCCGGCGCCCATGGACCGGGTCAAGAGAAGGCACCGGGCGCGCTGCGCCAGGCCGGGTTGCTGGGCGCGCTGCGCGAAACCGGACTTACGGTCGAGGACCTCGGCGATCTCCCTGTGACTCGCTTCCAGCCCGACCCGGCCAATCGCAAAAGCCAGAGCCTTTCACGCGTGGTCATGGTCGCGCGCCAGGTCGCCGATCGAGTGGCGACGGCCGTTGATCGTGACCTGGTTCCGCTCGTGCTCGGCGGCGACTGCAGCATCACGCTCGGCGTCGTGGCCGGATTATTGCGCCGGCAACCCGACCTCGGACTGATCTACTTCGACGGCGACGCCGACATGACCACACCGGACACGACCCACTCCGGCATCTTCGACTCGATGGGCGTGTCCCACCTGATCGGCGAAGGCGCTCCCGAGCTGGCCCGCATCGGCCCACGATTTCCTCTCCTCACCCCGGACCGGATCGCCCTCTTTGGCTTTCAACCGTATGAGGTCGAGCCCCGGGAATTGCTCCTGCTCGACCAATCCGCGATACCGCAGTACCCGGTCACGTCGCTTGATCGGCCGGTTGAGCGGGCGGCCGAAGCGCTGGCGCGTCTCGAGGAGCGCGCCCGCGGCATCGCGGTGCACTTCGATGTCGACGTGATGGATTCCGCCGAGATTCCGCTGGCGAACTGGCCACACTACGACGCCCTCTCCTTCGGCGACGCGATGCGGTGCTTGCGTGTGTTTGTCGGGTCTCCGAAGCTGGCGGCGCTGGTCGTGACCGAGATCAACCCGGACCACGATCCGGATGGCCTACTGGTGCGGCGCTTTGTCGACGCGTTCGCCGACGCGCTGCGTCCGGTCGCGGCGAACGCGGCGCACCGCTAGCAGCCCGAGGCCGAGGAGCAGCAGCACCGCTCCGAGCGGGAGCGACGGTCGAAACACGCGGCCTTCCCACACCGGGGCCGCTCCTCCGCCACCCGGCGCGAGAGCGCGAACCGGCGGACTGGTTGCCGCGACCGCCGATACCACCACCGATCCCGTCATGCTCGGATGGATGGCGCAGTGATAGGTAAAAGTCCCCGCGGTCGCGAAGGCGATGGCGCTACTGGTGGCGCTCGCCGCGATGTTGCCGGTGTCCCAGGCGCCGGTGTCGGAGGTCGCGGTGTGCGTCGTCGCGGTGCCATTGGTCCAGGTGACGGTCGAGCCCACCGTGATTTGGATCGGTTTCGGGCTGAAACACCATGGTGGAGTTCCGGCACACGTGACGATCTGAGCCTGCGTGTTCGCGGCACTTACCGCCAGCGACCCCAGAAGGCAACCCGGGACGACGATGGCAAGGGCCAAGAAAAGTCGTCGCATCGGTTGAGGTTACGGGCTCGGGTTACGCGCCGTTGAGCTTTTCCAGGATCGCGGTATGGAGCAGACCGTTGGTTGCCACCGCGTTTCCGCCTTCGTAGGTTCGCCGTCCGGTGAAGTCGGTCAGGCGTCCCCCGGCCTCCTCCACGATGATGAACGGCGCCGCGAGATCCCAGGAATAGAGCTCCGGTTCGAACATCGCCTCGCCGGCGCCTTCAGCCACCAGCGCGTAGCCCCAGAAATCGCCAAAGCCGCGATCCCGCCACGCCGCGCCGGTCACGGCGTCAAAGCCGCGTTCCTTGCCGACCGCAACGAACGCCGAGCGCGAGGCGTAGAAGACCTGGGCATCCTGAAGCTCCGAGACCATCGACACCTGGAGCCGACGCTTGCCCGCCCAGGCGCCGCCGCCGCGCATGGCGCGCCAGCGCTCATGCATCGCCGGCGCCGACATCACACCCAGCTCCATCACGCCGGCGCGCTCGAGGGCGATCAGCGTGGCGAACACCGGGGCGCCTCGCATGTAGTTGTGCGTGCCGTCGATCGGGTCGATGATCCATCGGGTCTCCTGGTTCGCGGTGCGATCGCCGTACTCCTCCGCCAAAATACCGTGCGCGGGATATCGCTTCTCGATCCGTTCCCGCAGCTCCAGCTCGATGGCGGTGTCCGCCTGGGTCACAAAGGTCCGGTCTGGTTTGCGGTCCACTCGCGGGGCCTTGCGAAAATGCCGCATCGAAATCCGATCGGCGGCATCTGCAAGCTCGAGGGCGAACGCCGCGAACTCATCGCGCTCGCTCATGAACGGATGCGCTCGCCGGCCGGGTCGTAGAGCGGCTCGGTCGCGACGGTCGCTGGGACCCAGCGGCCGAACACCTGGACGTCGACCACGTTCCCCGGGGTGCACGCTGGCGGCAGGTAGGCATACGCGATGCTGCGATCGATGCTGTAGCCATAACCGCCGCTGGTCACGCGGCCGGCAATCTTATCGTTGACCCGGACGGGTTCGCCGCCAAGCGCGATCGCGTCCGCGTCGTCGAGGAGCAGCGGCCGCAAGCGCCGTGTGATTCCGTCTGCCTTCGCCTTGATGAGCGCCTCCTTGCCGATGAAATCAAGCCCCTTGTTGAGTCGAACCGCGAAACCGAGGCCGGCTTGGTAGGGATCGTCCTCCGGTGTGATGTCAGTACTCCAGACCCGGTAGCCCTTTTCCAGGCGCATGGTATCGATCGCGCGGTAGCCGCCCGCCACCATACCAAGCGGCGTGCCGGCTGTCCATAGCGCATCCCAGAGAGCGAGGCCTTGCCCGGTCGGGCAATAGAGCTCCCAGCCGAGCTCGCCGACGTAGGTGACGCGTAGCGCGAGGCACGCCACGGGCCCGATGGCAACCCGGCGGGCGGTCAGATAAGGGAAGGCCTCATTCGACAGGTCGGCGTCGGTCAGCGGCTGCACGATGTCGCGGGCGCGCGGCCCCCAGATGCCGAGGCACGCCTGCTCAGCGGTCACGTCGTCGATCACGACCGAACCGTCATCGGGTTGATGCTTGCGCATCCAGCCGAGGTCATGGTTGCCGAAGGCGGTCCCGGTGACGATGAAGAACCGCTCGGGCTCGAGCCGGGTCACGGTGAAGTCGCACTCGATTCCGCCGCGACGATTGAGCATCTGCGTGTAGGTAATGCTGCCGACGGCTCGGTCCATCTCGTTGTCGCACAGATATTGAAGGAAGGCGAGCGCGCCGGGGCCGCTGATCTCGATCTTGCTGAAGGAGGTTTCGTCGAAGAGGCCGGCGCGTTCGCGGGTTGCGCGGTGCTCGGCGGCGATCGCGGGTGACCAGTGATGCCCGGCCCATCCGGCCGGGCGGGGCAGTCCAGCGGCCGCGGCCGCGTTCGGCTCGAACCAGTTCGGCCGCTCCCAGCTCGACTTTTCACCGAAGCTGGCGCCGAGCTCGCTCAATCGTTGATAGGTGGGGGAGACGCGCAGCGGTCGCCCGGCCTGGCGCTCCTCGTTCGGATAGTGGATGTCGTAGTAGGTCGAGTAGACCTCGACAGTGCGGACCAGCGTGTAATCGCGATTCCGATAGGGCGCGCCGAAACGGCGTAGGTCCATCTTCCAGAGGTCGAGGATGGGCTCGCCGTCGATGATCCACTCGGCCATCGCCCGGCCCATCCCGCCGGCGCCCGCGATCCCATGGGCGCAGAAACCGGCCGCGACATAAAACCCACGAAGGCTCGACTCGCCAAGCACGAATTCGTTGTCGGGCGTGAAGGCCTCCGGTCCATTGATCAGCTTGACGACCTCGCCGCGCTCGAGCGCGGGCACCCGTGTGATCGCGTTGTTCGAGAGCGGCTCAAAGCGTGGCCAGTCCTCCGGCAGCAGGCGGTTGTTGAAGTCCGGGGCGATGCCGTTCAGGCCGAACGGAGCGGGATCGCGCTCGTAGCCGCCCATCACCAGCCCGCCGGCATCCCGCCGGAAATACACGAGCCGGTCCGGGTCGCGCATGGTCGGTAGGTCTTCCGGAATCGGCTCGGCGATTCGGGCGAGGAGGTACTGATGCGCCATGGGAACGATCGGGAGCGTGATGCCGGCCATGACCGCGATCTCGGGCGCGTACATCCCGCCGGCGTTCACCACCACCTCGGTTTCGATGGCTCCCTGCTCGGTCTCGACGCCTCGAACCCGGCCGCGATCGGTTTTGATCGCCGTGACCCGCACCCCCTCGCAGATGCGCGCCCCGCCGCGTCGCGCCCCTTCGGCGAGAGCCAGCGCGAGCCCGCTCGGGTCGAGGTAGCCGTCGGTTGGGATAAAGGCCGCCCCAAGCACGCCGTCCGTCGTCATCAGCGGAAAGCGGCGCCGCGCGTCCCCCGGACTCACGAGCTCGAGGGGCAAACCGAAGCTGGTTCCCCAACCGGCCTGGCGTTCGAGCTCTTCCATCCGCTCGCGTGACGAGGCAAGCCGCAGGCTTCCGACCTCACGCCAGCCAATGTCGACACCGGTCTCCTGCGTGAGCCGCCGATAGAGTGCGACGCTATCCATCATCAGTCGCGTGAGCGGCATGCTGGAGCGAAGTTGACCGACGAGGCCCGCGGAATGGAAGGTCGACCCGCTGGTGAGCTGGGCGCGCTCCAGCAACACGACGTCGCGCCAACCCCGCTGGACGAGGTGATAGGCGATGCTGGTACCGCCGACGCCACCGCCGATGATGACGACGCGCGCGCGCTCGGGCAGCGTCACCCGG
The DNA here is from genome assembly GCA_036513555.1 of Candidatus Dormiibacterota bacterium. Taxonomy (GTDB): domain Bacteria; phylum Chloroflexota; class Dormibacteria; order CF-121; family CF-121; genus CF-13. The sequence goes on along the minus strand of DATBYU010000209.1, from coordinate 8,913 downwards.
CGGCCTGTCGCAGCCAGTCGTCGTAGCGCGGATCGCCGGCCGCCGTCAGCAAGCGATCGAAGTGCTTCCCGGCATACGCCGCGAAATCGAAGTCGAGGTCGGAGATCGCCTGCTGCAGGACGCCCCACATCGCCTCGCGGTAGTCCGACATGATGCGCATCAGCCGGAGCCTGGCGTATTGACTGCTGACGAGCCGGCCGAAATATGCGGAAAGCAGGCGGCCTTCGTCCTCTTGAGTGAGTTGATGGTTGACGGCGAAATTGCCCAGGTCGAAGAACCGATCGCCCATCCCGGCGTACTCCCAGTCGACGATGCGAATCGTCGCCCCGTCGTCGATAAAGTTCGCGTTCAGTAAATCGTTGTGACAGGGGACCAGCGGCTCGGGTGGGAGCGCGCGTTCAATGTCAACGGCGATCGGCCGCGCCCGCTCGAGAGACGCCGGCAGCTGGCCGCCGTGCCGGGTCGTCGTCAGCGCGTAGGCTTCCACCACGCGAAAGGCGGAGAACCTCGCCACGAGGCTCCCGGACTGATGAATCCGTCGCATGGATTGCGCGATCCGCTCGAGCATCACTGGTTGGTGGACCGCTTCGTCGGTGACCGCCTGGCCCTCGATGAAGCGCGTCACGAGCACACCTTCTGGTTCGATGAACGCAATCACCTCCGGGCCAACGCCGCAGGCAGCCGCCAGCCGGCTGGCCTGGTGCTCGAGTCCGCGATCGATGCCGAGCAGGCTTCCCGACTCAGCGGGAATGCGCACCACGAAGACATCGCCGTCGACCGCGACGCGGTAATTCCGATTCGTGATGCCGCCGCCGAGCGGCTCGACCGCGCGCGAGCGGCCCGCCCAACCGGGCACTCGGTCCATGACGCTGGCGCTGAGCAGCTCCACCCCCATGCGTCATAGCGTATCGCTGCTAGGCTGGCTGACATCGCTCCCCAGTCGCAAGCCCAGCGGTATCGGCAGATTAGCCGGGTCCTCGCCCGGCACGGTCTCGGTTTCTTCATCAGCGTCGTGGGGCTGGAGCGCTTCGTCCCCTTCCAGCGAATCTTCAACCGCGGCTACGAGCAACCCCTCTCGCGTCCGGAGCACGTCCGCCGGGCCCTCGAAGAGCTCGGGCCTACCTTCATCAAGCTCGGTCAGATTGTCTCCACCCGAGCCGACCTCCTGCCGGTCGCCTACCAGGTGGAGCTGGCGAAGCTCCAGGATGCCGCACCAGCGCTAAAGCCTGGCGTCGTCGCGTCGGTCATCGAGTCGGAATTCGGCCAGCCGGCGGAGGCGGTGTTCGGCAGTTTCGATCCGGCGCCCCTGGCGGCCGCCTCCATCGGTCAGGTTCACGCCGCCACCTTGCGAGATGGCACCCCCGTCGTCGTGAAGGTGCAGCGACCCGGCGTCATCGATCAAATCGAGCAGGACCTTCAGATCCTTCGCAACCTGGCGGCAAACGCCAGCCGCCGCTGGCCGGTGGCCGAAGAGTACGACGTGATCGGCCTGGTGCACGAGTTTTCCCATACGTTGCGGGCGGAGACGGATTACATCCAGGAGGGAAGGAACGCGGAGCGGTTCAGCGCGAATTTTGCCGGTGATGAGTCCGTCTATTTCCCCCGCGTGTTCTGGGAGGAAACCACCACCCGCGTGCTGACCCTCGAGCGGATCGGCGGCATCAAGGTCGACGACCTTGCCGCCCTCGACGCCGCCGGGCTCGACCGAGGCAAAGTGGCCGCGAGCGGAGCCCGGATGGTGCTCAAGATGGTATTCAGGGACCGCTTCTTTCACGCCGACCCTCACCCGGGTAACTTTTTCATCCAACCCGACGAGCGGATCGGCGTCGTCGACTTCGGCATGGTCGGCACCGTAGGACCACGCGTCCAGGAACAGCTGGTGTGGACGCTGCTTGCCTTCACCAGCGAAGATGCGGATCGCCAGGTCGATGCGCTCTACGAGCTCGGGGTCGCGGGCCGCCACATCGACCGGGCGGTGTTGAAACGGGACGTCGAGCATCTGCGAGCCCGCTATTACGGCAAGCCAGTGGGTGAGATCGCGATTCATCCGGTGGTCAACGATGTCCTCGGCGTAGTGCGGCGCCACCGGCTGCACCTTCCCGCCGGCTACGCCCTGCTGCTCAAGACGGTGCTGATGCACGAAAACCTGGTGACGCGGCTGGACCCGACCTTCGAGTTCACCGCGGTGCTGGTCCCCTATGCCCGCGGCATGATGGTGCGGCATTTTTCGCCGCTCGGCTGGGGCAAGTCGGTCGGCCAGGCCGGGATCGACCTGGCGCGGCTTGGGTTAGAACTGCCGCAGCAGGTGCGGCGACTGCTGAGCTCGCTGGAACGAGGTGATACGGAATTCGCCATCCGGCCGTCGGGGTTCGAACCACTCTTACGGCGGCTCGAGCGCATCGCCAACCGGATGGTACTGGGAATCGTCGCCGCAGCCTTCGTCGTCGCCCTCGCGGTCTTGCTCTCGGCCTATCACGTCCGCAGCGATCCCCAGACCGGCGCGATCTTGATCGTGGGTTTTGTGCTGGCGAGCGTGCTTGGGGTCTACGTCGCGTGGAGCATCCTGCGGTCAGGCAGGTCTTAAAACAGATGCGTTAGACGCTTGCGCAGCAGCTTGACCCCGCCGGGGTCGTGGTAGGGGGGAACCAGCTCCCGCATCCGGGTCTCGGCCAGCGTGACCAGGGACTCGACCGTCTGCCCGTCGCTCTCAATGGGCTCGCCGACGATGAGCCGCACCGTCTTTCGCAGCCAGAGATCCTGGGTCCCGGATAGCGCGACCGGTAGGACGGGGACGCGATTGTCGGTCGCGAAATGAGCGAAGCCCTTCTTGAACGGCAGCACCTCGCCTTCCTTCGAACCATAGTTGCCTTCCGGGTACATGGCGATGACCCCACCCCGCTGCAAGCACTGGTTCGCGTGATGGAACAGTAGGGTGTCCGGGTGGGACTTACGGTTGACCGGGATGAACCCGCCCACGCTCTTGACCATGGCCCATTGAAATTTGCGCGTCACGAGGATCGTCGTATCACCGAGGAAGTGCACCCGAGGCTCGGCGGGGAATTCGGCGAGGATGGCAAACGAGTCGAGCCAGTTCAGGTGGTTGGCGATCAGCACGTAGTTGCGTTCAGTGGGAATGCGCTGGCGGCCCTCAACCGTAATGCGGAAGAGCGAATGCAGCAGGGGCACCGCCCACAGGCGCAGCATGCGATACGCCAGCGTCGCCTGGCGCTGCACGGGAAGAAGATCGGCGGGCGGCTGAGCCTGCGTTATTTGATCGGGGCGCCCTGCTCCTGGAGGACGCCGAGGATCATGCCTTCACTCTGTTCGCGTGCTTTGCGATACGAATCGCCTAAAGAGGCGTCGCCGTTCTTCGTCGTCTCGCGCAGCAGGCGGTCGAGCTCCTGATCGAAAAGCGTCGAAACGAGCTCGGGCGAGTGGGTGACCTCGCGGCCAGTGTCGCCGGGCACCTTGACCTGGTGCAGTGTCCGCTGGGCAATCATGTAACGATAGATGCGGTCGGTCGCCAGGTCTTCCATGTAGCCATCGAGCAAGCTCGCCCCTTTGCCGTTGAGCACGCCGTCTCGATATCGAATGACGGTTCGAACCGCATCGCGAGTTCCCTGTAGCGTCCGCTTGCCGACACCCTGCGGACTCGGCCGCAGATCGCGGTGAATGTTGGCGTCTTTTCGCCGGGCATTCACCTGGTTGGGAAAGGGGAACTGGTTGACCGCGATCTCGTTCTGGTCGGGATGCCCTGTCCAGGCGCCATCCATCAAACTGTTTGCCTCGTTCTTCTTGTCCTGCTCGAGCACCTTGAGGGCGCGAGCGTTGAGCTCCGCATCCTCACGGCTCGGATAGAGCGCGGTCATGCCGCCGATCGCCAGCATGCCGCGCTTGTGGCACACCTCGGGCATGACCTCCCGCAGCGCCTGGAAGAAGGCGACGTCGTGCGGGATGGTGTTCCGGTCGGGGAGCACCCAGTTCGGATCCTGCAAGGTGAAGTCGATCAGGCTGGCCATGTAATCCCAGCGGCCGAGGTTGAGGCCCATCATGTGCTCGCGCAGGTTGTAAGCGAACTCTTCCATCTGGTAGGCCATCGGGTGTGACTCCACCAGCGCCATGCACTTGATGTAGTCCGGCGGCCAACCGCGCGCGGCCGCGAGGGCCCGGAACAAATCTCGCCACCAGAGCGCTTCGTCGGCGGACTCGGACTTCGGGATGTAGATCGAAAGAGGATGCCGCAGCCGCGCCGGGTCGACCTGGTAGGCGACCATGGCGACATCGAACAGCGGGGCGGCCATTCGCTCCCCCTTGATGACGCCGGCCTGCTCGAGGTGGAGGCCGCGCGGCCGCGTGTAGATCACCGTCTTGCTCTCGTTGATCGAGACCTCGCGGTTGCGTTTCCGGTCCTGGTAGGTCAAGTCACCGCGGAGCGCCGCAATGATGTTGGCGATCCCGCTCGTGATGTTCGGCCAGGCATTGGCGACCGAATCTTCCAGGTCCAGCATCACCCCCGGCGCGCCGGAATTGAGCATCTTCACGACCAGCTCGGCGTCGTCGGCCGGCCCGGTCATCTGGTTGCGCTGGTCCTGGCACCAGCCGGGGAGCGCGACCTTCCAGCTGCCGGTGGTCGCCTCCGAGGGCGGGAGGTGGGTGGGGAGGTGACCGCGATGGGCCTCCGCGAGCACCTTGCGGCGCCTTGCGGCGAGCTCCTGCTGGCGCGGCGTGAAGGCCCGGTGCAGGGGAAGCAGAAACTCGTAGAAGCCACGCGGTAGGTCGCGGGATGGATCGAGATCCGGCGGCGCCTGATTGATCGGTGGATCAGTCGACATCACTGTCTTCATGCTTGTAGCTGACTGTAGCAGCGGCGCGCCGCGCTACCAAGAGGGGAAGGTTTGGGGCTGTCAGGCGGCTTTGTTGCGCCGCTCGTGCTCGCGCCGCTCGCCCCGGAGCGTCACCTGGACCGCCGAGTTCCGGTAGATGTAGCCCCGGGTGATTGCCTGCTTGATCTGCCGCCAGTGGGCTTCCTTCAGCCAGCGCCGCTCGACGACCAACTCGACCCCGGCGAGGAAGAGGAAGTCGCCGGTCAGGGTGGCGGTGGTATCGGGCCGCTGGACCTGCCGGACGACCTCAAGGTCCAGCCCGGGCATCAGCCACTCGGTCGGGATCTCCAGGGCGGCGTCCGGGACATCGGTATTCAGGCCCGTATGGCTCGCCATATAAGAGCGAACCTGAAAAGCCGGTCAGTCTTGCTGGGCTGGGGCCCCCACCCTGCCCTCCCCCGGAGCGGGAGGGGAAGCTGGCGGGTCCGTGACGGCTGGAAGGGCGATCTCGAAGGCGGAGCCCTGGCCGGGCTGGCTGTCGACCTCGACCCGCCCGCCGTGGCCCTCGATCACCTGGCGGACCAGGTAGAGGCCGATCCCGGTCCCGGCGACGTTCTGGAGCTCCGGGCTCTCGACCCGGTAGAACTTCTCGAACAGCCGGCTACGGGCGGCGGCCGGGATGCCGATCCCATGGTCTTTGACCACCAGGTGGACCTGCCCATTCTGGCGATTCCCGGTCACCTCGATCCGGGGCGGCCCCTCGCTGAACTTAACCGCATTCTGTAGGAGGTTGTCGACAGCGGTGGCGAGCCGCTCCGGATCACCCAGGACGGTGAGCGGCGCCGGCGCCAGGTCGACGTGTAGCGTGCCGTCCTTCAGCGCCACCTGGGGCCGGACCCGGTCGACCGCATCGCTGACCACCCGCCGCAGATCGAGCGCCGCCATCTGAGGCGGGGCGGCCCCGTCCTCAAGCCGGGCCAGCAGCAGCATCCGTTCGACGTAGGCACGCATCTCGCTCGACTTGTCCAGCAAGGTCCGCAGTGCGTGCTGGGCCACCGGCGGCATGGGGCCGAGGGATCCCTCTTCCAGCAGCGAGGCATAGCCGCGAATGACCGTCAACGGCGTGCGCAGCTCGTGGGAGGCGATCTGCATGAACTCGCGTCGCGCCCGTTCCAGTTCCGCCAGCGCCTCAGCGCGACCGCGCTCCCGTTCGAGGGCGTGCCGGGTGTCGAGCGCGATGGCGCCCTGGGCCGCGATCAGCTGCAAACGGCGGAGCTGTTCCGCACGTAACCAGCGCGGCCGCCGCCAGTGCAGCGCCACGAAGCCGACGAGGCGCTGGCCCGCCCGCATCGGCAGGAAGACACTCGCCTTGGCACCGGCCAGCCTGGTGCCGCGTTGCGCCCACTCCGGCAGCTTTGCATCGGTCTGTGGGTCGGTGACATAGACGGTCACCTTCGGATCGGCCAGCCAGGCGACGTCGGCTGCCGACAGAGCCTCACCGGTGGGCGCGTCTTCCGCCGGCCACAGCCGGCCGCCGGTGGCCCCCACGTGGTAGCGTCCATCCGCCTGGAGCACCCGTAGCGTCGCCAGGTCCGACTGGCCGAGGTCGTCGAAGCCTTGCAGGATCCGGGCGTCGATGTCCGATTCCCCACTCGGCCCGTCCACCGGCTGCAGCGCTTCGATCGTGGCCAGCGCCTTGATCGTCTGCTCCGCCTCGGCATATTGCTCGGCATTGGCCAGTGCCAGCGCCGTCTGCGCGGCGATCGACTCCATCAGGCGCGTGTCGTCCATGCTGAGCGATCCGATGCCCAGGCGCGCCAACGACAGCACGCCAAAGAGCCGGCCCCGGGTCACCATCGGGACGCTGAGGATGCTCTCCTCGATGGGAACCGTACCCACCGGATAGACCATCCGCGAATCGCGGCTCGCGTCCGGAACCAGCAGCGGATGCTGCGTTTGCGCAGCGATTCCGGTGATGCCCTCGCCGAGCGAAAGCGTCACCAGATGCCAGTCGATGTCGGTATATGGGTCGGCCCGGGCGACCGACTTGACAAGCACGAGGCGCTCGGTCGCCTCATCCCACCGGTAGAGGCGAAAGTGCTGATAATCGATGACCCGCAGCGTCGCCTCGGCGACCGTGTCGAGGATCTCCTCGGCGTTGAGGCTCCGGAGGATCATCGGGGAGACGTCCTGCAGCAGGTCCTTGCGCTTTTCGAGCAGGACCTGCCGGCCGCGACTGACGTGGACGAACCAGATCACGGCCGCCGCGGCGAGGATGCCGGTGAGCAGCCGCACCCCCTCGCTAAGGTTGTCGATCCGAAACGCGCCTTGGGGGGCGAGGAAGTAGTAGTCGGACACGAGGGTAAAGGCCACGGTCCCGGCGATGGCCGGACCGCGGCCGTAGCGCCAGCCGATCGCCCCAACCAGCAGCACAAACACGAGCAGGAAGGTTTCGATCCGCGGAATCTGGAGGAGCCAGGCGATCAGGCCGAGCGCCGCGGCCACCAGGCCGACGGCGGCGACGGCGACTCCGTAGGGAAGGTAGCGGCGGACCATCGGCTCAAACAATACGGAATTGAGGGGCATAAAACTAGCTGCCCAGTACCAGCTTGACGATAGGGGAGGTCGCGCGGTAGGCTGGGCGACCGGTATCAGCAAATAGGCACAGGGAGGTATCACTGTGAGAATTGCTTGTGTACTGGATGTCGACTACGAGGACTCTGAGTTCAAACAACCGTTCGACGCGCTCAAGAACCAGGGTCACCAGGTGACAATCGTCGGCCTGCAGGCGGGTAAGGAGCTGCGGGGCAAGCAAGGCAAGGTCGTCACCAAAGCCGAGACGGGCATCGACCAGGCGCACCCCGAACAGTACGACGCGCTGTTCATCCCGGGCGGCTACTCGCCGGACCATCTTCGCGCGGACCCGCGAATGGTCAGGTTCACGAAGGCGTTCTTCGACGCCGACAAGCCGGTGCTGGCCATCTGTCACGGGCCGCAATTGTTGATGACGGCACGGGTCGTCAAGGGACGCAAGATGACCGCGTGGATCACGATCCAGGACGACCTCTCGCAAGTTGGGGTAAACGTCGTCGACCAGGAGGTCGTAGTCGATAAGAACCTGGTGACCTCGCGCCAGCCAAGCGACATCCCGGCCTTCATCCGGGAGTCGATCAAGCTGCTGGAGAAGGTTCCGGTCGGCAGTCGATAGAGCGACACAACCTTCCCCCGACGAGATGTCGGCGCCGGTGCGCCGGCATCTTTCTTATTTAATGGCGGGAATGCTAGGAAACCGGTCGACGAAGGATATCCTGCTTGCCGCCGCGCCGATCGCCATCGCGGTCTTTGTCTTTGGCGCCTCGTTCGGCGTGCTCGCGGTTGCGGCGCACCTCCCCGCCTGGTCCGTCGTGCTGATGTCGATGCTGGTCTTTGCCGGGTCGGCCCAGTTCGCGGCCCTCGGTGTGATTGCCGCGGGCGGCAGCGTGCTGACGGCGATCTTCGCGGGCGCCCTTCTCAACCTCCGTTTCATCGCCACCGGGATCGCGGTGGCGGGATCGCTTCCCGGGGGACGACTCTTGCGGTCGTTGCTCGCCCAGCTCTCGATCGACGAGAGCTATGCGCTGTCGGCTCGCGCCGGCGCCCCCGGCCGGCCGGATGGCCGGACCTTGCTGGTAACGGGCGCCTGCCTTTACGTCGTGTGGGTCTTCGGGACCCTCATAGGAGCCGTGCTCGGCCCGGTGCTCGGGGATCCCAAACGGCTCGGGCTGGATGCGGCGTTCCCCGCCGGCTTTGTGGCGCTGCTCTGGCCGATGCTGTCGGGGCGGCATGCGGTTCGATGCGCCATCGGCGGCGCCGCGGTTGCCCTGGCACTGGCGCCGTTTACGCCGCCGGGCATTCCCCTGGCGGGGGCCGCCGTGGTTGGGTTGTGGCTGGCCCGCTAGCGCTGGCGCTGGTGCTGGGGCTTGCCAGCCTGTCCTTCCTCATGCGGGCAGCCGGGTCATTTCTGCCGAACCTCCCGTCCGCGGTCACGGCACGGACGGGCGGGCTGGCACCGGCGTTGCTGGCGGCTCTGGTCGCGATCCAGCTCACCGGC
>DATBYU010000208.1:0-2581 GCA_036513555.1 Candidatus Dormiibacterota bacterium | reverse complement strand
GGACGCGCCGCCGCCGACGAGGTCGCCGAGCGGCAGATGTCGGCGCTGGAGGAGAACTGCCGGCGGGAGGGGATCGCACTCTTTGGCATGGGCAGCTCGCGGCAGGGCATCGTCCACGTCATCGGGCCCGAGCTCGGACTTTCCCAGCCGGGCCTCTTGATCGTCTGTGGCGACTCGCACACCTCGACCCATGGCGCCTTCGGCGCGCTGGCCTTTGGTATCGGGACCTCGGAGGTCGAGCACGTCCTGGCCACGCAGTGCTTGCGGCAGCGGCGGCCGAAGGTGATGGCGGTCACCGTCGAGGGCGAGCTGCCGCTGGGCGTGACCGCCAAGGATGTAGCGCTCGGCATCATCGGCCGCATCGGCGTCGAGGGTGGGCGCGGGCACGTCATCGAGTACCGCGGCTCGACCATCCGGGGCCTGTCGATGGAGGGTCGGATGACGGTCTGCAACATGACGATCGAAGGCGGCGCCCGCGCCGGCATGATCGCGCCCGACGAAACGACATTTACCTACTTGAAGGGACGCGAGCATGCACCGCGCGCTGCGCAGTGGGAGGAGGCGGTCTCGCGCTGGAGCGCGCTGCCGACGGATGCCGACGCACAGTTCGACCGCGAGGTCTCGATCGACGCGACGCAGCTCGAACCGTACGTCACCTGGGGGACCAATCCGGGCCAGTCGGTTCCAGTGACCAGCCGGGTACCGGCGCCGGTGACCGAGACCGACGAGCGCGCCCTGCGATACATGGCGCTGGAGCCGGGCACCGCGATCGCATCGATTCCCATCGACCGGGTGTTCATCGGCTCATGCACCAATGCACGGTTGGAGGATCTCCGGATTGCGGCTTCCGTCGTCCGCGGCCACACCGTGCACCCGAAGGTTCGTGCGATGGTGGTGCCGGGCTCCGCGAGCGTCAAGCGCCAGGCCGAGGCCGAAGGGCTGGATGCCGTGTTCCGCGACGCCGGTTTCGAGTGGCGCGACGCCGGCTGCTCGATGTGCCTGGGCATGAACCCCGACATCCTCGGCCCGGGCGAGCGCTGCGCCTCGACCAGCAATCGCAACTTCGAAGGCCGGCAGGGGAGTGGAGGGCGGACCCACCTGGTCAGCCCGCCGATGGCCGCTGCCGCCGCGATCGTTGGACACCTGGTGGACGTTCGCGAGTTCTCGGGTAACTGATGGACGCCTTCACCCGCGTCACCGGCATCGTGGCTCCGCTCGATCGCGCCGATGTCGACACCGACCAGATCATCCCCAAGCAATTCCTCAAACGCATCGAGCGCTCGGGATACGGACCGTTCCTCTTTTACGATTGGCGACGCCAGGGCAATTTCATCCTCGATCGGGCCGAGTATCGCGGCGCCCAGGTCCTCGTCACCGGCGCCAACTTCGGATGCGGATCTTCGCGCGAGCACGCGGCCTGGTCGTTGCTCGACGCCGGATTTCGGGTCGTGATCGCGCCGTCGTTCGGCGACATCTTCAAAAGCAACAGCTTTCGTAGCGGCCTCCTCCCCCTCGAACTCCCAGAGCCCGAAATTAGGGAGCTGATCCGGCTCGCCACGGAGGAGCCTGGCATGGAAGTAACGGTCGACCTGGTTGCCCAGCGGGTTGCCGCTGGTGGGTTCGAAGCGACCTTTACCGTCGACCCGTTCAACCGCGAATGCCTGCTGAACGGGTGGGATGAAGTCGCGATCACCCTCCGCCAGGACGCTGACATTGCTCGTTATGAAGCGACACGCCCTGGCTGGTTGCCGAGCAGCCGCTAAACCCCTTCGACGACAACGCCCCCTCAGTAACGGAAGGCCTTTTGCCGGCGTTTTCTCGATGTAAACGCTCCGCACGCGTCATTCGTAGTACGGGTGAACGAAGGAGGACACGCTGGCTGCCGCTGACCGTCCGTGGTTCGAAGCGCACGTTCGGCTGTTGGCGCGTCCTGCCTACCAGTTCAGCCTGATGCTCACACAGAATCCCGCGATCGCCGAGGAGGTCCTGCAGGACGCGCTCACCCAGCTCTGGGCGTCGCCCACGACGCCCTCGGAGGAGACGGAATTCCGGCGCTACCTCTACCGGATCATCGCCAGCCGAGCGACCGACTACCACCGCCGGCAGGCCGTGGCGCGCCGGCTTCGCTTCTGGCACCAGACAACCGTCGATCCGATGGCGGAGATCGACCGGCGAGCGGGTGACGAGGAAATGGGACGGCTGTTGCGCCGCCTGTCTCCACGCGAGCGCCAGGTTGCGTACCTCTATTACTTCGAAGACCAGCCATCCGACGAGATCGCCCGCGCGCTCGGGATCAAGCCGGCCACCGTTCGGGTGATGCTCCACCGCACCGTCCAGAAGCTCCGCCGGCTCAGGCCCGATTTGGAATTGAAGGAGCAGTCAAACTGATGGCCAATCACAACGACGGCGAGAGCCGGCTGCGACGCTACGCGCAGGCCTTCCGTCGCGAGGCGACCCCTCGTCCCGACCTGGCTGGTTCGCTGTTGGCCGGCGCCCGGCAGGGCATACGCCGCCCGCAGGGCCGGCTGGCCACGGTTCCATCGCTGGCGATGGCCGGCGGTGTTCTGGTCGCCGGCCTGGT
>DATBYU010000207.1:0-9892 GCA_036513555.1 Candidatus Dormiibacterota bacterium | reverse complement strand
AGACGGTAAAGCCGTCAGGCGCTTTTGCGCGCCATTACGAGGTTCGACACCATTTCGGTTCGAACCTGGCCGCTGACAACGAGCGGCTCGAGGTGCCGCTGCGCGGCGGCCTGCAGTCGGGCGGCGGCGTTCGCATCGAGGTCGGCGATGGTGCTGGCGATCGGCGACGCGGCCAGCGTCGCCATCACCTGCGCGACGCCGCCTTCATAGATAAGTGGGTGACGCAGCTCGGCGACCGAGACGCCGGTGAACCCTTGCTTGGTGAAGACGCTCGCCAGGGCTTCAGCCGACGGCCAGCGAAACGGGGCGCCGTAGGGCGCGGCCAGATCGACCGGCAGGGACTCACGCAGGGCGGCATCCAGCGCGGCAAAGCTCGGCTGGAGTGCGATCTCGCGCCACACCGCGGCGACGACCCGGCCCCCCGGTTTGAGCGCCCGGTGCATCTCGCGGACGGCGGCAGCCCGATCCGGGAAAAACTGCAGCCCCTGCTGGCAGGTGACGACGTCGAAGCCGCCCTCAGTGATGGCAAGCGGCGCGGCCGGCGAGACGAGATACTCGATCGGCGCCGCGCCGGCGGATGGCGGCTTTGCCCTCGCGATCGCGATCATCGCCTCGCTGAAATCGGCGCCGACCACACGACCTTTTCGACCCACCTGTTCAGCCGCGAGCCGAGCGACGGTTCCAGGACCCGTTGCGATGTCGAGAACGGCTTCGCCCGGTCGAAGGGCCGCACGTGCCAGCAGGAGCCGGGCCCATGGGATGAAGATCCGCGGCACGTAAATCTCGTCGTACGTACCGGCAACACTGCCTACCGAAAAGCAGCTGAAGGTGCGCTCGTCAGACTCGGCGATAGTGCCTGTCAACAAAAGCGGCGATGCGGTTCGCTGCCTCGACGAGTCGATCTTCGGGCTCGTTGGTGAAGATGAAACGCACGTGGTGCTCACCGAAGTCGTCCGAACCCCAGGCGTTCATGGGCGTGATGGCCACCTCTTCTTCCTCGAGAAGCCGACGGCAAAAGTCACCGGCACTGACGCCGTAGGCCTCGATGTTGGCGATGAAGAAGTAGCCTCCATCTGGAACGACGAGTCGCATGCCGTCGATCGTTCGCAGCCGGGCGATGAGCGCGTCGCGGCGCTGCTGGTAGGCCTGAACGGATCCCGAGACATAACCTTGTGGTCCGGAGAGGGCCGCGGCCGCTCCCGCCTCCGAGTACCCGCTCGCCATGATCCCATTGAAGATATGGATGTCGTGCACCGGCTTTAACAGTTCACGCGGACCGACCGCCCAGCCGATTCGCCAACCAACCATGTTGTAGTTCTTGGTGACGCACCCAACCGTGATGGTCCGCTCGCGCAGACCCGGCAGCGTCGCGGGGTTGAGGACGGCCTTTCCGTCATAAACAACCTTGTCCACGGCGCCGTTGAAGAGGACGAGGGCGTCGTTTTCCACCGCCGCCTCGGCAAGTGCCTCGGTCTCGTCCTTGCCGAAGACGATGCCGGTCGGCATCGATGGCGAGCCATAAAAAATTACCTTGGAGCCCTTCGCCGCCCGGCGGAGATCCGCCGGATCGAGATGCCAGCCCTTCGCCTCGACCTGGTTGGTGAACACCTGAATCCCGCCGGCCAGGCGCACGCGCTGCGCCATCCCGTTGTAGGTCGGGTTCGTCATCAGCACCCGGTCGCCCTCGTTCACGTAACTGAGCAGCACGTCCAGCATCGCCTCGCCGACTCCGGAGGTCACGACGACCTCGCCGTCGTGGTCGTACTGGAGACCGAGGTCGGCGAGGTAGCGGTCGCTGATCGCCTGTCGCAACTCGGGGAGGCCGTGGAGTGGCAGGTAACTGTTGTATCGGTCAACGCCGACCGCATCCCGGGTTGCTTGGATGGCGTGCGCCGGTGGGGCCAGGTCCGTATCGGCATTCTCGAGGCGGAAGCTTCCCGGTCGCTTGTCGGCGAGCTCGGCCATGTCGGCCATGGTCATGCGGACCATCGATTGCGCGCGGCGTGACGTTGGTGGCGGCATCAGTACTTGCTGGCTTCGAAGAAATTGCCGCAGGCGCGGCACTTGCACTGCATCGTCATTACCTGGCTACCAAACAACGAGATGACTTCCGTGTTCTTCGATCGACAGAAAGGGCAAGCCACGCCCGATACTTCCCTCCCCTTCTCCAAATCATCTCTATGCACCGGCGGGCATGTACCTCTTTTCGGCGAGTCCCTGCAGCATGTTGAGCGTCAGCTCGTCGATGCCGCCCGGGCTGATACGCCGGCGGATCGGGTCCCAGGCTTTCCAATCGATTGAGGCCGATGCGGGTGCGGCGCCCACCTGCTCATCGAGCCGGCGACGGAGGTCCAGGACACCCATGCTCAGGATGCCGTTTCGATGCAGATCGTCGACGTCGCCACCCTTGGGCCCGATCCACACGATGGCGTCGCGCCGGGCCTGCTCGACGGCGGTGATGGCTCTCGATTCGCGTAGCCAGCTGCGGCCGTGCATGGCGTGGTACCGCTCCTCCTGGAGCATCTTCTTGAGACGGCTGCGCAGCACGTCGACGTTACCGGCGGCCAGGGCTTCGATCATGATCGTGAAGGCGTTGTCCAGCACGCCATTCGCGGCGACGAACGCCGTCCAGTCGGTCCAGGGCCGATCGAGGTACGGAACGTTCGCGTAATTTTCAGGTTCGTCTGGGACGTCAGGCGTGCCCAGCTCGCGCAGAGATCCGTAGAGCACACGGCTGTGCCCGATGTCGTCGAGCCCCATGGCAGCCGCCGCGATGTCGGCCTCCAGCGTCGGCGCGGCGATGCACCACTCCGCGTAGCGCATGCCGAGCAGCTGCTTGTTGTCTGCAAGGCTCTTGACCAGCGAGTAAAGGCTCAGGCTTCCGCCTCACCCGGCGCCCAGAGCTGGATGATGGCCGCCTTCGGCACGATCATCATCTCGACCCAGCGCTCCTCGTCGTAGGTAGCGCGGGCGTAGGCCATTGCCAGGTCGTCGTCGGGTGCCACGACAGCGCCGACCTGCCGCAACGGTTCCAGCCTGGTCTTTCGCGCGAAGACCTCGTATTCCTGGACGTCGGCGTGGACCCGCACGAAGCCCATCAGACCGAGAGCCCCCAGGCGCGCAAGGCCTCGCGGCCCTCCTCGGTCATCCGCGACGATGACCACGGCGGATCCCACACGACATCAATCGCGACCTCATCGACGCCGGGCTCGGCCAGCAATCGCTCCCGGATGTCGCCGATGATCATGTCGCTCGCAGGGCATCCCATCGCCGTGAACGTCAGTCGGACCCGCACGGTTCGATCTTCGAGCTCGACACCGTAGACGACCCCGAGGTCCACCAGGTTGATGGGCATTTCAGGGTCGTTGATCTCCGCGAGCGCCGACCAGATGCGCTGTTGCGGGCTCATCCCTGAACCTGGAACTTACTGAAACTCTCCTGGAAGAGCGCGACCATCTCGGCGTTGCGCGGGCCTCGCGCCCGCCAGCGCTTCAAAACATCGTCCCAGGTGCACGGATCCTTGACGTCCCAGCGCTTGGCTTCCGGGTCAAAGGTGCACGGGAACGGGTAATCCAGCACGTAATGGCTGTTTTCCTGGTGCGCCGGCACCCGGATGCCGATCGATTCCATGAAGGGGACGACCGTCGCAAGCCACTGTTGCCGTAGCTGGTCGTTGGTCAGTCCCTTGAGCCGGTAGTCGAGCTGGGCGCTGTGTTGCTTCAGGTTGTCGGGTAGCCCGAACCACTCAACCGTCAAGGGAAACATCCAGTCGACCGCCCGCTGCAACTCTTCTTTGGCGGCACCGCCGGCCTGGCTGATGCGCTTGCTCCAGTTGCGGCCGTTGCGTAAGTGAAAGTTCTCCTCGGCCATGACTTTGACGAGTCCGCGCTTCCAGGGTCCATAGGAGCACTGCTCGTGGATGTCACCGAGCAGGCAGAAGCCCGCCTGGTCGTACATGGCATTCGCCACCACTAGCTCGGTCCAGCTTTCAAGCGGCACATCGAAGGCATAGGGATAGCGAAACGCCTTGGGATCGCGCTTGAAGATCAGCGCCTCCTGGCTTTCGCCTAGCTCCTCGAGAATGTGGTAGGCGATGTGCGCGTGGGCGAGCTCGTCCTGGATGATCGCGATCCCGGTCATGAAGGCGTTGACGCTGGGCGCCTTGCGCGCCGCCAGGTAGTACGCAGGGGCGGAGATGAGCTCGGTGTCGCCCGAAACGATCAGCGTGTGCTTCAGCTCACGCAAGTAATCCGGCGTCATCTCGGAGACCGACTCGATCAACTCGCCGCGTTTGATCAGGCCGTCGAAAGCCGCCGAGTTGGAGGGCTCCATCCGGCTTGATTCTAAGATCAGGCGCCGGGCAAGCCCGGTTTGCCCATACCGTTGCACCGATCATGGTCCCGGTCCTGGCCCGCCTCGTATCGACCAAACGCCTTTTCGCGATCGGTGCAGTGGTCGTCCTTCTAGCGATCGGGACACTCGTCCTCCTTATCTGGGGGACGGAGCAGGGAGGCCCGCCGCGCGGCGGCCTCACCCAGACCCAGGCGGTTCAAGCGGCGTGGAACCACGTCGATAACGGTGCCCTCAGCGTCGTGTCATCCGAGGTCCGGAAAGATTTCAAAACCGGGTTTGACCTTCCGGTCCACCACTGGGCCTGGGTCGTGACGTTCACTGGGCAGTGGCATCTCCTCTGCCAGGGTGGGCCCGAGGGGTGCGATCCAACCACCGAGTGGGTTGCGATCGATTACTCCACTGGGGACTGGATCGCCTCGCAGTACTCGTATCCGACTGGCAAGTAACATGACCCCGAATTGATCGAGGCCAACGGGCTTCAGTTTTACGTCCGCGATCAGGGCTCCGGCACCCCGGTCCTCCTGCTGCATGGCTTCCCCGACACCAGCGATCTCTGGCGCAACCAGGTGCCCGCACTCGTCAAGAGCGGCTTTCGCACCATCGTGCCCGACATGCGTGGGCGCGGACGCAGCAGCAAGCCGCCATCTGTTTCCGACTACCGGCTCTCCACGATCGTGCACGACGTGACCGGCATGATGGATGCGCTGGGCATCGAACGTGCGCATGTCGTCGGGCATGACTGGAGTGCCGCTGTGGCCTGGCTCCTCGCGGCCCTGGCACCCGAGCGCGTCGATCGCCTGGTCGCCATCTCCGTCGGTGCCCCGGGCGCCGCAGCGAAGCCGACGCTCGAGGAGTTTCAAAAAGGCTGGTACCGCCTGCTGTTCTTATTCGAAGGTACTGCCGAGGAGTTGATCCAACGCGACGACTGGTATTTGTTTCGCCTGTTCCTTGGCGGCGCAAAGGACACCGACGCTTATGTCAAGACCCTGTCCGAGCCCGGCGCGCTCACGCCGGCCCTCAACTGGTATCGAGCAAACCTTCCGGTGCAGGCGCTCCTCGGCCGGACCGGCGGGCCGCAGCTCCCCATGATCAAGGCGAACACGCTCGGCATCTGGAGCACGGGCGATCTGTACCTCACTGAGGAGGCCATGACCCGATCGGGCGAACGTGTGCAAGGCAGATGGCGGTACGAGCGGTTCGGCGGCTCGCACTGGGTGCCGCTGGACGAGCCGGATCGCTTGAACCAGCTCCTGGTCGAATTTCTGTCCTGATTACGTCGGCATGAGCCCGAGCGCCTCGCGGAGCACCGTGCCTTTGGGGCTGTTCTCACCCGGCGCGTCCGACCGTCGCAGCAACGCGATAAGCACCGGGTCACGGCTCGCGACGATCGAATTGACGACGAACCGGTAGAGGTCGATCGACTGCGTCCGGTCGAGGACCGACGCGATGAATCCCGCAAATTCGGCTCGCGACGGGTGTCCGAGCACAAGGTCAAAGAGGCCCACCATCACCGTGCTGTCTTTCTCGTCGCGGTACTGCTCGAGCAAGTGGGCCACCAGCGAAACGGGAAGGCCGGTCAGTCCGCGAAGACACTCGGCCCGGACTTCCGGCGTGCCGCCGCCACTCGCAACGAGACCGTACAGGGGCAGCAGCTGCTCTCGCATCGCCAGCAGCCGGGCGGCCGTCACCGCCGGTTCACCAGACATCTCATGGGCGTCGCTCAACAGACGAACCGCGTGGAATGAGGCGAGCCCACCGTCGACGTCGTTCAGCGTGACCAGCGCGGCGCCCCGCAGCTCACTGGCAGCGTCGAAGCGGCCGATGATCTCATAGGTCCACAGGGCCGTCTCGAGCAATGCGAGATCGTCCGGTGTCGCCCGGCCGCGAAGCGCTCGGACCAGGGCGGTTCGCTGGAAACACCCAGAGTCGCGCCGGCGCGGTTCGGCGTTGAGCGTGGCATATTTTTGGGCGATGACCTGCCGGATTCGGGGATCGGCGCTCTCGCCCAGCATGCCGACAGCCGACGCGATCGCTTCCGGGTTCTTGGCTCGGCCCAGCAGCACGACGCCAAGCTCGACCTGGGCTTCGTGATCGGCCATCCCGCGAGACTAGAACACAGGCAGCGAGCGCGGGGAAAAAAATTTGCGACCTGCCGTTACGGTTTACAACTCACCGGTGTTACCCAGCGAGCCTTCATCCCGCTGCCCAGCCCAGCCCTTGCGGGCCGAGCCTTCGCCGCCGACAGAACCGGTCGCCTTGCGGCAACCGACTCCCCAGCCCTTTCGGGCCGGGCCCTCGGACCTCACGATCCGAGAGTGGGGGCCTTGCGGCTCCCTCGTCGGCGACCTACTAGAGTCGTTTCCTTCTCTAACTGGCTTTCTGACAGGTCGCAGGTGGAACGTTATCTGGCGGCCCATAAAGTCGCAATACGGAACCTTTGTTCGCGAACGCCCGCTCGTTTTTTAATACCGAACGTTTTAGTGAAGGAACCGCCCGCCCAGGAGGACCAGCCCCAGGGCAATCAGGACGGCGCCGGCGATGCGCTCTGCCCCCGCCCGCAGGCGCTCGCCGACACGAGCGCCAAGCCTGATACCGACCTGCGTCACGACGAACGTCTGAATGCCGATCAGGACCAGGATCACCAGGACGGGAAACTTCAACAGCCCGATGGTGAAGCCGATTGCCAGCTCGTCGATGCTGATGCTGACGCCGAGGCCAAGCACCGCAAGCCCCCGGGTACGAGCCAGAAGTCCTAGACGCTTCTCTTCGTCGTCGGCTTGCGGACGCAGCATGAAGATTCCAAGGCCGATCAAGATCGCGATCGCCAGGTAGTCGGCTGCGTTGCCCACAGCCCGACCGGCGAGGTTACCGGCGAAGACGCCGATCAGGGGCATTCCCACCTCGAACGCCGTGAAAATCAGGCTGACCCGCGTCCGATCGCGGGCGCTCATGCCGGCCATGCCCAGGGCAGCCGCGATCGCAAATGTATCCAGGCCGAGCGGCACGACCAGGCCGATTAGCGTCAACCACATCGGGCCAAATTACACTTCGTGCGTGACGGCACTCGACCTGATTCGTGAAAAGCGCGATGGCCACGCACATACGAACGAGGGCATTCAGTTTCTGGTCAAGGGCGCGACCGACGGCAGCATTCCGGACTATCAGCTCGCCGCCTGGTTGATGGCAGTTCGGCTCCGCGGCATGAGCGACGCCGAGACGACGGCATTGACATTGGCGATGGCGGCGAGCGGGCGGCAACTCGACCTCTCGTCGATTCCCGGCCGGAAAGTCGACAAGCACTCGACCGGCGGCGTCGGGGACAAAGCCACCCTGGTGGTCGCGCCCCTGGTCGCGGCCGCCGGCGTCCCGGTCGCCAAGATTTCGGGCCGCGCGCTGGGCCACAGCGGCGGAACGCTGGACAAGTTGGAAGCCATTGCCGGTTTCCAGGTCGACCTTCCGACCGACCGTTTCATCGATCAGGTCCGTCGGATCGGCATTGCCATCGCCGGCCAAACAAAAGACATGGTCCCTGCGGACCGTGCCCTCTACGCGCTGCGCGACGCCACGGCCACGGTGGACTCCGTGCCCTTGATCGCCAGCAGCGTCATGAGCAAGAAGCTGGCCGCCGGCGCCGACGCGATCCTGCTCGACGTCAAGTGCGGGCGCGGCGCGTTCATCGCCAGCGTTACCGAGGCGGAGGCACTTGCCCACGCGCTCGTCCGTATCGGCACCAATGCCGGGCGCGAGACGGTCGCCTATGTCACCGATATGGAGCAGCCGCTGGGGTTCGCGGTCGGCAACGCCCTCGAAGTCAAGGAAGCGATCGATACCCTTGCTGGGCGCGGCCCCGCGGACCTGGAGGCGCTCTCGCTGCGGCTGGGCACCGAGATGTTGCGGCTCGCCGCCCACCCGCCCGTCGATCTCAGTCGGCTCCTCCGCGACGGGTCTGCGTTACGCAAACTTGCGGAACTCATCGCGGCGCAGGATGGCGACCCGCGCGTGACCGAGGATCCCAGCCGTTTGCCCACGGCGCCCGTCCAGCGACCGGTGACTGCCCGGGCCGACGGCTACGTGGCGCGGGCCGACGCGCTCGAGATCGCGCTGGCCGGCAAGGCGCTGGGCGCCGGCCGCGATCGAAAGGAGGCGCCGATCGACCTGGCCGTCGGTGTCGTGCTCGAAAAGAAAATCGGCGACCCGGTCGCTGCCGGCCAGGTCCTGGCGGTGATCCACGCCCGTTCCGCCGAAGCTGCCGACAACGTCATGGGGCGGGTTGCGGCCGCCTTCACGGTGGCTGCGAGCGCTCGGCCCCGAGCGCTCCTCCTTCGACGCGTCAGCGCCACGAGTATCGAACGGCTGGATTTGTAACAACCCAACCCTGACGCCAGCCGCCTAGGTAGTCTCACCCGGGCCGTCTCATTCATCCCGGCGCGACGGGCGGGATAACAAGTCGTAACGGGACCTGTAATCATCCGTGGCGCTCTTTGAAGCTGAGGAGCCTTACCGTTTGCGTTATCTGCAGTAGGGAGTAGGCCACTCGGCCGACTGACCAAAGGAAGAACGGATGACACCCACCGTGTTAGTTCGGCGCGCGTCTGGCGGGCCAGATCGGCTGGATCGCCGGCGGGTCAGCCGCGGCCAGGGCGTGGCCGAGTTCTCGCTGTGCGCCCCGATCGCGCTGATGGTCCTGCTCGGGATCATCGAGGCCGGTTTTTTGATGTTTGGCGTCGGCACGGCTGCCTATGCCACCGGGGAGGCCGCGCGCGTGGGATCCGAGGCGGGCAACCAGGTGAACGCCGATTCGCAGGTGATCGCCGTGATCGTCGGTACGGGGCTCGGCCAGAACGGCGTGGTCAACGTGACCGAGGTCGACATCTATCGGCTGATCGAAGATCCCAACACCGGAAACCTGACGGTCGATACCAACGGCTGCGGCGGCGGCGGCTGCATGAACAAGTACGACCTGACCGGCACCCCGCTGGTCAACCCCGAGCCATGGACTGCCACCACGCGCGATGTGACCAACGGGTCGAGCGATTTCATGGGCGTCACCATCAAGTATCAGTACAAGTGGAAATCGGGGACGTTGATCGCCGCCGCCCCGCTCAGCCTGACGGCGAAGTATTACGTGCGGCTGGAGCCGCAGACCTACTGAGACCAATAGCATGTCAAGCACCCTTGTCGTCAAGCCAGCGGCACCGACTCCCCGTAAGAAGCGGGGCCAGTCGCTCGTGGAGCTTGCGATCACCATACCCGTCATGTCGATCCTCTTACTTGGCGGGTTCGACGCCACGATGCTGGTCTGGGACAAGCTGGTGGCCGGTTACGCCGTCCGCCAGGGGGTGCGGCTTGCATCCGAATTGGGGGGTCGCCAGACGAACCCGACCGCGACCCAGGCGGCGATCGATCAGAAAATCGTCCGCAACGTTCTGGCGGTGACCAAGACCTGGGGCTACGGCACCCTTCTGGAGCTCGACATCTACGGGGCTACCCGCACTGATGGCGTGATGCAGGGGAGCGACTACCAGGACCAGTTCGACGG
>DATBYU010000206.1:0-5157 GCA_036513555.1 Candidatus Dormiibacterota bacterium | reverse complement strand
GAAGAGACCGTCGATGCCGACCCGCTGAAGCAATTCGCCGCCTGGTTCAAGGACGCGGTCGCAGCCGGCGAGATCCTCCCCGAGGCGATGACGATCGCCACCAGCACCCGATCGGGTGAGCCGTCGGCGCGGATGGTGCTGTTGCGCGGCTTCGACGAGCGCGGCTTCGGCTTCTTCACCAACTACGACAGTCAGAAGGGGCGCGAGCTGGCCGAGAACCCGCGCGCGGCGCTGGTCGTCTACTGGGGGAAGCTTGGCCGCCAGGTGCGAGTCAGTGGCGAGCTCGTGAAGCAGTCGGTGGAGGAGTCAACGGCGTATTTTCACGGCCGGCCACTTGCCAGCCAGATCAGCGCCCTGGCCTCGCCCCAGAGCCAGGTGATTCCGAACCGCACCACGCTCGAAGAGAAGGTCGCGGCGCTGGCGGCGAAGTACGAGGGCGCAGTCGTCCCGCTTCCTGGCAACTGGGGCGGGTACCGGGTCATCCCTGAGACCATCGAGTTCTGGATGCATCGGGACAACCGCTTACACGACCGCATCCGCTACACACGACAACCCACGGGTGGCTGGCGGATCGAGCGGCTGGCCCCGTGACGCCCCCACCCTGCCCTCCCCCAAAGGGGGAGGGGAAATGAAAGCCCTCCCCGAAATGGGGAGGGCTAAGTAGGGGTTGAGAAAGGACGGAATTACTTGTTGCGGTAGGCGATGAGTGATGCGTCGAAGTTGTGGCTCGCGTCGTAGCTGCCGGTGGCGATCAACCCCGTGCCAGCGTGAATCTCGCTCAACGAACCCGCCCCGCGCTGCTTCTTGCCGGTGATCTTGACGTACTTCGTGTTGCTGTTCACCGTTAACCGAACGTCCTTGCCGTCGCGGGTGCGAATCGTGATCACGTTGCCGTTAACGCTCTCGACTTTGCCGGCGGCGTGTGCGCGGCCGATGCGAACGCGCTTCGCATAGAGCTTGCCGTCGCGTGCCTCGTAGCGAACCACGACGTGGCTATTGAGTTCGATCTCCGACCAGGTCGCATTCTGATTGCGACCCTTGACCACCACGGTGGCGTCCGTCCGCAGGAACGTCTTGCTGCCGGTCTTCGCGTTCTTAACGGTCAGCTCCGTCGCCGTGATCGCGGTCACGGTCCCACCGAACACATCCTTCGCCGCCCGCTGCGCCTTCGCCGGGCTGGCCGCGGCGGTGGCCGCCGGTGCCGCCATGGCGCTGGTGGCGAGTACGCCTGCGAGCACTCCCGCCGTCGCGATTCCTGCCAATACCTTGCCGAGCATGTTGTTTACGCCTCCTGTGTTATCCGACGATTTCGACAGGGCCAGTGTCGCGCCGGGGCCTGAGGCTTGCGGCAGATAAGGCTTAGAGATGGCTGAGAGGCCCTCGCGATGCCGCGGGCGGATCCAGGCTCTTTACAGCTGCATACAGCGCCCAGCGGGTTGGAAGGCGAGCCCGCCGATTGTCACGTTGCATCCGGCGCGACAAGTTCTAAATCACGCCGTATAGACCGCGCACACGCCGTTAACGGCTCCTTGTCCGGTCCGATACGAGGCGAAACGCCCAGATACCCAGCGAGGGCCTGCTAGCAATTGAAAGGACTGTGTGACGCGAGTTTTGTATTACGTCTGCCGTAAGCTTGCGGCCGTATTCTCGGCCCCGTGGGATCGGCCGTTACGTTTCATCTCGCGGAGCTCGACTCCACCGCCGAGCCGCTCGACTCCGCCGCCGAGGCGCTCGACCGGACTCTGGACGGCCACGATTACGGTCCGCTGACGCCGCTCCTTCTCGACGACAGCATCAGCGAAGTGATGGTCAACGGGCCCAACCAGGTCTACATCGAGCGCAAGGGCCAGCTCACCCTGTCCGATGTGACGTTCACCAGCGACGCTGAGCTGGTGCGGGTGATTCGTGAGATTGCCGCCTTCGTCGGGCGCCGCATCGACGACGACTCCCCGATGGTCGACTGCCGGCTGCCGGACGGCTCCCGCGTCAACGCCGTGATCGCGCCCCTTGCCCTCGACGGCGCCTCACTGACCATCCGGAAGTTCGCTCGGGACCCCTATACGGTCGAAGACCTGATCAAATTCGGAACTCTGTCGGCAGAGGCCGCGGCGTTCCTCGAAGCCTGCGTCAAAGCTCACTTCAACATCCTGGTCGCCGGCGGCACGGGCTCCGGCAAGACCACCACCCTCAACGTGCTCTCCTCATTCATTCCCGACAACGAGCGGGTCGTCACCATCGAAGATGCCGCCGAGCTGCAGCTGCGCCAGCCCCACAAGGTCCGGCTCGAGTCGAGGCCGGCTCGGATCGACGGGACCGGCCGGATCAGCATCCGCGATCTGGTCGTGAACGCCCTTCGGATGCGGCCCGATCGCATCGTCATCGGCGAATGCCGAAGCGGCGAGGCGCTCGACATGTTGCAGGCGATGAACACCGGCCACGATGGCTCGCTGACCACTATCCATGCCAACTCGCCGCGCGACACGCTCTCCCGGCTCGAGACGCTGGTATTGATGTCCGGCGTCGACTTGCCGCAACGTGCCATCCGCGAGCAGATCGCATCCGCCATCCATCTGATCGTGCAGCAGTCCCGTCTGCGCGACGGCTCACGCCGGTTGACGAATATCACCGAAGTCATCGGCCGCGAAGGGGACACGATCACGCTGCAGGACGTCTTTCTCTTCGAGGAGACGGGCATTGATAGCAACGGCCGCATCCAGGGCAAGCTGAGCCCGACCGGGATCCGGCCGCATGCGATGGCAAAGATCTATTTGAAGAAGGTGGCGATCTCGCCGGCGCTCGCCGCCCTCTATCCCGACCGTAAGGCGCCGGACTTCACGCTGGGGGTACGCCGATGATCGTCGAACAGCCGGAGCGCATCGACATGGAGATCTTGCGCGACATCGCCGCCGACATGCGCGGAGACCTCGACCGGGTCCAGGAGCAAATGGCCGAGCTGACGCGCGAGCACAACCGGGCGAAGGTTCTCAAAGAGATCTTCCGCGCCGATCCACTCACCCGCGACCGCTTCAATCTCCTGCACGCCAACATCGACCAGTTCCCGGGCAAGATGGCGGAGTTGCAGGAGGAAGAGCGCCTGCTGACCCGCTGGCTCGACCGCTGCCGGGACTTGCTCGAACTGAAAGCCGCCTGATAATGGCGTCGTGACGCCAGCGTCGGGTTTCGAGCAATTCTTCGGCGCGGCCGAGGGCCTGCTGGCCGAGCACGCGCCGGGTGACGACGTCTTCGCCCGGGTCGGGGCGTTGCTGCGCTCGCTCGCCGCCGATCCAACCCTAGTGGATCCGTCCAGGCTTTCTGCCCTCCACGATTCGAGCGCCGGTTTCACCATTCTCGGGCACGGCAACCGCGGCTCGACGCTGATGCTGGCGCGCTTTCCCGCGGACGCCCAGACCCCGGTTCACAATCACAATTCCTGGGGCGTGATCTGCGTGATGCGGGGCCGCGACCGCCACATTCTCTGGGCGCGCGAGGACGATGGCTCACAACCAGGCCGGGCCCGGCTGCGCGTCGTGGAGAGCCGGGAGCTCGGCCCCGGTGACACCCTCTGGTTTCCTGACGTGCCTGACGACATCCACAGCCAGCAGGGGATCGGCGGCGACGCCTGGGAACTTGTCTACTTCGCGCGGGATCCAACCACGCGCTCGCGCCTCTATTTCGATCCGGACCGCGAGCTGGTCGAAGAACGCCCGCCGGTTTAGGAGCCCGCTAGATCTCGAGGGCCCGGACGATGAAGTCCCGGCTACCGTCCCAGGTCCAGCAGGTCTGCAACGTCAACGAAGAGGCCGAGGTGGCGCCGAGCGGCCACATCTGCGTGTTGCTGACGATTGTCGTGTAGCTCACGCGGTAGGTATGGACGCGACCCGATGGGTCGCCGTACTGGACGATGTCGCCGGCGCGCAGGCCGAGGATGGGGGTAAACGTCCCCGGGTTGTGGGCCATGACGTAGATGTTGTTGCTGCCCGCGCAGCTCCAGCGCCAGGATCCCCAGCGCGGGACGGCCGCCCGACCGAGGCAGTCGCCGTACCAGCCGACGGGCTGGACCAGGCCGAGCCGAGGAATGACGATGGTGTTGGCGCGGACGGCCAGGGGCGCCGGAGCGGGGCGATTCGGGGGAGGCGCGGCCTGGACGGCCAGCGCCGCCTGGGCAGCGGCTGCCGCAGCGGCTTTGGCCGCCTGCGCCAGGGCTTCGGCAGCTGCCTGGGCGGCGGCCTCGGCGGCGGCCTGGGCGGCGGCGACGCGCTCCCGCTCAAGCTGGCGCACAAGGCGGTGGTCGGCGGCGTCGGCGCTGGCAATGGCAACACCGCCGGCGTATACCGGGTGGATCGCCGCAACCGGGTGCCACGTCAAGAGGGGGAAGCTGAGGAGCCAGATCGCGACACCGCCCACGAGGGGCGCACGCCAACGGCGCACAAGGTTGGCCATGGGTCGCGCAACGCGCGCGCGGCGCCAGGGTTTGCGCGGTTTACATGATCGTCACGTCAGCGAGCCCCGGTGTGGAGAGGCGAGCGTGATCGTCGAGTTCGCCTCGCTTCGAGGCTATTTACGATTCTTGACACGATCGGCCAGGCCTGGGTTGCCTAGGCGATCTTCTCCTCTCGCTGGGCTGGGCCGATGTAGCGCTCGACCACACTGATCAATTCGTCGAGCTCGTATGGCTTGGTGACGCACTCGGCGCACCCGGCCGAGATCGCGGTCTCTCGGTCCCCGACCATGGCGTGGGCGGTGACGGCGACCACCGGGATGCCGGCCAGCGCCGGGTCCGCCTTGAGCGCCCGGGTCGCCTCCCAGCCATTCATTTCCGGCAGCGATAGGTCCATCAGGATCAAGCCGGGATGGAGCGCTGCCGCCTTCGCCACCGCCTCGCGACCGGTGACTGCGAGCTCGCAGCTGAAGCCGCGGGAGCGAAGGATTTTCAGCGCCATCTTTTGCATAATCGCGTCGTCTTCGACTACGAGGATCAGTTGGTTCATGCGGCGGCTCCTTGCGTTTTACTCTGACCGAGCAGTTGCCGAACCGCGTTGGTCAGGCCTTCGGGTTCGATCGATCCCTTCGTCACAAATCGCTGGACATGTCCATTCAAGGTGAGGATGTCTTCGGCTGTCAGCTGCTTGGCGCTGACGATCATGATCGGGATGCTTG
>DATBYU010000205.1:0-3684 GCA_036513555.1 Candidatus Dormiibacterota bacterium | reverse complement strand
GCGACGCCGATCGTGCCCTACGACAAATATCTTCTGAAGCTCGAGGGCATCTCGCCGACGGGCTCGTTCAAAGACCGCGGGGCGGCCACGGCCATCACCGCAGCCCGGGCGGCAGGGGCTCGGACGGTGGTCGAGGATTCGTCGGGCAATGCCGGCACCGCCATCGCCGCCTATGCCGCGGCGGCCGGCATCAAGGCGCGGATCTTCGCCCCCGATGACATCGTTGCGGTGAAAGCTCGGGCCATCCAGGTGCTCGGTGCGGAGCTCATCAAGGTGTCTGGACCGCGCTCAGCTGTCACCGCGGCAACGGTGGCGGCGGGACGCGAGGCCTACGATGCCGGTCACGCCCGCGACGACGCATTCCTCGAGGGGACGAAGACGATCGCCTATGAATTGTTCGAGGAGCTGGGCGAGACGCTGACCGATGTGGTCACCCCGGTGGGGCAGGGCACCGTCCTCATCGGGCTGGCGATGGGATTTGCCGACCTGGTATCGGCCGGACGAATGGAGCGCGCACCGCGCCTTCATGGCGTGCAGTCCGAGGCGTGCGCGCCGCTGGTGCGCGGCGCAACTATCGGGCGACCAGCGCCGGTGGTTCCCCAACCATCGATCGCCGACGGCATTCGGATCCCCGAGCCGACTCGCGCGGAAAGGAGCTACGCTGCGGTGCGCTACAGCGGCGGTCGCTGGATCGCCGTCTCGGAGGACGCGATCGAACGAGCGTGGCGCCAGGCGGCCTCCGTTGGGCTCCTGATGGAACCGACCTCAGCGGCCGCGATCGCCGGCGCCCGGGTGTTGAATCTCCCGGCTGGGGCCATCCTGATCATCACCGGCTCCGGCATGAAGGCGATCGAGCGTTACTGATCGCTGCCGCGCTCGAGCCAGCGTCTCCGGATCGTACGCGAGCGCCAGCCGCGCGCCCCAGAGGTCGATGTGATAACCGGGCAGGCGGCGCCGTCCCTCGCGTGGCATGTCGAGGTCGGGCAAAGACTTGACCTCGAGCGCCCGCCGCGGGATCGCCTTGCTGACCGCCCAGGCCAGCAGCCGCTCGGGGTCGGAGCTGACCACTTTCCCGTACCAGCCTGGTCCGAAGCGCGCGTGCTCGAGATAGACGAGCGGGGCCAGCCACAGCCCACCGCCCGCCGCATGTCGAAATCCGTCGGCGCGGCGAGCGAAGGCTCGCGGTATCTCAGGCGGCACGAACGAGGAACCGGCCCGGGTCGAAGCCATCGACGGGCAGGCGGGTCCGGCGGTCCGCAAGCAGGTCCGCGATCAATTCACCTGTGATCGGCGCCAGCAGAATGCCCTCCCTGAAATGGCCGGCAGCCAGGGTGACCCCTTGCCATCCTGGGAGCCGACCGATCAGTGGAAGTCCGTCCGCCGTCCCCGGGCGGAGCCCGGCCCAGGCCGCGGTGAAGGTGGCATCGGCGAGTCGCGGCACCAGGCGTGGCACCAGCGCCAGCAGGCCGGCGATCCCCGCTGCCGTGGGACGCGCGTCGTAGCCGGCCTCCTCCACCGTCGTTCCCACGTAGGTGTTGCCGTCCGCCTTGGTGAGCATGTATCCCCCAAAGGAACTCACGACGTGCCGAAGTCCGGTTCCGACCGTCCGCAGCGCGACCATCTGACCGCGCACCGGCCGAACCGGGATCGGCGTACGCAGAGCTTCCGACCAGGAAGCCGACCAGGCACCGTTCGCGATCACGACCTCGCCGGCATGAACGCGCTCGCCGCCGATCGCGACGCCAACCACCCGCTCGCCCTCGGTCAGCAGCCGATCGACACCAGCACCTTCTCGCACGATCGCCCCCAGGTCGACAGCAGCTCGGGCCAGTGCCCTGGCGAAGCCCAGTGGCATGACCTGGTGATCGTTCGGATAGTAGAGTGCAGCGCGAACGTCGGGATTCAGGCTGGGCTCGAGATCGAGCGTGCCCGTGCGATCGAGCCAGGCGACCGCGACCCCGTGGTCAGCCTGCCAGGCGCGGTGCGCTCGCAACGGGGTCTCTTCTTCCTCGTGCAGCGCGACGTGCAGCAGCGGGGCCGGCCGATAGCCGACATCCATGCCGGTCCGCTCCCGCAGCTCGGCGGCCAACGCGGGAAACAGGCGAGCGCTCTCCACCTCGACCGTGGTCAACGCCGTTGGGGTGGTGCGGTCGGGATTGATCTGGATCATGCCGGCGGACGCCCCGGTTGCCCCGCCGCCAACCTCGCCGCGTTCGAACACTGTCACCTTGATGCCGGCTTTGGCCAGCTGGTAGGCGATCGTGGTGCCAATCGCGCCGGCGCCGACGACGATTACGTCCGGGCTCACCGCCCGAATGTTATCTAGTCGGCGAGTCGGCGCAGCCTCAGGTCTTCACTGGCACGCGCTTCCTGATAGAGGGCGCAGGTCGCCATCTTTCCGAGGCAGGGCGGCGTTGGCCACTTCATGACTCCGTGAAAACGGTGCACCTTGCGGTCGACATGGCAATCGGCCTGGAAGACCCGCAGGAAGGCCTGCCGCTTACGTAGGATTTGCTCGAGATAGGGACAGTGCATAGGACGGAAAGGTGATACTACAAGGCTAACACGGCGCTGGTTCCGTGTCTCCTTACAGACGCCCTCTTCTAGCCAGACAACGCAGAGTCCACAAGCTTCCAGCCCACTGCCACCGACCCGTTACACTCAGCCCTGGCGCATGCTCGGATCGGGATCTAATACGTAACCTCTATGCGGGAAACTGGATTTTGGCGATCCCCTTCCATGCTCTCATGGTGGCGTCGGCGCCGGATTCCGTCCTCGCCCGGTGGCGACAAGCAACGCCGCCTGGTCTTTGTCCTCGGTGGCGGTGGAAGCCGGGGCGCGTGCAGCGTCGGGGTGCTCAAGGCCCTGCTGGAAGCCGGGATCAAGCCGGACGGCCTGGTGGGATGCAGCTCGGGGGCCTTCAACGCCGTGGCGCTCGCCGCCAAACCCGACCTGGAAACGATCGCGCAGCTCGCGCAGGTCTGGCGATCGATCCGCAATCGCGACCTCTTCGATCGCAACCCGCTCCGGATGGCATACCGGTACGTGCGCAGCCGCAACAGCTTCTTCGACAGCCGCTACCTGCGCACGCTGGCCGCGATGAATCTGCCCGCGACCTTCGAGCAGCTGGTCCTTCCCTGCGCTGTGATCGCGACCAACCTGACCCGGGCGCGCAAGGAGATCTTCACCACCGGTAGCGTTCCGGATGCGGTGGCGGCGTCGTCGGCCATTCCCGGCCTCTTCAACCCCTACCGCATCGGTGATGAAGAGTTCGTCGACGGCGCCGTGGCCGAGAATGTTGGCCTGCCGGAAGCGATCCAGCTCGGAGCGACCCACATCGTCGCCATCGACAACAGCACCTCGAACCCGCGAATTCCGCCGAACCATAGCCTGACTGGCATCCTGGCTCAGAGCATCCAGATCATGCTCGGGCAGCGGATGCTGGAGGAGTATCAGCGGTACTCCGGCGAAGCGGAGATTTCCCTGCTCTTCCCCAACGTCGAATTTGGCACCGCCGGGACCGATTTCAGCCAGTGCGATCGCCTGATCGACGAGGCGTACGCCCGCACCCGGGGATTTCTCGCTAACGGCGGGCTCGATGAGCACGGGCGGCTCGAGCCCGGCATCCACTACATGTTGCCAATCCGGCACCCATCGATCGTCTCCCTGGCTCAGTGACGGTCG
>DATBYU010000204.1:0-25695 GCA_036513555.1 Candidatus Dormiibacterota bacterium | reverse complement strand
TGTTGTTTTGACTCGACTCCAACTAATCAAAGCGGTGAAAGAAAACCTGTCAAGGGCTGTTCGGCGGATGGCACAAACGACGCGATCCGTGTACAAAGATGTTACGGGAGCCATAGCTATAATGTCGAAGTCGCGGCCTTCCCCCAGGGACTTGTGATCTTTATTGACTGCTGAAACAGCCACCGTCCGGCTTTCCTACATCATCAACCACGATGTGACGAGAGCCGCGATGCAGAACTTCTCGGCCCGTACCGGTATCTCGTTGGCTGCCGACGCAGCCGACGGGTACCAGATCCCGCCCGGGCTTCCGCAGAACGATTTCTGCCTGATCATGCAGAACTTCGGCCGCTGCGAAATGGTGCCAACATCGGCCGCGCCACCCCAGGGCGAAGAGCCGCAGCTGCGTTATGACGGCGCCCAGATCGGCCACCTCATCATTCCGATCTGCGACGGCCACCATCTGCTCGGCCGCCTGGTCAGCGAGCCGTTCGCGATTACCAAGCCCGACTTCGCGACGGTCTACGAGCTGGCCCGGGCGCTGCCGGTCCATCCCGACAACCTAATGCGCGCGGTGCAGTCGGTCCCGGTCGTCTCGCAGACCAACATCATGGAGGCTGCCAACCTCGTCCACACCCTGGTGCAGCACGTCGTGGCCCAGAACTACAAGCACCAGGACGAGCTCACGGTGCTGCGTGCCTTCGACAGCATCATGACCAACCTCAGCTACGAGGTGCTGAGCGACATGATCCTCAACCTGGGCATTCGGCTGCTTCGCGGCCAGAGCGCACTGTTGCTGCTCGCAGGGGACGAGGGACAGCGCGAGGAGGCCTACTCCGGCCCCGAACCGAACGGCACCGGCGACCTGCGCAAGCTGCTCGTTGAGATGAGCGACTTCGTGCTGCAATCGAAACGGCCGCTGTCGGTCCCCGACGCGTCGCAGAGCCCATGGACCCAGTTCCTGCTCGGGCGGCAGGACGTCAAAGGCTCGGTCACCATCACGCCGCTGCTGCAGCAGGACAAGATTCGCGGAACCCTTGGCATCTACGCGCCCGACGCCAGCCGCGATCCCGAATCGGATCTCCACCTGCTGTCGATGCTCGCCGCGCAGGCCGTCAACAGCTTGGTGATGCTCGAGCGGTTGGTGGCCAGCGAGGAGCAGGCGCTGACCGACAGTCTCACCGGGCTGTACAACTACCGCTTCTTCCAGGAAAGCCTGCAGCGCGAACTGAGCCGGGCATCCCGCAGCCGCGCCCCGCTCTCGCTGATCGTGCTCGACCTGGACAACTTCAAGTTGATCAACGACAGCTACGGGCACCCAGTGGGCGACCGTGTCCTTCGCCACCTTGCCGACCTCATCCAGCGCCACAGTCGCAAGGCGAACGTAGTCGTCCGCTACGGCGGCGACGAGTTCTGCATCATCGTGCCGGAGGGCGACCTGGACACGGCCCGTGGTGTCGCCGAGCGCGTGCTCACCGAGATCCGCAACAGCCCCTTCGGCGATGAGACGCACGGCGTGCCGCCGCAGAGCCTGACCGTCAGTGCCGGCGTCACCGCCTACCGGCCCGAAGAGGACAACGCGTTCTCCTTCTTCAAGCGCGCCGACGAGAACCTGCTGACGGCGAAGCGGAGCGGGAAGGATCGGGTCGTCGCCGAATAGCTAGCGGCGGCGGTAGGGTCGGGCGAACGCTCGCCGGATCAGCCACGGGATAGCGGCCGCAATCAGCGGTTGCTCCACGAACGCGAGAATCCGCTGGATTTTGGGGAAGAGTTCGGACGCGGTGTGCTCGAGGGCAAAGCCGTGCTCGTTGAGTCGCGCCGCAGCCTGTTCCAGCTCGATCGCCTGCTGGGACGCATAGCTGGCTAGCTCTGCCGCGAGACGCGACGCATTACGGTAGGCACGCCACACGGATACGGTCGCATAGACGAGGAGCACCAGGCCGACAGCGGCGCAGCCGATGCCGACGTATAGGAGTGCTACTCTTCGGCCTCCTCCGTTCCACCGACGCCCGCGATGGTCGCGACGGTGTCGCCCTCATCGAGCCGCATGATGATCACGCCCTGCGTCTGCCGCCCGGCGACCCGGATGTTCTCGATCGGCGTGCGGATCACCTGGCCGCCTTCGGAGATGACGATCAGCTGCTCCTCCTCGGGATTGACGACCACCCGCATCCCGACCAGCGGGCCAGTCCGCTCCGTGACCGCCATCGTATAGACGCCCTGGCCGCCACGCGAATGGGCCGGATATTCCTCCAGCGGCGTGAGCTTGCCGTAGCCGCGTTCGGAGACCACCAGCAGGTGGGCGTCTTTCCGGACGATGTCAAAGCCGGCCACCAGCGCGTCCTTGCGCAGCGTGATCCCGCGCACCCCCGTCGTGTCCCGACCCATGGGGCGCACTTGCTTCTCGCTGAAGCGCACCGCTTTGCCGTCGGTGGTGGCGATGATCAGCTCCTCCGAGCCCGAGCTCAGCTTGACCCAGTTGAGCTCATCGCCCTCGGTCAGGTTGATGGCGATCAGGCCATTGCGCCGAACCTGGCTGTAGAGCCGGGCCGGCGTCTTCTTGATCGTGCCCTGCTTGGTCACCATCACCAGGTAGCGGTCTTCCGCCCAGTCGGTGATGCCGATCACGGCCGTGATCTTGTCCTTGGGGTCGATGTCGATCAGGTTTGCCGCAGGCAACCCCTTGGCCTGCCGGTTGACGTCGGGGATCTCATGCACCCGCAGCCGGAAGACCGAGCCGTGGTTGGTGAAGAACAGCATGTCGGAGTGGGTCGATGCGATCGCCAGATGCTCCACGAAATCCGACTCCACGCGGGCCGCGCCGAGGATGCCCTTGCCACCGCGGCGTTGCGGCCGGTAGGTCGTGGCCGGCACCCGCTTGACATAGCCGCGGTGCGTCAGCGTCACCACGACGTCTTCTTTGGGGACCAGGTCTTCTTCGTTGAGCTCGACGGAGCCCTGGAAGTCGAGCGTGGTCCGTCGAGCATCGCCGTACTTCTTCTTGAGCTCCGTCAGGTCGTCCTTGATCAGCAGCATGATTTTCGCCTCGTGCTGCAGGAGATCCTCGAGATAGGCGATCCGCTTGATGACCTCCTCGTACTCCTCCATGACCTTGTCGCGCTCGAGGCGTGTGAGGCGGCCCAACCGCATGTCGACGATCGCCTTCGACTGCCGC
The DNA here is from genome assembly GCA_036513555.1 of Candidatus Dormiibacterota bacterium. Classification (GTDB taxonomy): domain Bacteria; phylum Chloroflexota; class Dormibacteria; order CF-121; family CF-121; genus CF-13. The sequence continues at coordinate 22,523 of DATBYU010000204.1, read as the reverse complement.
TCGGAGAGCTTGAAACGCTCCTGCAAACGGTCCTGGGCGGTTTTCTCATCCTGAGACTCACGGATGGTCTTGATGACGGCATCGAGGTTGTCGAGGGCGATCTTGAGGCCTTCGAGGAGGTGGGCCCGGTCGCGCGCGCGCTCGAGCTCGTAGCGGGTACGGCGGGTCAGGACGTCGCGGCGATGGTCGATGTGATGCTGGAGCAGCGCCTTGAGGTTGAGGACCACCGGCCGCCCGTCCACCAGTGCCAGCGAAATCACCCCGAAGGTCGTCTGCAGGGCGGTGTGCTTGTAGAGGTTGTTGAGCACGGTCAGCGCCCGCGCGTCTTTCTTCAGCTCGATGACGATCCGCATACCCTGCCGATCTGACTCGTCGTTGAGATCGGCGATGCCTTCCAGCTTCCGCTCGCCGACCAGGTCGGCGATCCGGGTAACCAGCGTCGCCTTGTTGACCATGTAGGGAATCTCGGTGATGATGATCCGCTCGCGGCCATTCTTGGCCTCCTCGAAGGTGTGGCGCGCGCGAACGATCAGCCGGCCATGGCCGGTGCCGTAGGCGGCCGCGATCCCCTCGCGACCGATGATGATGCCACCGGTCGGGAAGTCCGGCCCTCTGACCAACTTCATCAGGTCTTCGGTGGTCGCGTCCGGATGCTCGATCAGATAGGTTTCGGCGTCGCAGACCTCGCCGAGGTTGTGCGGCGGAATGTTGGTCGTCATGCCGACGGCGATTCCCGATGAGCCGTTGAGCATCAGGTTCGGCAGCCGGGCGGGCAGCACGAGCGGCTCCTGCTTGGTTGCCGAATAGTTGTCGCCGAAGTCGACGGTGTTCTTCTCGAGGTCGACGAGCAATTCGGCGGCGATGGGGGCGAGCCGCGCTTCCGTGTACCGGTAGGCGGCCGCCGAGTCACCGTCGATCGAGCCGAAGTTGCCCTGGCCGTCGACCAGCGGATAGCGCAGCGAGAAGTCCTGCGCCATTCGCACCAGGCTGTCGTACACGGACATATCGCCGTGTGGGTGGTAATGCTTGAGGACCTCGCCGATGATCGCCGCACACTTCTGGTAGCGGGCGCCGGGGGTCATCCCCTGGTCCTGCATCGCGTAGAGGATGCGGCGGTGGACGGGCTTGAGGCCATCGCGAACGTCGGGCAGCGCCCGGCTCACGATGACGCTCATCGCGTAGTCCATGTAGCTCGAGCGCATCTCGTTCTCGAGCTGCAGCGGCAAGACGGTACCGATGTTGAGTGGTTCCATTTAGACCTCTACGCGGACGGAGATGGTTCTAATTATTGTCAAAACGTTTGAGCACGATACAGGCATTCTGGCCGCCGAAGCCGAATGAATTCGACATGGCGACCCCGATTTCGTGGCGGCGCGGCTCATTGGGCACGTAGTCGAGGTCGCAATCGGGATCCGGGTGCTCCAGGTTGATCGTCGGATGCACGATGCCGTGGTTGATGCTGAGGATGCAGGCGATCGCCTCCACCGCCCCGGCGGCGCCCAGCAGGTGACCGATCATCGACTTCGTGCTCGAGATCGGGATCCGCTTGGCCCGGTCTCCCATCACCCGCTTGATCGCGGCGGTTTCGGACTTGTCGTTCAACTGCGTCGAGGTGCCGTGCGCGTTGATGTAATCGACCTGCTCGGGCCGTACGTGGGCATCCTCGAGGGCCTTCGCCATGGCGCGAGCCGGACCGTCCCCATCTTCTTCCGGCATCACGATGTGAAAGGCATCGTCGGTGACCGCAAACCCGATGATCTCACCGTAGATCTCCGCCCCACGGCCCCGGGCATGCTCGAGCGACTCCAGCACCAGCATGCCCGCGCCCTCGCCGGGAACGAAGCCGTCGCGGTGCGCATCAAACGGCCGGCTGGCCTTGATCGGATCCTCCGACTGGGTCGAGAGGACTTTCATCGCGGCAAACGAGGCGAGCCCGAAGCGACAGAGATTGGCTTCGGCGCCGCCCGCGAGCATGACGTCGGCATCACCGCGTTGCAGGACGCGGTAGGCGTTTCCCAAGGCCTGCGTCGACGCCGCGCAGGCAGTCGTGTCGGTGTTGTTCGGGCCCTCGAGGCCAAACTGGATCGCGATCTGGCAGGACGCCATGTTGGGGATCACCCGCGGCACGAAGAAAGGCGAGATGCGGTCCGGGCCGCGCTCCCCGCGCAGCGCGAAGGCCTCGATCTCCTCCGAGATCTCCTTGAAGCCGCCAATCCCGGTGCCCACCTCGCAGCCGATGCGGGTACGATCCTCTTTCCCAAGCTCGATCCCAGACTGGTCGATCGCCATCTTCGCCGCGGCGACGCCGACCTGGCTGAAGCGGGCCATGCGCTTGGCCTCTTTGAAATCCATGTAGTTGCGCGGATCAAAATTCTTCAGCTCGGCCACCGTCTTCACGGGCAGGTCCGAGACGTCGAACGAGGTCGCAATCCCAAGGCCGGAGCGCCCCTCGATCAAACTGTCCCAGAACTCCGCAAGGTTGTTCCCGTTCGGCGCCAGCACGCCCATGCCGGTTACCACCACGCGATGCTCCCGCCGGACCCCATTCCCTTCCATGTCGTCATGTTACGAGAGGCGCAGATTTAGGCGCCGATTGTTGCGGCTTGGCCGACATGGACGGGACGGCTGCCGCAATCGTCGCGACCACCCCCCGGTCAACCGCATCGCGCGCCACCCGAACGGCATTGTAGGTGGCCCGCGCATCGGAGCGGCCATGGGCGATCACGGCGACGCCGTTGACGCCCAGGAGAACGGCCCCGCCGAACTCCCGCCAATCGGCGCGGCGGCGGACCGCCCGGAGCTTGGGACGGATCAGGAGCCCGCCGAGCGTCGCCAGCGGGTCGCCCTGGACCGCGTCGCGCATGCTCTGGAAGACGAACTCGGCGGCCCCCTCGGCGGTCTTGATCAGGATGTTGCCGCTGAAGCCGTCCGTGACCACGACGTCGGCCGTTCCCTTGAAGATGTCCTTGCCTTCAATGTTGCCGATGAAATTGATCCCTTGGAGCGCGCGGAGCAAGGGTTCGCTTGCTTGAACGAGCTGGTTGCCCTTGCCGGCCTCCTCGCCATTGCTCAGCAGTGCCACCCTTGGCGTCTGGAGGGCCATCAGCTTCTCGGCATAGATGCTTCCCATCAGCGCGTACTGGACGAGGTGCTCCGGCTTGGCATCCGTGTTGGCGCCGACATCGAGAAGGAAGCAGTTTTTTCCGCCGGCGGTCGGGATGATGGAGCCGATCGCCGGCCGGTCGATGCCGGCGATTCGGTGCAGGCCGAAGAGCGCCGCGGCCATCACCGCCCCGCTGTTTCCGGCGCTGACGAAGCCGCTGGCCCGGCCGTCCTCGACCATCGTGCATGCCCGGACAATCGACGAGTTCTTCTTCGTTCGGACCGCCTGCGCCGGGTGCTCGTCCATGCCGATCACCTCGGGCGCATCCTCAATCTCGGCCCACTTCCCGGCTCCCGACGCGGCGAGCGCCGCGTCCACCTTCTCCTTGACGCCAACGAAGATCACCTCGACGCCAAGCTCGCGATGAGCCTGGACACCGCCCGCCACCACCTGTTCCGGGGCGAAGTCACCGCCCATGGCGTCAAGCGCGATTTTCATGAGACCCCGCCCGGCTGAGGGGCGTCTAGATGTCCAGGTTACGCACGGTCTTGGCGTGCGTCTGGATGAAGCGCTTGCGTGGATCGACTTCGGTGCCCATCAGGACGTCGAAGATCTTGTCGGCCTCGACCGCGTCTTCGATCTCGACCCGCAGCAGCATGCGGTTCTGCGGATTCATAGTGGTCTCCCAGAGCTGCTCGGGATTCATCTCTCCGAGACCCTTGTAGCGAGCGACCTCCGGTTTGCCCGTCATCTGCGCCAGCTTGCGGTTCTTCTGCTCATCGGTGTAGGCGTAGCTGATCTCCTTGCCGCGCGTGATCTTGTACAGAGGCGGCTGGGCAATGTAGAGGTATTTCCCGGTGATCACCTGGGGCATGTAGCGGAAGAAAAATGTGAGCAGCAAGGTGCGGATGTGCGAACCATCAACGTCAGCATCCGTCATGATCAATACATGGTGATATCGCAGTTTCCCAATATCAAATTTCTCGCCGATGCCCGTGCCGAGTGCGGTGATGAGATTGCGAATCTGCTCTGAAGTAAGGATCTTGTCCTCGCGCGCCTTCTCGACGTTGAGGATCTTGCCGCGCAGTGGCAGGATTGCCTGGAAGCGACGGTCGCGCGCGCCTTTCGCTGAGCCGCCTGCGGAGTCACCCTCGACCAGGTAGATCTCACACAGGGCCGGGTCGCGTTCGGAGCAATCGGCCAGCTTGCCCGGCAGGGTCGACGACTCGAGCAGTGACTTGCGCTGCACCAGCTCGCGGGCACGCTTGGCCGCATCCCTGGCGCGGGCAGCCACCAGGCACTTCTCGACGATCCGTCGGGCGTCGGGCGGATTTTCTTCGAGGTATTGCGTGAAGGACTCGGAAAAGACCGTCTCAACCTGGCCGCGCACCTCGGAGTTGCCCAGCTTGGTCTTGGTCTGGCCTTCGAATTGTGGTTCACGGATCTTGACGCTGATGACGGCGGTGAGGCCCTCGCGCACGTCCTCGCCCGTCAGGTTCGGGTCCTGTTCGCGCATCAGATTGATTTTGCGCGCGTACTTGTTGAGAACCGATGTCAGCGCGGAGCGGAAGCCGGTTACGTGGCTCCCACCCTCGACCGTATTGATGTCGTTGGCGAACGCGAGGACGTTCTCGGTGAAGCCCTGGTTGTACTGGAGCGCGACCTCAACCGTGTTCCCGTCGATCTCCCGCTCCACGTGCAGCGGCCGCAGGTTCACCCAGCCCTTGTCACGGTTGAGGTACTTGACGAAGGCGCTGATGCCGCCCTCGAAGTAGAAGGTGTAATCCAGGTCGACGCGTTCGTCGCGCAGCAGGATCGTCAGCCCTTTGTTGAGGAATGCCAGCTCGCGCAAGCGATGCGACACGATGTCCCAATGAAAGCCGAGCTCCTCGAAGACTTCGGGATCAGGCCAGAAGCGAATGTAGGTCCCGGTGGTGTCGGCCTTGCCGACGACCTTCAGCGGCGCGGCCGGGGCGCCCCGCCGATACTCCTGGTAGTGCTGCTTGCCGTGACGCATCACGGTCACCTGGAGCCGTTCGGACAGCGCGTTGACAACCGAAAGGCCGACCCCGTGCAGCCCACCCGACACCTTGTAGCCGCCACCACCGAACTTGCCGCCCGCATGGAGCTTGGTCATGACGACCTCGAGAGCCGGCTTGCCCTGGTCCTTCATGATGTCGACCGGGATCCCGCGGCCGTTGTCGGCGACCGAGGCGGACCCGTCCGCGTGGAGCGTTACCTCGATTCGGGTGCAGAACCCAGCCAGCGCCTCATCGATGGAGTTGTCGACGATCTCGTAAATGAGGTGGTGGAGCCCACGATTATCGGTGGACCCGATGTACATTCCGGGACGGCGTCTGACCGGCTCCAAACCCTCCAGAACCTGGATGGCCTTGGCGTCGTAGGCAGCCGTCGTTTCTTCCTTAGGATTCAGCAAATCGCGTATTCAAATTATACCCGTTGAGGCTGCCAGAATTGACCTATGTTCGCGCCTAAAGGCTGTGCCGGGCAGGCTCCGCGCAGCCCGCTGCTCCGGGCGGTCGTTTATGGCGCTGCCGGCTGCCTTGGAGAGCTGTTTTTCACCGCCTGTACAAGCGCGGCGCGCACGCACCGGCTCCGTCCCCACACCAGCCCGCTGATGCTCCCGATCTATGCCCTGATCCAGCCGTTGTTCGAGCCGGTTCACCGCGCCATGCGTGGTCGCGTGCCCCTCTGGGGTCGAGCGCTCGTCTATGGCGGCGGCTTCCATGCGGCCGAGTACCTCAGCGGGCGGCTGCTCCGCCAGCTTGTGGGCCGGGCGCCCTGGGATTACTCAGACGCTCGCTGGCAGCTCGGCGGCCTGATCCGGTTCGACTACTTCCCGCTATGGGCAGCGGTCGGGCTGATGACCGAACGGCTGCATGACATCCTGACGGCGCAGCCGCGCATCACGACGCGACGACCGGAGCGCCTTTGGCCACCGGCGGCCGCCAGCGGAGATCCAGCTGACGGGCGGCCCGGACCTCGTCGAGGCGTCCGACCGGGCCGTCGTGCGGGGCGGTCTTGACGACCTCCGGATCCTTTGCGATCTCCTCGACGATCTGCTCCATGGCAGCGATGAACCCATCGAGCGAGGCCTTTGATTCCGTTTCGGTCGGCTCGATCATGAGCGCTTCCGGCACGATTAGCGGAAAGTAGATGGTGGGCGGATGAAACCCGAGATCGATGAGGCGCTTGGCAATATCTTTCGCCGACACGCCCTGGGTCTTCGCCTTTTTCGCGGTGAGAACGAACTCATGCATCGAGGGCCCGCTGAAGGCGTCGTCGAATAACCGCCGCAGGTGATGTCGTAGATAGCTGGCGTTGAGCACGGCGTTGTGCGCCACGTCATCGATGGTGTTGCCATAGGTGCGGATGTAGGCGTAGGCACGCAGCAGCATGCCGAAGTTGCCGTAGAAGGAGCGGACTTTCCCGATCGACTGCGGCCGCTCATACTCGAAGCGGAAGCCCTCATCGGTGCGCTCGACGGTCGGTACCGGCAGGAAAGGAACCAGGTGGACCTTCACGCCGACCGGCCCCGCGCCCGGACCGCCGCCACCGTGCGGAGTGGAGAAGGTCTTGTGCAGGTTGAGGTGGACCACGTCGAAGCCCATGTCCCCGGGTCGCGCCACGCCCACCATGGCGTTGAGATTCGCGCCGTCGTAATACATCTGCACGCCGTGTTCGTGGGCGAGCCTGGCGATCTCGACGATGTCCTTCTCGAAAAGGCCGGCCGTGTTCGGATTGGTGAGCATTACGGCCGCCGCGCGCGTCGAGATCTTGCTCTTGAAGTCCTCCAGGTCGACCAGGCCGTCGGGACCGGACTTGACCGTAACGGTCTTCAAGTGGGAAAGAGTGGCACTCGCAGGGTTGGTCCCATGGGCGCTGTCCGGCACCAGCACCTCGTCCCGCGTTTCGCCACGACTGTGGTGATAGGCCTGGATCATGCGAAGCCCGGTCCATTCGCCATGGGCGCCCGCGGCCGGCTGGAGGCTCATCCGATCCATCGCCGTGAGCGCCAGCAGGGCTCGCTCCAACTCCCACATCAGTCGCAGCGCCCCCTGGGCGCGGCCCGGTGGGTGGTAGGGATGGAGGTCGGCGAAGTCATCGAGTCGCGCCAGCGCTTCGTTGACCGCCGGGTTGTATTTCATCGTGCAGGAGCCCAGCGGATAAAGCCCCTGGTGGAGGTTGAAGTTCAGACGCCCGAGCCGGCCGTAATGTCGCGCGACCTCCGGCTCGCTGAGCGACGCGATCGGAAGCGGGGAGCGCCGTCGGAGCGTCGGCGGCACGATCTCGTCGAGCGGTCTCGTCTTGACACCGACGGCTGGGAGTCGCGGGCTCGGCCGCTCCTGGCTGCCCAGCTCGAAAAGCAGCGGCTCACTCATGCCAGGACCTCGAGGTAACGCTCGATCGCGCGCGGCTGGTTGAGCTCGGTCGTCGACACGAGAAGCGCATCCGAGAGTTCCGGGAAGAACCGGCCGAGCGGCAGTCCTGGGAGGACGCCACGTTCCAGCATGAACGCTTGCGTCTGGTCGGCATCGTAGGGCGTGTGCACAACGAACTCCCAGAGAAAGGGCCCGTCGAACGCCAGGCGATAGCCCTTGCGTTCGACCAGCTGCGCGGCCAGGTGATGGGCGCGCTGCGCGCTCAGTTCGGCGAGCTGCCTCAGGCCTTCGCCACCCATGTGGGCGAGGTAGACGGTGGCCGCGATCGCCATCAACGCGTGGTTGGTCGTGATGTTGGAGGTCGCGTGCTCTCGCCGGATGTGCTGCTCGCGGGCCTGGAGAGTGAGCACGTAGCCCCGGCGGCCCTGCGCATCGACCGTCGCACCGACCAGCCGTCCCGGCATGCGTCGCATCAGCGCTTCCTTGCACGCGATGAAACCGACGTAGGGACCGCCGAACGACACCGGAATCCCGAGTGGTTGGCCATCACCGACCGCCAGGTCGGCGCCATACTCTCCCGGCGCAGCCAGCACGCCGAGCGAGATCGGATCGACGCAGGCGATCAGCAATGCACCGGCGCGATGGGTGATGTCGCTGACCGGCTGCGGCTCCTCCAGCACGCCGAAGAAATTGGGTTGCTGCAGGATGACCGCTGCCGTCGTGGCACTGACCGCCTGTTCGAGCTTGGAGGCGTCAACGCGTCCATCCCCGCCGGGCGCGACCCGGATGATTTCATACTGTTGGGCGTCGGAGTAGGTCTGCAGCACCTGCGCGTACTCCGGGTGTAGGGCACCGGCCACCACGACGTTCTGCCGGCTCGTGTGCGCGACCGCCATCGCGGTCGCTTCCGCCAGCGCCGTCGCGCCATCGTAGAGGGAGGCGTTGGCGACGTCGAGGCCGGTCAGCAACGTGATCATGGTCTGAAACTCGTAGGTCGCCTGCAGGGTGCCCTGGCTAGCCTCGGCCTGGTAGGGCGTGTAGGTCGTGTAAAAATCGGGCCGGGAGATGACCTGGTTGACGATCGCCGGACTGAACCGGCGCGACGCCCCAGCACCGAGGAAGCTGTGTGAAGGCGGAATCCGCATGTTGAGGCGGCCCAGCTCGCGGAAGTACTGGACGAGCTCGACCTCGGAGAGCGGCTCGGGAAGTTCGATCCGATCGAGGCGTAGCGCAGCCGGCAGGTGCTTGAACAACCCGTCGGTGCTGTCGAGCTCCAGAGCTTTCAGCATCTCGGTGCGTTCGGCGTCGCCGTTCGGGAGGTAGGTCATCAGCCGGATTGGCCTTGCACAAACGCGTCGTAGGCCTTCTGGTCAAGCAATTTGGGGTTGTCCTTCACATCGCGAAGCTTGATCACCCAGCCTTTGCCATACGGATCCTGGTTGACATACTCGGGGTGATCCTTGAGGTCCTGGTTGACGTCGGAGACCTCGCCGCCGACTGGACTGTAGAGGTCGGAGGCCGCCTTAACTGACTCGATCACGCCCAATCGCGCGCCGGCATCGAGCCGCTGACCGACCGCAGGCAGCTCCAGGTAGATGACGTCGCCGAGTTGCGACTGGGCATATTGGCTGATGCCCACGGTCGCGGTGTCGCCCTCTTGCTTCACCCACTCGTGGGTCTCCGCGAATCGCATCCCGCTCAGGTCTGGCATCGTTACTCCCTTTCCTTCATTTCGGATGAGGCCGCTTGTAGAAAGGCAGCGCAACCACTTCCGCCGGAGCGGCTGTGCCACGCACGTCCACGCCAATACGGGTCCCCGGCTCGGCCAGGGCCGGCGGCACGAAGGCCATCCCGATGTTGTAGCCAAGCGTGAAGGAGACATTGCCAGAGGTCACGGTCCCAACCGGCCGGCTGTGTTCGACGACCGCATAGCCGTGACGGGGAATATTGCGATCGAGCATTTTGAAGCCCACGAGGTTTCTGCTGAGCCCCCGCTCGCGAGCCTGCATGATGGCGTCGCGGCCGATGAAGTCCTTGTCGAGGCTGAGTGTCCAATCCAGGCCCGCCTCGAGTGGATTCGTGCCGGCGTCGATGTCATTGCCATGGAGGCGCATCCCGGCTTCCAGGCGCAAGGTGTCCCGTGCCCCGAGGCCGGCTGGCCGAATGCCATCGGACCGACCCGCATCGAGCAGCGTCCGCCACAGCGGCGCCGCGTCACTGGGGCCGCAGAACAGCTCGAAACCGTCTTCACCCGTGTAACCCGTTCTCGAAATCAGGCACGGCACATTCGCGACCTTGCCCTCGATGAAGGCGTAGTACTTCACGCCGCCGAGCTCGGATGTCGTCAGCCGCTGCACCAGGCCAACGGCTCGTGGGCCCTGCACGCCGATCAACGCCCATTCACGCCCGACGTTGAGGACAGAGTCGCCCCCACCCTGCCCTCGGATCCAGTCGAAGTCGGCGTCCTGGTTGCCGGCATTGACCACCAACAGGTAGCCACCATCCGCGACCGCATAGGCAAGGACATCATCGATGATGCCACCTGCCTCGTTGCAGAGCATGGCGTACTGAATCCGACCGGGCCTCAGCCGCGTGAGGTCACGCGTGACGACTCGCTGGGCGAGGCTCTCGTCCTTGACCCGCAGCTCGCCCATGTGCGACAGATCGAACAGCCCCACAGCTTCCCGCACCGCGCGATGTTCCTCGCGGATGCTGCTGTACTGGAGAGGCATGACCCAGCCACCGAAGTTGGTCATCTGGGCGCCGAGGCGGACGTGTTCGTCGTAGAGCGGTGTCCGCTCAGCCGTCACGACCAAACGTTACGCCTCGACTGCGTTGCTATTCCTCTCGGTCGTCTTGATCGTCAAGAACGTCGAGGTAGTCGAGTAGCTCCTGGTCGTGCGTCGTGCGCGCTTCGCCCAGCATCGCGAGGATGAGAGTGACGCGCGCCTCGTCCCACTGCAGCAGCTTGGCCAGCTCGGCAGGGGTGGCCGGACGGTCCAGCCGTTCGGAGAGCAGGCGTTGCGCCGACTCCAGCAGGCGGCAAGCGATGACGAACGCCTCGTCGTTGCGCTGGGCCTCCTCCGTCTGGGCGAGCACGTCATCCATGGTCGCGGCGATGACATCAAATAGCCGGGCATGGAACGGCCCGTCGGCCGGCTTGTAATGCTCGACCGCCGAGATCAGCCCCACGGTCCCTTCCTGGAAGAGGTCGCCAAAGGCGACGCCCCGGCGCTTGCGGGCCTGCGCGGCCTCAAATACGAGGTGCAGGTTGTGCTCGATCAGTACGCGGTTGGCTACATCGCGGTCAGCTCCATGGGTCGCCAGGAGCCGGCGCTCTTCCTCGCTGGACAGGCGTGGATAGCGCCCGACCTGCGCCTGGATCTCCTCCTCCTCATCCTTTGGAGGTCGTTGCTCAATGCGTTGGGCCACGTTCTCATTCTACGAACGACGGGGCCTCGAACTGGGCCTATGATCAAGTCGTGAAGAGGGCCATCCGGCTCTTTCTCGCGGCCGTCATGCTGGCCGCTCTCGTGCCAGCGGTTTCCGCCCGCGCCGCCGAGCCCCACGTCCTGGTAGCGACCCTGAACGGGGTCATCAACCCGATTACCGATAGCTACATTTCCAAGGCCGTCGACCGCGCCGTCGCCGGCCACGCCAACGCGCTGATCATCCAGATGGACACCCCGGGCGGGCTCGATACCTCGATGCGGAACATCATCAAGAAGATCCTCGCGGCGCCGGTGCCGGTCGTGGTGTTCGTTTCGCCCTCGGGGGCGCGCGCCGCCTCCGCCGGCCTCTACATCACCGAGTCCGCCGACATTGCGGTGATGGCACCCGGCACCAACATCGGGTCCGCCCATCCGGTAAGCATCGGCGGTAGCAATCCGGCCGCCAGCCCGGCAGCGAGTCCGGGCGCGAGCGGCGCCACGTCGACCGCCCCGGACATCGAATCCCAGAAGATCGAGAACGACGCGGCCGCCTACATCCGGGCCCTCGCCACGCTGCACCATCGCAACGCCGACTGGGCGGAGAAGGCCGTGCGGCAGAGCATCAACGCGCCGGCCGACGACGCCGTGAAACTGGGCGTGGTCGATTTCGAAACCCGCGACCTCGACACGCTGCTGCAGGATCTCGACGGTCGCACGGTCGACAAGGCAGGTCACAGCTATACGCTGCAGACCGCCCGGGCCGGCATCGAGCGATACGACATGAGTGGCTTCGACCAGTTCCTGCAGGCCGTCGCCGACCCGAACCTCGTCTACCTCCTCTTCCTGCTGGCCATCATTGGCATCGGCTTCTGGGTTACGCATCCGGGATTGTTCCTGCCCGGGGTGATCGGGGTGATCGCCGGCATCCTCGCCGCGCTGTCGCTGTTCGACCTCCCGATCAACATCGCGGGTGTGCTCTTGATCCTGATCGCGGTGGTTCTCTTTGTGATCGACCTGAAAGCGGTGACCCATGGTGTGCTGACCACCGGCGGCATCGTGGCGATGACATTGGGGGGCCTGTTGCTGATAAACACGAGCTTCCTGGCCGAGGGCGTCAACATCCCGCTGCTCATCATTACCGTGCTCGTGATCGCCGGGATCTTCCTCTTCATTCTGCGCAAGCTCATCGAGGCGCGCCGCCGTCCCTATGAGGCGGGTGAAGAGTCGATGGTCGGCAGCGTCGGCACCGTGCGAGAAGCGTTGAACCCCAGCGGTATGGTCTTCACAAACGGCGCCCTCTGGCAGGCCACCTCGACCAGTGGCCCGCTTGACACCGGGACGCAGGTACGCGTGGTTGCGGCCGACGGACTTCGATTGCGCGTCGAACCCCTGCAGCAGCAGCAGTCCTTGCGGGAGGAGGGGCCGCAGGTCGCGTCATAGGTGGCGACCCGTAACATGAGGAATAGCGCACTAGCGAGGAGGGACCCGTGGGCATTTTCGCGCTGATCGTTCTCGGCATCATCGTTCTCGTTGTCTTGATCGGCTTGAGCTCGGCGATCCGCATCATCAACGAGTACGAGCGCGGCGTTCTCTTCCGGCTCGGCCGTTTGATGGCGCTCAAGGGCCCGGGCCTGCGCCTCATCATTCCCTTTGGCATCGACCGCCTAGTGAAGATCGATCTGCGTACCGTCACCCTCGAGGTGCCGCCCCAGGAGGTCATCACCCTCGACAACGTGACCATCAAGGTCAACGCCGTCATCTACTTCATGGTCGTGGATCCCCGCAACGCGGTCACCAAGGTCGCGAACTTCATCAACGCGACTTCACAAATAGCGCAAACGACATTACGGAGCGTGCTCGGCCAGTCTTCGCTGGATGAGCTGCTCGCCAACCGGGAAAAGATCAATAGCAGGCTGCAGCACATCATCGACGAGCAAACCGAGCCCTGGGGCATCAAGGTTTCGACCGTCGAGATCAAGGACGTGGAGCTCCCACAGACAATGCAGCGTGCCATGGCCAAGCAGGCCGAGGCCGAGCGCGAGAAGCGAGCCAAGATTATCCACGCCGAGGGCGAGTTCGAAGCCGCACAAAAGCTCACCGACGCCGCCGGCGTGATTGCCACCCAACCAAGCGCCCTACAGCTGCGCTACCTGCAGACCCTGACCGAGATCGGGGTCGAACGAAACACCGTGATCGTCTTCCCGGTTCCGATCGATCTCGTGCAGCAACTTATCGACATTCGGCAAGGCAAAACCCAAGGGTCGACGCCGCCCGCAAAGTCCTGACACTCCTGATCGCACCGGCTGACCTGCGGACCGACCTCCTCATCGTCGGCTTCGTCGGCGTCATCATCGCGCTCTACGTGCTCGCCAATTTCGGCGAGCGACACGCCGCGCCGCGCATCCTCACCCTGGTCGCCGGCGGCATCCTGGCCGGACTGGCGCTACTGGTTGGATTGCTGGGATCGCTGCTCCATCTCCTCGCCTTCGCTTCGGGCACAGAGTCCGCCAGCACGTTTCAGCAAGCCGAACTGACCCTGGTGCCGTTCGCGGCCGCCGGCGCGCTCGGACTGATCTTCCTGTTCCCGGTGGCTCAGCGGGCGGTGGCTCGAATCTTGCCGACCCGGCCCGGGTCGCCGGTTATTTATCTAACGGTGGTGCTCGGACTACTCCTGGTGGCCCAGCAGCTGGGCACCCAGGTCACGGCGCAGCCGCCGCTGACCTATGGCGAGCTTCTGGCGCAAGACGTTCCCTTTCTGATCCTGGCGTTTGTTGGGGTGGGGATCTTCATCCGCCGGTCGCCGCGCGAAACGATCGAGCGGCTCGGCCTGTTGCCGCCGCGACAGAAGCGATGGTGGTTGATATCGATTGTGGGCATCGGCGTCTTCATGGCCGTCGCCTTTGGCATCGAGGCACTCGCAAACGTCGTCGCGCCGACCCAGCAGAAGCAGGTCACGGACGTGACGACCGTACTCTTCAGCCATTTCAACAACCCCGCCGCGATCGTCTTTCTCGGCGTTCTGGCCGGTGTCGTCGAGGAAACCCTTTTTCGGGGTGCGATCCTCCCACGCTTCGGCATCGTCGTCACCGCGATCCTCTTCGCGGCGCTGCACATCCAGTACGCTGTCAGCTTCGCCACGCTCGAGGTCTTCGTGCTTGGCATGGGGCTGGGATGGCTTCGGGTTCGTTCGGGCAGCACGCTGCCATGCATCGTCACCCATGCCGGTTACGACATCGCGGTTGGCTTGCTCGCTCTCGTCGCGAAGTAGATCCCCAACGCTCTCTGCGATTTATCCACACACGATCCACACCTGACAAACGTGCGTTCGCGAATTATGCCCGTATAATCCCGGCAGGATCCGTCCGCGTCCCAGCCAGCAAAATTGCCAAGAGTCTACGCAGTCGTCAACCAAAAGGGCGGCGTGGGAAAGACCACAACCGCCATCAACGTGGCGGCCAACCTTCCGGAGCTCGGCTTGAGTGGCCTGATCGTCGACATGGATCCGCAGGGCAACACGACCAGCGGACTCGGGATCGTACGAAGCGAGCTCAGCCATAGCATCTATGACGTCATCGTCGACGCCTACGACATCAATGAGGTGGTGCGGCCGACCGCCGTATCCGGGCTCGACATCCTTCCCTCCCATCGATCCCTCGCCGGAGCCGAAATCGAGCTCATCAACCTACCGCGCCGCGAACGGCGGTTGCTGTACGCGCTCGAGTCGTTGCGCGTCGCGTACGACTACATCATCATCGACTGCCCCCCGTCGCTCGGCTTGCTCACGGTCAACTGCCTGGTCGCCGCGGAGTTCATGCTGATTCCGATCCAGTGTGAGTACTACGCCCTGGAGGGCCTGGGCGCGCTGACCCACACGACGCAGTTGATCCAGCGCGAGCTCAACCCGCGACTCAAGATCGGCGGGATCGTGCTGACCCTTTTCGATCCGCGCACCACGCTGGCCCTCCAGGTCGCCGAGCAGGTCCGCGCCCAGTTCCCGGAAAAGACCTTCCGTACCGTGATCCCACGCAACGTGCGCCTGAGCGAGGCGCCCAGCCATGGCATGCCGATCACCCAGTACGACCCGACGTCGCGCGGCGGTGTCGCCTACCAGGAACTCACGAAGGAGTTGATCGCCAGATGAACAAACGGCGAGGACTGGGGCGGGGTCTCGAGGCTCTGATCCCATCCGGTGAGTACGTCGAGGAATTGGGGACGGAAAGCGGTGCCCGGCGCCGCTACGCCCTGCAGATCCCGATCGCCGATATCAAGCCGAACCCCGAGCAGCCGCGTCGTGCGTTCGATCCGACCGCGCTCCAGGAGCTCGCCGACTCCATCCGGATGCACGGGATCCTGCAGCCGCTGCTGGTTCGCGAGGGCCTGGCCGGGTACGAATTGATCGCCGGCGAGCGCCGGCTCCGCGCGGCCGAGATTGCCGGACTTAACGAGGTGCCGGTCATCGTCCATCCGGGGAGCGGCGGTCGCCTCGAGGAACGGCTCGAGCTCGCGCTCGTCGAAAACCTTCAGCGCACCGACCTCAACGCCATCGAGGAGGCGCGCGCGATCCAGCGCCTGCTGCGCGACTTCGGCCTGACCCAGGAAGCGCTCGGCGAGCGGATCGGCAAGAATCGCGTGACGATCGCGCAGAGCGTGCGGCTGCTGGGCCTTCCTGAGCCGGTCGTGAAAGCCATCGAGTCGGGCGCCGTCACCGCCGGGCATGGCATTGCCCTCCTCGGCTTGCCGACCGCGGCCCAGCAACTCGTGGGACTGGAGCGGGTCATCCGTGAGCACTGGAGCGTGCGGCAGACGGAAGAATGGGCACGCGCCCGTGCGACTGAGGTGGGGGCGAGGACTCCGCGGCGCGTATCGGCGGGCGATCCCGAGACCCGGGCGATCGAGGAAGAGTTTCGCCGCGCGCTCGGAACGAAGGTCGTGTTTACCCGGCTCAAGCACGGCGGCCGGTTGACGATCGAGTTCTACAGCAACGAAGAGTTCGAGACGCTCCGGCGCCGCCTGACCCGCTAAGCCTCTTGCACGTGTAACGCTATTCGCGGATCCAGCGGTCGACCGTCCGGTCGTAATCATGCAGCTCGCCCTTGCCGAAAAAGAGTGCCATCTCGGTCTCGGCGCGGGCGGGCGAATCGGATCCGTGGATCAGGTTCATACCGAGGTCGAGGGCGAGATCACCACGAATGGTGCCGGGCGCGGCCTTGAGCGGATCGGTGGCGCCCATCAGGCTGCGCACGACGGTAACTGCCTCGCGGCCCTCCCAGATCATGGCGACCACCGGGCCCGACGTGATGAACCCAAGCAAGCCCTCGTAGAAGGGCTTTCCCTGGTGCTCGGCGTAGTGTCGGGCAGCGACGTCTTTGGAAATTCGCATCATCTTGAGTCCGACCAACTTGAGACCACGCTGCTCGAGCCGGCGCACGATCTCGCCGACGAGCCCGCGCTGAACGCCGTCCGGTTTGACCAGGACGAGCGTGCGCTCTGCTACCACGGCTATTGATTCGGGGCGAGGGTCGGCTTGCCGCTTAAAAATCCGACCTGACCGAGCGGCCAGATCCGGATCTCAGCTTTCCCAAGAATCGAGCTGAGCTCGATGAAGTTGAACGTCCGCGAGTCACTGGAATGGTTGCGGTTATCCCCCATGACGAAGTACTGGTCAGGCGGAATCAGCTGGTCCTGCCCTGACGCCGGCCAGTTGTTGTTATAGGTCCAACGCTCGGGCAGGTAGGGCTCGTTGAGCACGCGGCCATTGATGTAGACCACGCTATTCGCGATGCGGATCCGCTCGCCCGGGAGCCCGATAATGCGCTTGATGAAGTCGCGGCTGGCCTCATCCGGGGGCTTGAAAACAATGATGTCCCCGCGCTGTGGCTGGTGCAGCTTGTAGGAAATCTTCGAGGCAACCAGCAGGTCGTTGTCGTGCAGCGTTGCGTACATACTCGAGCCCAGCACGTGCACGGTTTGCACCGCGTACTGGATGACGACATACAGCACGAGCGCAAGGAACACGATTTCCAGCGTGTCCCTGAGAAATGACTTCTGGCGCGGTGGTTGCGCCGGCGCCGGCGGTTGCGCCATCTGCGGCTGCGCCATCCTTTAGCTGTTCAACTTCATCCGAGGGCGACTCATTCTAGCGTCCCATTCTTCGCATGCGCCCGGATCGGGCTCAGGCGATCTGCTTGAGGAAGGGCGCCTCGCTGCGGAACGGGCCGATTACGGCGAGCTGCAGCGCCTGGCCGAAGAGCTCCTTGGCGATCCGCATGACGTCCTCGGCGGTGACGGCGTCGATCTCCGCGACCGTTTCGTCGACATCCTCGATCCGCCCGGTGAGCGCCTCCTGGCCGCCGTACCAGGTGGCCACCGAGTTGGTGCTCTCCATCTGCAGCAACAGGCGGCCCTTGTAGAACTCCTTGGCCTTGGTGAGCTCCGCGCGATTGACCGGCTCATCGCACAGGCGGCGGAGCTGGCCGACGATGGCGCCGACGGCGCGCGCGGCCTGGCGCGGCTCAGTGCCGGCATACACGCCGAGCACCCCCGTGTCGTACATCTTGTTGACATAAGAGTGGACGTCGTACGCGAGCCCGAGCTTCTCGCGCACCTCGAGGAACAACCGCGAGCTCATCCCCTCGCCGAGCACACAGTTGAGGATGTCGATCACGTGGCGATCGCGGTCCATGTACGAAGGCGCGTGGACGCCAAGGCAGACATGAGCCTGCTCCGTCTTCTTGGACTTGAGCAGGACGGTGGGCGTGAGCCCATTGCCCACAGAGGGCAGGAACGACGGCGGCGCCGAACCGTTGCCGCGGGCCTTGAGATATGGCTCGATCAACCCGATCGCCTCTTCATGCGTCACCGGACCAGCGATCGTAACCACGAGGTTGCGTAGCAGGTAATGCTCGTCGAGGTAGCGCAGCAGGTCGTCGCGAGTCAGGGCACGGACCGACGCCTCCGTGCCGCCCACGTCTCGCCCGAGCGGATGATCAGGCCAGCTGATCTGCTCGAAAAGACTATGGACGTACTCCTGCGGGGAGTCCTGGTACATCTTCAGCTCCTCGAGGACGACGAGGCGCTCCTTTTCGAGCTCGATCGGGTCGAGCAAGGGCTGGAACAGCATGTCGCCGAGGACGTCGATTGCCAGCTTCGCCTTGTTCTTCGGCACGCGGGCCCAGTACATCGTCAGCTCTTTGTCGGTGCCGGCGTTCAGGACGCCGCCGACTCCCTCAATCGCCTCGGCAATTTCCTTGGCCCCGCCATAATGAGCCGAGCCCTTGAAGAACATATGTTCGAGAAAGTGACTGATGCCGGCTTCCTGGTCCGACTCGTAGCGTGAGCCGACCTTGAACATGATCGCCATGGTGGTCGAGGGGCGGTCCGCCAACTCGGTCGACACCACCCGGGCCCCGGTCGGCAAAGTAGACAGACGATACGGAGACCGAGACAGGGGCACGATCTGAGTATATCGTAGGGGTGCGCACGGATCTCCCTATTCGGGGGGCCAGATGGCGCACCTTGTGAGTAGGGCGATATCAGGCAAGATGGGCGAGTGAAAGCTGAATCTGAATTCGTCGACCGCCTGAACCGGCTCATCGACCGCGTCGAGGCGTGGAGCTACGGGGACTCGGACGCGGGGGCGGGCCTGCCGGTGGAGCTCGCCAAAGAGCTCAAACGGCTGGCGGCGAAAACGCGGGCTGGGACCCTGAGAAACGGGATCCGCGGTGCTCAGGATGCGCTCGACGATGGCCTATCGGCGGAAACGGTCGCGGCGGCACTCTACCGGGTGCGGGCCGACTTCCTGAATGGGCCTCAGCCCTCGGCGCCGCTGTCGCCGCCTTCCGGTGACTCCGTTCGCGGCTCACCAAAGCGTGGCCGATCACCGAACCGAGGACGATCGCCGTAGCGGGGACGGTCCCCGTAGCCACTACCCTGCCGCGTCAAGGGGGGTGAGGGGGCCGGCACCGGGCGTTCCGCCGGGCGGCGGCTGGCGCTCACCCCATCGGGGAGAATCGCGACCCGCCGGTTGGGCTCCTCACCCTGGCTCTCGGTGCGGATGCCGGGCTCCTTCTCGAGCGTGATATGCACGATGCGCCGTTCGTAGGACTGCATCGGGTCCATCATCACGCGTTCGCCGCTCCGCCGGACCCGGTCCGCCAGTCGCAGCGCCATCTCCTTGACGGTCTCCTCGCGCCGGTTACGGTAGTGCTCGACATCGACGACGAGGCGCCGGCGGTCGGCGCGGCCTTCGTTGAGGATCAGGTTCACAACAGTTTGGAAGGCTCGCAGCGTCTCGCCACGCCAGCCGATCAACAGGCCAAGGTTGTCGCCGGCGACGTCGATCATCACCGGCTCGTCGGCCTTCTTGATGGTGACCTGGGCGCTGATACCCATCTTGTAGAGCAGCTCGGCCACGACTTCTCGGGCCTTGACGGCGTAGGTCTCGCGTAACGTGACTCGAACGCGAGCCTCCTGCGAGGACTCCTCGAGCACCTCGACCTCGACGTTCTCGCGCGCCTCGTCGAGGTCTTCGAGCGCCTGCTCGACGGCTTCCTCGACCGTCTTTCCCGTGATTTCGACGCTGTTGCTGCTGCTCATGCGGCTCTCCCCCTACGTAGGACCGGCGGCACGCGGAGCGATCCCCAGCCGGTAATGAAGTATTGCTGGCCGATGCTGAAAAGGTTGCTGACCACCCAGTAGAGCGCGAGGGCGGCGGCGAACTGGAGCGAGATAAATCCGATGAACACCGGCATGATCAGGGTCATGTTCTGCGTCATGGCGGCCTGGGTTGCGTCCTGGGACGCGGCCCCGCCGGGCGGCGTCATCATCTTGGTCTGCACGAAGGTCGTCAACCCCGCCAGGACCGGAAGAGCGAAAGCCAGCACGGACTGATGAAGCACGTGCTTCGGATCGCCAGTCGCGGGAAGGGTCAGGACAATGCCCAGAAAGTTGCCACCGTGAATTGGAAGCGTGTTGTGGGCGTCGCGGATGACATAAAACAGCGCGATCAGGATCGGCGACTGCAGCAACGCCGGCAGGCAGCCACTCATCTGCGCGAGCGGGTTGATGTTGTGCTCCTTGTAGAGCGCCATCGTCTCCTGGTTGAGGCGCTGCGGGTCCTTCTTGTACTTCTTGCGCACGGCGGCCAGCTGCGGGGCAATCCGGCGTTGTTCCGCCTGGACCCGACGCGAGGTGGTGAGCTGGTATTGGAAAACCGGGGCCAGGATCAGCTTGATGATGATGGTGAGCAAGACGATGGCCACCCCGAACGGCCCAATGGCGTCCGCGATCGGGTTGCCGTTGAGCATCGACAGCAGCCAGCTCAAGATGGCATGGATCGGCACGCCGATGATCGTCCACCAGAGCAGCCAGATCGGGTGCCAGAGCTGACCGATGGTGTTCATGGCACTGGGTCCCAGCCACCGGCATGAAACGGGTGGCAGCGGGCAATCCGAGCGAGCGCCATGCCCCAGCCCCGCCACCAGCCGTAGCGCTGGATGGCCTCATAGCCGTACTGCGAGCAGGTCGGCATGTAGCGGCAACCCGAAACGGCCCCGAAAATGGGGCCGAGAGTCACCCGGTAGACCCGGATCAGGGCAAGCGAGACCGCCGTCATCGCCCCCACCCCTTCGCCCACAACATTTCCATCTCCTGGCGCAGCCGGGTAAATTCCGCATCGACAGCCCGCGCCCGTGCCACGATTACAACGTCGCGGCCGCCCTCGGTTTGTGTCAGCAACGGCTTGACCAGCTCCCGCAGGCGCCGCTTGATTCTATTCCGGACCACGGCGTTGCCGAGCTTCCGGCTGACGGCCAGGCCGACGCGCGGCCGGCCAACATCATTATCGCTTACGAATAGGGCCAGGTAGTCGGAGGCGGCCCGGCGGCCGGAACGGAGCGTCCGGTCGAAGTCGGCTGAGCGAAGCAGCCGAGAGCGCCGCTTCACCCGCCCGAGGACTTAAGGGTTACCGCGCCCGCCGGCTGGAGGTTGGCGTCAGGCGGCGACGGCCCTTGAGGCGGCGGGCCTTGATCACCTTGACACCGCCAGGTGTTGACATGCGGGCACGGAAGCCGTGGACTTTGACTCGCTGGCGCTTCTTGGGCTGGTGGGTACGCTTCATTTTCGGGGCCTAACCATACCATGCGGAGTCACCCCGTTCGTACGTAGTTTCGGATTGCGCGGGCAGAATCCGTTTGCTATTATTCCGCTGCCCTGGAGAGCTACGGCAAATAACCATCAACAACTTATGCACAAGAGGCTGGGGAGACCTCGATAGACTTGTCCACCTTTGTGGGAAGCTTGTGCATAAGTCCCGTCCCCGCTAACGCCGTCCATGGGCCTCGTTTCCGTCTTCGCGGCCTGACGCGCAGCACCGGCTCTGCTCTCCAACGAAACAGTCGCGCGTTGGTTGGAGGACCGTATGAACGGAGATCAGATCTGGCAAGCGGCGCAGGAGGAACTTCGGTTCCAGCTCAGTAAGCCCAGCTACGAGACCTGGCTGAAGAATGCGTCGTTAGTGGGCCGCGAGAAGAATGCCTTCAAGATCGGTGTGCCCACCAAGCTTGCCAAAGATTGGCTCGAGGATCGGTATTCCGCAATGATCAAGGAGACGCTGTCGGCGATCGTCTCCGGCGACGTCAGTGTCGCCTTCGAGGTGGTCCCCGGCCAGGCCGCGGTCCAGGGTGGACGGGCCGCCGTGGCGATCGCCGAGGAGCCGCCGCCCGAAGACGGTGAAGTGGAAGGGCCGGTCCTCCATGAGGCCTCGCAGCTCAATCCAAAATTCCAATTCCAGCATTTCGTGGTCGGCAACAATTCACGCTTCGCCCATGCCGCGTGCCGGGCCGTCGCGGAAACGCCTGCCAAGGCATATAACCCGCTGTTCCTCTACGGCGGCGTCGGACTGGGCAAGACGCATCTGATGCATGCCATCGGCCACGCGGTCCTCGAAAAGCATCACCGCAAGCGGGTCGCTTATGTGACCAGCGAGAAGTTCATGAACGAAATGATCTCTTCCATTCAGGAAGGGCGGATGAATGATTTCCGCACCCGGTACCGGACGGTGGACGTGCTCCTCGTCGACGACATTCAGTTCCTCGCCGGCAAGGACCGCACCCAGGAAGAGTTCTTCCATACCTTCAATTCCCTGCATGAGCTCAACAAGCAGATCGTCATCTCCTCAGATCGGCCGCCGAAGGAGATCCCGACGCTCGAAGATCGGTTGCGCTCGCGGTTTTCATGGGGGCTCATCGCTGATATCCAGGCGGCCGACTTCGAGACCCGGGTCGCCATCCTCAAGTCAAAGGTTGGACCCTATGCGAAGCTGGTGCCGGAGGACGTGCTCTCCTTCATCGCCCACAAGATTCAAAAAAACATCCGTGAGTTGGAGGGAGCGTTGATCCGGGTGATCGCGCATGCCTCGCTGAACCGCAGCGCGGTCAACGTCGACATGGCCGCGAAGCTATTGCAGGACGTCATTCCGTCCGCCGACACGCGCACCCTCACCATTGATGCGATCTCGCGCGCGGTCGCCAACTTTTATCACATCAGCCTGGAGGAGATGAAGGGCAAGCGTCGCGACAAGCACATCGT
>DATBYU010000203.1:0-10706 GCA_036513555.1 Candidatus Dormiibacterota bacterium | reverse complement strand
GTGAGGGGCGCCCTGTGGGTGCCCGCGAAGGTGAACTCCTGGGCGATCCAGGGGCCGTTCACGATTTCGTTCGTCACGGTGATCGTCGCATCCGGGAGCGCCTTCATCCAGCTGTTGGTGTAGCCGATGACGGCGTCTTTGCCCTCGAGCCGGACATCGCCGGGGGCGCTGAACCGCGCGTTGGGCGAGATCAAGGACCGAAGCGCGGTCTCGTTGTGCGTGTTGAACGCCTGGTTGTACTTCGCCGCAAGCACCTTGGGATCGGTAACGGTGGTCGTCATAGGAGATTCCTTTGAATCCTTCTAAGAACCCTTGGCCCAGCCGCCTGGCGGACCTCATGTGGGGACCTGACGGCCCAAGCCCTCACTCGGGGGGCACTACATATCTTTACCCGCCGCCGAGTGATATCACCCCACGTCGTAAGGCCGTCACAATGCCGCTGTCAGCGGCCTGCGAGCGTCAACGCATTTCGCAAGCCCTCGGCCTAGACTCTTGCCGTGGCCGGCGACGCAGCGCCTCGCTTCCGCAATCGGAGTGAGTCGGTCTCGCGCTTGGAGGGGTTCAGCGACACCGCTTTCGGCTTCGCCATCACGCTGCTGGTGGTCTCGTTGGCCGTCCCGAACCGGTTCGACCAGTTGCTTCAGCAGCTCAGCGGCCTTCCAGTCTTCGCGGTCACCTTTGCGCTGGTCGCGACGATCTGGTACGGACAGTTCGTCTTCTTCCGGCGCTACGCGATGAGCGACTTCGTGACGGTCTTCCTGACCCTGCTCCTGCTCTTCGTGGTGCTCTTCTACGTCTATCCGCTGAAATTCCTGTTCGCTCTCGCCTTCCAGACCGGAGGAATCTCGTTTCAGCAGCGGGATACCCCAGCCCTTTTCCTCATCTATGGACTCGGTTTCGCCAGCGTCAGCCTGGTCCTGGCGCTCCTCTACCTGCACGCCTACCGAAAGCGCGAGGAGCTCGGTTTGACCGAATGGGAGGTCATCGTGACGCGCCTCTCGGTTGCCGGCCACGGGGCGACGATGCTGATCGGCCTCATCTCTGCCGGTCTCGCCCAGGTCATTCCGCAGCCCGCCACGGCGCCTGTCGCCGGCTTCATCTACTTTGCGGTCGCGCTCCCCTGGTTCCTGATCGGGCGCTACCAGGCGCGCCGCGGCCGAGCGCTGGCGAGCGACGCAAAAAGACCCGGGCCGCGGGGCCCGGGTCCGTCGGCGGTTCGGTCTGGTTAGACCTTCGCGGGGATCGGCATGATGCCGAGCTGCGTCAGGGTCTCGACCATATCGAAGTAGAGGCGGCAGTCGACCACGAGCTCATTCTCGATCCGGATGAGCTGCACGCCGTTGCCGGCGACTTTCCGGTTGGTCGGCGCGATCTCGCCCAGCGGGCCGGCAAGGGTGCCGCGGTGCGTACCCTCGAAGGTGTACTCCTGGACGACCCAGGGGCCGCTGACGATCTCGTGATGAACGGTCATGCGCGCATCGGGAAAGCCTTTCAGCCAACTAACGAAATAGCCGGCGAAGGCATCCTGACCGACGAGGCGTACGCCGCCCGGGGCGGTAAATCGGATGTTCGGTGAAACCAGGGCCTTGAGGGCGCTCTCGTTGTGCGCGTTGAAGGTGTCGTTGAACCTGGTCGCGAGGACCTTGGGATCGGTGATAACAACAGCCATGGGAAATTCCTTTGAGCCCTTCTAAGACCTCTTGGCCCAGCCGACGGGCGGACCTCATCTAGTAAGCGATAAGGAAGGGCGACCGCAGCCCTCGACCCCCCGAGGGGTCAGCGGCCGCCCTTCACGCGGTATCGGCTAGCGGACTGACGCGACGGGCGTCAGAATCTCCGTGAAGTAGATTTCGAAGGCTTCGGTTTTCGCATCGCGGCCGGCAAACTTCTTGATGGCCTCCGTGCGCAGGGAGCTGATTGACGTCTCGCTCTTCTGCAGGTCGTACTCGGTGTCCCAGACCGAACCCGCGAGGGCCATGCCGGACTGCCGGTTAACGTAGAACAGCGCGGTGCGCGCGCCGGACTGGGTCGCGATGATGGGCACGATCTTGTCCTTGAAGTTGTCGATGGCTTCCGAAACGTGCGCCGGGTCGCCATGGACGGTGGTCAGACGCGCGTATACGCCCGTCATCGGTGGCTTGAAGCGCTCGAGCAGCGCGACTTCGCACTCGTCATCTTCGACGATGCTGGCGCCGATCTCGCCGAACACCTTGAGCGCCTGCGGGCGCACCTGGCCACGAGCCTCTTTCATCGTCGCCTCGGTCTCCCAGTAGGAGACGGTCAGCGCGTCGCCGGTCTTCCGATTGCCGACGAGCGTCACGCCGGTGAACCCCCGTTGCTTCTTGAGCAGGGGCAGGATGTGCTGGGTCCAGACGGTGATGGTCTCCTGGACCCGGTTCGGATCACCCTTGAGACGGACGACGCGGGCGTACGTGGTCGCCTGATTCTGTGCTGCCATGCGATATCTCCTTGTCCGACCTGCCACAGGCAAGTCATGACTCGTGAGGGATCAACTTAAAGGACCATGCTCAAGGTTCTGAGCGAGGGAGGGACGTCAAAGCGTCCCGAATGTGCCTACAAGTAGTGTACCCATGTTTCACCGAGTTCAACCCCTAAGATTTCCAGATGGCAACTGAGCAGGCGACCGACAGCTGTCTTGCGTGCAAGGGTCCCCTCCAGTCACTCGGCGTCGAGCACTTTCGGGTCGGCGGCGTGAGCGGCGGATGGGCGGCGCTGATGGGCCAGTGGGCTGAGATCGGCGAGGGCATCCTCGACATGGAGCTGCTCGCCTGTCGCAACTGCCGGCGCGTCGAGCTCCGCGTCCCCCAGCAGCGCTAACCGCAGACGCCCAACCCCACCCTAGACACTCGTGGATTCGAGTGCTATACCTGTGGCGGCAGGTTCGGCACGTTAATAGGAGGTGCGTATGAGGCGGAAGGTTGCCGTCACCATCAATGGCGCCAAGCATGAGCACGAGGTCGAGCCTCGGCTATTACTGGTGCAGTACATCCGCGAACTGGCGGGGCTCACCGGGACCCATGTCGGCTGCGACACCAGCAACTGCGGGGCATGTACCGTCGAGCTCGACGGGCACAGCGTGAAGTCCTGCACCGTCTTCGCCGTCCAGGCGGACGGGGCGGAGATCACCACCATTGAGGGTCTCGCCAACGGGACGACGTTGCATCCTCTCCAGCAGGCCTTCTGGGACGAGCACGGTCTGCAGTGCGGCTTCTGCACGCCCGGCATGATCATGGCGGCGAAGCAGCTGCTCGAGCGCAATCCCAACCCGACCGAGCGCGAGATCCGCGTCGGCCTCGAAGGCAACCTCTGCCGCTGCACCGGCTACCACAACATCGTCAAGTCCATCCAGGCGGCGGCCAAGGTGATGGCCCCCGGTGCCGAAAGCAAGGCGCCGGCGGCTGTTTCCTCACAGAAGGAGAGGTGAGATGGCGGTTTCACAGCTGATCGGCGCCTCCATCAAGCGCCGGGAAGATCCGGAGCTCGTCACCGGAAGTGGAAACTTCGTCGACGATATGGCGCAGACGGCGTTCGCCTACCTGTACGTCGTGCGCAGCACCCAGGCGCACGCCCGCATCGAGGCAATCGAGACCTCCAGGGCAAAAGAGGCTGACGGGGTGCTCGCCGTCTGGACCGGCAAAGACCTCATGCCGGAGTTCCAATCACCGCTGCCGGTGACCACCTCGTTTGTCCCGGAAAAGAAATATCCGAACCATTACCCGATCGCCTCCGACCGCGTTCGCTACGTCGGCGAGCCGGTCGCCCTGGTCGTGGCCACCAGCAAGGCTGCCGCTGAAGACGCCGCCGAGCGGCTGGATATCCGGTACGAGCCATTGCCGCCGGTGCTCGACATCGAGGCCGCGCTCAAAAAGGACGCGCCCGTCCTGCACGACGACGTCGGCTCGAACATCGCCTACGACGTGAAGCGGACGGGTGGGGATATCGAGGCGGCGTTCCACGACGCCGACGTCCGCATCACGCAGCGGATCATCCAGCAGCGGCTGATTCCAGTCGCGGTGGAAGGCCGAGGCGTCGTGGCGGACTACAAGAAGTTCGCCAAGACGCTCACCGTTACGTCGTCCACCCAGATTCCGCACTTCGTCAAGATCTGGCTCGGCGTCATCCTGGGCATTCCGGAGAGCAACGTCCGCGTGATTGCGCCGGATGTGGGCGGCGGCTTCGGATCCAAGATCCGGGTCTATCCGGAGGAGATCCTGGTCGCGCTCGCCTCCCGCCGGTTGAGCCGTCCGGTCAAGTGGACCGAGGATCGCAACGAGAACATGAAGGCGACCCATCACGGTCGTTCCCAGATCTGGGATGTCGAGATCGCCGCCAAACGCGATGGCAAGGTGCTCGGGGTTCGCGCCACACAATATCTCGACCTGGGCGCCTACTGCAGCCAGTTCGGCACCTTCCAGGCGATCGCCCTCCTGATCGCCCAGGGCCCCTATAAAC
Source organism: Candidatus Dormiibacterota bacterium (assembly GCA_036513555.1). GTDB lineage: Bacteria > Chloroflexota > Dormibacteria > CF-121 > CF-121 > CF-13. Next base: position 6,233 of record DATBYU010000203.1, on the reverse strand, counting down.
TGCCCGCCTTTGACGGTCGTGGGGTTGGGGTCTTTACCAACCGGACGCCGACCGATGCCTATCGCGGTGCGGGTCGTCCGGAGGCGACCCACCTGATCGAGCGCGTCATGGACCTTGTCGCCCACGAGATCGGGATGGATCCGGTCGAGGTGCGCAGAAAGAATTTCATCCCGCCGAGCGAGCAACCCTTCACCAACCTGCTCGGCCTGACCTACGACTCGGGCGACTACCGCATCACGCTCGACAAGGCGCTCGAGCTGGTCGACTACCCGCAGTTTCGCAAGGAGCAGGCCGAGGCCCGCAAGCACGGCAAGTACCTGGGCATCGGTTTTTGCACCTACCTCGAGATCTGCGGTCTCGGTCCGTCGGTCGCCACCACGGCCGCCGCCGGCATCGGGTTCTGGGGCATGTCGGTCGTCAACCTGCACTTCACCGGCAAGGCCACGGTCATCATCGGTAGCTCGCCGCATGGCCAGGGCCACGAGACCACCTTTGCCCAGATCGTGGCGAATGAGCTGGGCTTACCGCTGGAGGATATCGACGTCGTGCATGGCGATACCGCGATCGGACCGATGGGCATGGACACCTATGGAAGCCGCAGCGCCTCGGTTGACGGGACGGCCGTCTACCTGAGCTCGGTCAAGGTTCGCGAGAAGGCGCGGAAGATCGCCGCCCACCTGCTGGAGGCCGCCGAGGCTGACATCGTCTATGAAGACGGCAAGGCCTTCGTCAAGGGAACGCCGTCCAAGGCGGTCACGATCCAGGAGATTACCGGTGCCGCCTTCCAGCCGCATCGGCTGCCGCCGGATATGGAAGGCGGGATGGAGGCCACCACGTTCTTCAATCCGCCCAACTTCGTGTGGCCGTTTGGCGCCCACGTTGCTGTAGTGGAGATCGACGGCGAAACCGGCGGCACCCGAGTCGTGCGCTACGTTGCCGTCGACGACTGCGGCACGCGGATCAACCCGATGGTGGTCGACGGCCAGCTTCACGGTGGCATCGCGCAGGGCATCGGTCAGGCGCTCTTCGAGGAAGCCGTCTACGACGACACCGGCCAGTTGAGGACGGCGTCCCTGCTCGATTACATGATCCCGACCGCGCCTGATCTGCCATCGTTCGAATTGGCCGCCACGGTCACCCCGAGCCCAACCAATCCGCTGGGCGTGAAGGGAATTGGCGAGGCTGGCACGATTGCCTCGAGCGTCACGGTCATGAATGCGATCGTCGATGCCCTGTCGCCATTCGGCGTCAAGGAGGTCAACATGCCCGCGACCCCGGAAAAGGTCTGGCACCTGATGCACCGCAACGGAGGGACAGCACGATGATTCCTGCCGCATTCGACTACGTCGTCCCGCGCACCCTGCCGGAGGCGGTGGCCGAGCTGGTCAAGCGTGGCCAGGAGGCCAAAGTCCTGGCCGGCGGTCACAGCCTCATCCCGCTGATGAAGCTGCGGCTATCGACCCCGTCCTTCCTGGTCGACATCGGCCGGGTCAGCAACCTCAATTACATCCGGGAGGAAGACGGGCACATCGCAATCGGTGCTCTGACCACCCACCACGACATCGAGCTTTCCGACCTGCTGAAGAACAAGCTGCCACTGCTGACCAGCGCCGCTTCCCAGATTGGCGACCCGCAGGTGCGCAACCGGGGAACCATCGGCGGCGCCGCGGCGCACGCCGACCCGTTTGGTGATTTCCCCGCGTGCCTGCTCGCGCTGGATGCCGAGTTCAAGCTTGTTGGCCCGAAGGGGGAGCGCAGCGTCGCGGCTCGAGAGTTCTTCATCGACACGTTTACGACGGCGCTGGAGCCAAACGAGATTCTGCGAGAGATCCGGATCGCGACCCCGTCGCCGGGCAGCCGGGCGACCTACCTGAAGTTCAGCCGGCGCTCGCAGGATTGGGCGATCGTGGCGGTCGCCGCCCAGGTGAGGGTGTCCGGTCATGACGTCACCCAGGTGGCGGTCGCTCTCACCGGGATGGGGAGCCGTCCGCTGCGGGCCTCGGGTGTCGAGCAGGCCCTGCGCGGCAAGGGCGCGCACGAAGATGACATTCGCAAGGCGGCGGAACGGGCAGCCGAAGGTACCGACCCCCCGCAGGACCTCAACGGATCACCCGATTATCGCCGGCACCTGGCCCAGGTGCTGACTCGGCGCGCGCTCGAACAAATCACAGCGCACCACTAGGAAGGGGAGAGGGGCGGCGGCATTTCGCCGCCGCTCTCTCTAAACTCTGCTCATGCAGGACCTTCCCGTTTCGTCGATCGAGGACGTGGAGCGGGCGCTGAAGGCGCATCAGTACGTAGCGGATCGCAGCCTGGCGACGACGATCTTTCTGGCGCTGACCCTCGACAAGCCCCTCCTGCTCGAGGGCGAGGCCGGGGTCGGGAAGACCGAAGTGGGCAAGGTGCTGGCCGACATCCTGAGCACCCGGTTGATTCGGTTGCAGTGCTATGAGGGGATCGACGTCAACAACGCGGTCTACGAATGGGCCTACGCCAAACAAATGCTGCATATCCGCCTGTTGGAATCGTCCGGCGCCAAGCGCGCGGAAACGGAGCGCGAGATCTACAGTCACCAGTTCCTGGTGAAACGACCGCTGCTGCAGGCGATCGAGAGCGACGGGACAACGGCGCCGGTGTTGCTGATCGACGAGATCGATCGCGCCGACGACGAATTCGAGGCCTTCCTGCTCGAGCTGCTCTCGGATTTCCAGATCTCCATTCCCGAGATCGGCACCATCAAGGCCGACAAGCCGCCGGCCGTGATCATCACCTCCAATCGCACCCGCGAGATCCACGATGCGCTCAAGCGCCGGTGCCTCTATTTCTGGATCGATTACCCATCAGTCGACCGGGAGTACGAGATCATCACCACCCGGTTGCCCGACGTCCCCGTCAAGCTGGCGCGCCAGGTCAGCGCGTTCATCGGTGGCGTTCGCGGGCTCGAGCTCTACAAGCTGCCTGGGATTGCCGAGACGCTCGACTGGACGCGCGCGCTGGTTGCGCTGGGGCAGACCGAGCTGACCGAAGCCAACGTGCAGTCGACCCTGGGCGCCATCGTCAAATACCAGGAGGATCTCGAACGGCTGCGGGGCGCGGGCTCGCGCGAGCTCCTCGCGCGCGCCGTCAATGCCTGATCCCGGCGTCGTCCTGACCCGGAACTGGGTGCATTTCGGCGGCATCCTTCGGGGCCTCGGCTTCGATGCGGGTCCGGCCCGAATGCTGCCCTTCCTGCGGACCTTGACCGTGATCGACCTGCGCCGCCCCGACGACGTCCGCACCGCGGTACACGCCCACTTCGGCCGTCGCCGCGACGAGCTCCCCGTGTTGGATCGCGCACTGGTCGCATTTCTCCGGGCCGAGACCCGGGCCGCCGACGGCTCGTCTTCGGAGGAGGCCGAGAGCGAACGGGGTGAGCCGCTGACGCTGACGGGCCGGCAGCTCAAGGTCCTCGACGACGGCGAGGAAGCCGAAGGCGCCGAGGAGCAGGAGGTGGCGAGCTATTCGCAGGCTGAGGTGCTGCGAGAGAAGGACTTCGACACGCTGACTGAGGCCGAGATGGCCGAGGTCCGGCGACTCATCCGTTTGATGCGGCTGCCAGCCGGGCTGACCCGGTCGCGGCGCGCCCGGGCCGGTGGCAACGACGAGCTCGATATGCGACGGCTGCTCCGGCGCAGCATGCGATTTGGCGGTGAGCTACTCGTCTTCAGCTGGAAAAGCCCGAGACTTCGGCCGCGACCCCTCGTGCTTCTCTGCGACATCAGCGGCTCGATGGAGCGCTACACGCGCCTGCTGCTGAATTTTGCGTACGCGCTCAAGAATGCCAGCACCCGCGTCGAAGCCTTTGTCTTCGCCACCCGGCTGACACGCATCACCCGCCTGCTGCGCAGCCACGACGTCGACGCCGCACTCAACCGGGTGACGGCATCGGTCGACGACTGGTCGGGCGGAACGCGCATCGGCGAGGCGATCGAGTCGTTCAACCGTCGCTACGCGCGCCGCGTGCTCGGCCACGGCGCGACCGTCGCCATCATCAGCGACGGATGGGATCGAGGCGATGCGGCGCAGATGCGGCATGCGATCGCCCGGCTGCAGCGGTCCTGCCACCGGCTGATCTGGATGAACCCGCTGATGGGTGCGCCCGGCTACGAGCCCCTGACCCTCGGGCTGCAGGCGGCCCTGCCCTTCGTCGACGATTTCCTGCCGGCGCACAACCTCGCCAACCTCGAGGCGCTCGGCACCCTCCTGCTCGAAACCGCCAACCGGCGTCCGGTCCGGCGACAGACGCTCGTAACCGCATCGGCCTGAGAGCGATTCCGCAATCAGCTGACTAGACTGGTTGCATGCGCGACGTCATGACCGACGTCAAGGCGTGGCTGGACAGCGGCGACCCGGTGGCCCTCGCGACGGTGATCAGCACCTGGGGGAGCGCCCCGCGGCCCGCCGGCTCCCGGATGGCGATCAGCCAGTCGGGCAAGCTCGCCGGTTCCGTGAGCGGTGGCTGCCTCGAGGGCGAGGTCTTCGAGCAGGCCCAGGCGATCCTGCAGGGCAAACCGGCGAGCCTGTTTCACTACGGCGTTAGTGACGACCTCGCCTGGACCGTCGGGCTGAGCTGCGGGGGCGAGGTCGACGTGTTGATCGAGCCGCTGGCACCGGTGCATCGGGAGCTGATCAACGCCCTGGAGGCGGAGCGTCCGGTGGTACTGAAGACGGACGTCGGCGCGACGCCCGGCGCGCGGGCACTGCTGACGCCGGCCGATCCCAACGTCCGCGACCTGCTCGACCACGAGAACCCGGTGCGTCAGGACGGCGTCTTCCTGGAGCCGTTTCCCCGACCACCCGAGCTCTACATCTTCGGGGGCTCCCACGTGGCCATCCCGCTGACGCGCCTCGCGAGTGCGCTCGGCTTCCGGGTGACGGTCGTGGACGCGCGCTCGAAGTTTGCCGACCGCGATCGGTTCCCGGAGGCGCGACGCGTGGTCCACGCCTGGCCCGACGAGGTCCTGAAGGACCTGCCGATGGACGGGTCGACCTACGTTGTGATCCTGACCCACGATCCCAAGTTCGACGATCCCACCATCACGGCCGCCCTTCGCGGCCATCCCCGCTACATCGGTGCCATCGGGAGCAAGAAGACCCATCGCGACCGGGTGGCCCGCTTGACGGCTGCTGGGGTCAGCCCGACCGAGATCAGTCGTGTCCATGCGCCCATCGGCCTCGACCTCGGCGCCCAGACGGCGGAGGAGACGGCGCTCGCCATCCTCTCGCAGATGGTCGCCGTTCGCCACGGCAAGCAGGGAGGCCCGATGCCCGGCTCCGTCGCCGCGGCGACGACGGCCCCATGAAGGCCGAGGCGCTGCGGGGCTCGCGTCTGAGCGCGGAGCAGATCGACGGCGCCGTGCTGGCGCAGACGCTGCTGGTTCCCGACGACCACCATCGCGTGCTGCTGCTCAAAGGCCGGATTCTCAGCAAAGCGGACTGGCCGGTGGTTGCCGCCGCCCGGGTCGACGAGATCCATATCGTCCGGATCGAGCCGGGCGACGTCCATGAGGATGAGGCCGCTCGCCGGCTGGCGAGGGTGGTCGCCGGCCCCGGCGTCATCGCCCACGGGCCGGTCGAAAGCCAGGCGCGGCTGAGCGCCGAGATCAACGGCATCTTCACCGTCGACGTCGAGCGGCTCCAGGCGCTCAACAGCATCGAGGACGTGTCCGTCTTCACGCTCTTCGACGGCCAGCTGGTGTCCAGTGGCAAGACGATCGCGGGCGTCAAGGTCACCCCCTTCGTCGTGCCGGAGGCTCGACTGCGCGAGGCGGAACGGGTGGCGGCGGCGGGCCAGGGTGTGATCCGGGTCCTGGCGTTTCGGCCGATGCGGGTGGCGGTCCTGGTTCGCGAGCGGCTGGAGTCGGCGCAGCGCGAGAAGTTCCAGGCGTCGATCGAGATGAAGGTCGCCTGGTTTGGCTCGTCGATCAGCGAGATCCGGTATGTCGCCGATGACGTCGCCGCGCTGGAAGCAGCCGTCAGCGGCCTGCTGCGCGACGCCGACCTGTTGCTGACTGCCGGTGCCAACGCGACTGACCCGCTCGACCCGACGCTGCTCGCGTTGGGGCGACTTGACGCCCGGATGGAGAAGCAGGGCGCGCCGGCCCACCCGGGTAGCGCGGTCTGGCTCGCCTACCTGACCGACAAGCCGATCTTCGGGGTGGCGGCCTGCGGCATGTTCTCGAAGGCGACGGTCC
>DATBYU010000202.1:0-6234 GCA_036513555.1 Candidatus Dormiibacterota bacterium | reverse complement strand
TCTGCCCGCGGACTCGATATCGCCGCCTCGATGAAGTACTACTGGATTACGCATGGAACCACGGAGGGCCTGCGCTGGCTCGACCCACTGCTCGCGTTCGGCGACGCGTCTCCGCTCACGCTGGTGCGGGCCTATTACCTTCGTGGATGGTTGAGCCTGCTGCAGGCCGATCCCGCGGCCGCCAGGCCGTGGATCGCTCGAGCCGTTGTGACGGCTCGCGGGACGGGGCCAGCAGCACTGTTGTCCGAGGCACTATCGATAGCCGCGACCGTTGAAAACATGGCTGGCGAGCATGAAGCGGCGAGACGCTACCTCGATGAGGCCGAGGCGATCACCGCGGGTCTGGATGACTTCCCCGCAACGATCGAGCTGGTGCAGTCTCGGGCGATTCACGCGATCTTCGAGGGGGACCTCGAGACTGTCAGAGCTGCGTCTTTGGAGGGCGTGCGCCTCAGCCGAGAAGCCGGTGACCTGTACCAACTGGAAGCCATGCTTCGCAACCTCGGCATGGTGGGAATGATGTCGGGCGACATCCATGCGGCAAAGGATCGGTTTGTTGAAGCATTGCGCGTCGCTCGGAACGTCGACAACCGGCTGGGCCAGTCTTACGGACTCGGGGCTGCAGGCTGGTATGCGGCCAACACCGGCCAGGCGCGAGCAGCGGCACAGCTGCTCGGGGCAGCAGAAGCCGCGGGGAGGCAGACTGGCGCCGACATCATGGGCCCCTTTGTTCCAGTGATGGCCCAGGCCAAAGCGTCGGCCAGGGGAGCGCTGGGGTCGTCGAAATTCGAGGCCGAATTTCAGGCGGGCGCCCGCTTGAGCCGCGTGGCGGCATTGCGCCTCGCGCTTGGCGAATCCGATCAAGCCGAGGTCGCGCCGTCAGATGGCGCCGGGGGCGCGCCCCTCGGAAAGCGGGAGCTGGAGGTCGCGCGGTTAGTCGCCGACGGACTGAGCAACAAGCAGATCGCCGCCCGCTTGTTCATTTCCGATCGCACGGCCGCCACTCACGTGGGCAACATCCTGAACAAGCTCGGGCTCAACTCACGCGCACAGGTAGCGAGTTGGATGGCATCGTCGAATCGATGACGGCTACGCTGGCCCCTGAGTCGCCCGTGACGCACCGGGTCGGATGGGGGTTCATCTCCCTATACACCTTGGCCTTCATGAGCACCAACCTGGTCTTCCTCGCGCCGGTCCTGGTCACCTTGCCACTAAGGGTCAACTCGCTGGTGGGGATCGAACGGGCACCGAGGAACTTAGCCCTTGTCGCCGGGATCGGCGCCCTGGTGGCAATGTTCGGTAATCCCTTCTTCGGAAGGATGAGCGACCGCACGGCGTCGCGGCTGGGCATGCGACGCCCGTGGATGGTCATCGGCCTGGTGGGCGGTACCATCGGCATCCTAATTGTGGCGTTGGCGCCCAACATCGCGGTCGTACTCGTCGGATGGTGTATTGCCCAGCTGTTTTTCAACGCACTGCTCGCCGCCTTAATCGCAGTGCTGCCGGACCAGGTCGCGCGCGCGCAACGCGGTCTGGTCTCCGGTGTCCTGGGCGTGTGTCTGCCGATGGCGGCGGTTAGTGGCACCTTTCTCGTCAAACTGTTCACCGGCCACCCGATCGCGACTTTCCTGGTCCCGTGCGCGACTGGTGGATTCTTCATCCTGCTCTTCGCCGTCGCGCTGAAGGACCGTCGCCTTGCCAGGGCGGACAGGCCGATCTGGTCGCTGCGGGAATTCGCCAGCACCTTCTACGTCAAGCCGCGGACAAGCCCAGACTTCGCCTGGGCCTTCGCCAGTCGCTTCATGTTCCTTTTGGCCTACGCCCTCCTGACCACCTACGAGGCCTTCTTCCTGCTGCGCAAGATCGGCAGCGCCGTGGCCGACGTGCCGCAACAGATATTCCTCGGCACACTCGCGCAGTCCGTCGTCATCGTCGCCGCTTCGCTCATCGCCGGCAAGCTCTCTGACTGGACGGGCCGAAGGAAGATCTTCGTTTTCACGGCGTCGATCATCTACGGTCTGGCGATGTTCGCGGTCGCGATCGCCAGCAACTTCAACGGATTCCTGGTCGGCATGGCCATTAGCGGACTCGGTTTCGGCATCTATGCGGCCGTCGACCTCGCGCTCGTCGCCGACGTGCTACCGAACAAGGCCAACAACGCCAAAGATCTCGGCGTGTTCAACATCGCGGGCGCTCTACCCTTCTCCATCGCGCCGGCGGGTGCGCCGGCCATCCTGGCGATCGCCGGCGGCAACTACGGCGTCCTGTACGCCGCCGCCGGGATCTGCGCCATCATCGGGGCCGTCGCCATCCTGCCGGTGAGGGGTGTCAGATAAGTGGTCGACGAAACGCAGCCCCGCGAGCCAAGCGCCGAGGCGAGGGCTCGTATCACCAAACGGACTACCAATTTCAAAGAACACCGCCGGAAACGCCGCTAGTTAGGACGTCGGCGACGAGACCGACCATCTGTTTTTGAAGTTCGGCGAAGTTACGATTCAGTGCGTCCGCAGACATCCGCCTGAGATTTCTCGATATTCGAGAGCTGAGCCCCACATCCTGGATTGTGTTGCCATGGCCATGGGCGTCCACGGGCGTTGCTGTCAGGGTCGCCATCAAGCCGGGTCTGATAATGCAAGAAACTGCCGCGAGGACTGACGACTCACGACGGAGGTCAAATAGGTCTTCGCTACCGTGAAGCCCATGAACCGAGTGCCCGGGCCGGTTGAGGCCCTCGAGAGGATCGCTTATCTGCTGGAGCGGGGGCGGGCTGAGTCCTACAAAGTGCGCGCGTTCCGCCGGGCGGCTCGGGCGGTGGCGGCGCTCGAACCTGAGCAGTTAAAAGCGCTGCACAAATCAGGAAGGTTGGCTGAGATCCCAGCGGTCGGTGAGACCACGGCCAAGATCATCTCGGAAGCACTCTCCGGAGAGACCCCGGAGTACCTGCTGGAGCTCGAGCGCCGAGGCGGGCCCGCTTTGAGCCAGACGGCGACCGAACTGCGCTCCGCCGTGCAGGGAGATTGCCACAGTCACTCCGACTGGTCCGACGGCGGCAGCCCAGTGAGGGCGATGGCGGAAGCGGCCGCGGCGTTCGGGCATGCCTACTTGGCGATGACGGACCACAGCCCCCGCCTGACCGTCGCCAACGGCCTGGACGCCGAGCGGCTTAGCCGGCAGCTCGAACTGGTCGACCAGCTCAATGCCGAGCTCGCGCCTTTCCGGATCCTGTCCGGGATCGAAGTCGACATTCTCGAGGACGGCACCCTGGACCAGGAAGAGCAGCTGCTGGGCCGCCTCGACGTGGTGGTCGCGAGCGTCCACTCCAAGCTGCGAATGGAGGCTCCCGAGATGACCCGGCGGATGGTGCGGGCAATCGAGAACCCCCATAGCGACATCCTCGGGCACTGCACCGGCCAGATCATCGTCGGACGGGGTCGCAAGCCCTCGACGTTCGATCCGGAGAAGGTTTTCGCGGCATGCACGAGAACCGGAACGGCGGTCGAGATCAACTCCCGCCCCGAGAGACGCGACCCTCCCGCCGAGCTGCTCCGCCTGGCGGTCGGCGCGGGCTGTTACGTAAGCATCGACACCGACGCCCACGCCCCCGGCCAGCTGGAATGGATCGAGCTCGGGTGCGAGCAGGCGGCAGAAGCCGGCGTGGATCCCGCCAAAGTCGTCAACTCCTGGGACATCGACCGCCTCCTTGCCTGGACGGCATCCCACGGGAGCTAAACATCGGCGTCGCGTCAGGGTGATCCGAACCAAGTAGTTATCGCGTCGCGCAATCCGGTATCTGTGCCGTCCCCCACCCAGGCGACGTATCCATCGGGTCTGATGAGCACCGCAGCCGGGGCTGCTACTGAGCCCAGGACGGGAAGCTCCCAATTGCCGGCATATTTGGCGTCGATCGCCAACACTCGGGGTGCCCATGGGGAGATGTCGAAACCCCAGGGCTTGCCGAGGTTGAGAAGGACCGCATGGGCGTCGTGAAGGAGGGTGAATACTCGCACCGTGCCAGCGGGGGTCACCAGGTCGAGATCGGGCATGCGGCGCCCGAGCAACGGGTGTCCCTCACCGAGGTCGTAATGAATGTCCAGGCCGGACATCATCCCGGCGATCAGCTTGCGCGGCTCGTCCATTCTCAGCAGCTCGGACATGGTGTTGCGCAGCGCCTGGTGACGGTCCCCGGGGGTGGTCAGTGCGACTTGGGCCATGGTGGTCTGCAGCACTCGGGCGCCGACCGGATGCCGTTCGTCGTGGTAGGTGTCCAGCAGGCTCTGGGGTGATGTCTTCTTGACCACCTGGCTTAGCTTCCACCCCAGGTTCACGGCATCCTGGACTCCGAGGTTGAGACCTTGACCACCGAGCGGGGCATGCACATGTGCCGCATCGCCCGCCAGAAGGATGCGCCCCTTGCGATACGAAGCCGCCTGCCGGGTGTTGTCCGTAAAACGGGAACTCCAGGTCAGGCTGTGCACGCTGTAGTCCGTCCCGTCGGCGGCGATGAGGGCCTCGCTGACATCCTGCAGGGTGGGCTCGCCGGTGTGCTCGACCTGGGATTCGGTCAGGACGACCCGAATCCGATCTCCGCCCTCGACCGGGCCGATCCCACCGCCCGGACGCAGGCCGAACTCCGGCTTCTCGACCATCTCGACCTCGGCCATGAGCCAGCTCGTCGACGGATCCCAGCCGGCGAACTCGATACCGGCCGCCTTCCGGATCACACTGCGGCCCCCGTCGCACCCGACCAGATAGTCCGCCCGGAGCGACGTGCCGTCGGACAGCGCGACGTCGACGCCGGTGTCGTCCTGGGCGAACCCTGTCACCTCGCGTTCGCGCGTGGTCGGCACCCCGAGCTCATTGACCCAGGTGGCCAGTAGGCGCTCGGTCTGAATCTGCGGGAGGGCGAGCCCGTAGTTGTGGCGGGAGGGGAAATCACTGATGTCCAAGGGGATTCGACCGAACCCCTGGATCTGCATCGCCTTCCCCTCCTGGAGAAACCGGTCGGCGACGCCGCGCTGATCGAGCACCTCGATGGTGCGCGCGTGCAGACCGCCGGCGCGCGAGCGGTCGGGATCCGGAGCGGCGCGTCGTTCAACGATGACGACATCGACCTCAGCCAGGGCCAGCTCGGCCGCCAGCATCATTCCTGTCGGACCTCCGCCGGCAATCACCACCGCATGTTCGGTCATAGCCACACTCCGGCCGGATACGTCGACAACAACACACCCATTGCGCTCCTCCCATTTCCGTATCTTCTGGCTTGCGGACGGGATTATGCGGCACGACCCGGGGCTTGCCGCAAGCCCCCCTGTGCGGTATAAATTGAAAGTGGAGAGGAGCGGGTAACGTCCTTCCCTTGTCGTCCAGTGTGGACGAAGCGCGACCCATTGCTGGTCGCCACACTCCATCACCTCAGATGACAAAATCGGGCGCGTGACAGAGAAAGAGCTGGCCGCTGCCCGGGCTGGCTGCAACCGATTCCTCAACGGGCACGGCATCCCGAATGCAGCTGACCTCCTGGCAAGCATCCCGCCCGAGGTGGAGACGGACCGCTACGGTAGCGGTGGGGTGGTGCAGGAGCTTGAAGCGGAGGTCGCTTCCACACTCGGAAAGCCGGCCGCCCTCTTCCTGCCCAGCGGCACCATGGCGCAGCAGGCGACTCTCCGCGTTCACGCCGACCGGCGCGGGCGACGCGACGTTGTCTTCCACCCGATGTGCCATCTCGACTGGCACGAGGGCCGCGGTTACCAGCGGCTTCACGGCCTGGTTGGCATCCCGGCGGGCGAGCCGACCATCCCTATGACGCGCTCGACCCTTGATGGGATCAAAGAGCCGCCGGCGGCGCTGCTGATCGAACTTCCTCAGCGCGACCTCGGCGGGACGCTACCGGCGTGGGACGATCTCGTCGCTCAGACGAATTGGGCCCGCGAGCGCGGGGCGGCGGCGCACATGGACGGCGCCCGGCTCTGGGAGGCGTCGGCAGGCTATGGCCGGTCGCCAGCTGAGATCGCCGCCCTCTTCGACACGGTCTACGTCTCGTTCTACAAGGGCCTCGGCGGTATCGCCGGCTGCTGTGTCGCCGGGCAAACCGAAGTCATCGAGGAAGTCGCCGAGTGGAGGATCCGGCACGGCGGTCGTCTCTATGGGATGTGGCCGTACGCGGCGTCGGCGCTCACCGGGCTCCGTACTCGCCTACCCCGGATGCGCGAATACCATCAGCACGCGCTAGCCATC
>DATBYU010000201.1:0-26990 GCA_036513555.1 Candidatus Dormiibacterota bacterium | reverse complement strand
TGGTACATGATCGCGGTCGCCTGACTCGTCCCGTCGGATAGCTTTACCCGCCAGGATTCGTACGGCCCTGGCGGCAGCTCGGCTCCGTGCTGCCCCCGCAGCTGTTCCAGGAGACGAGGCTGGTCAGGCTTCGAAACAGAATAAGTTGCCGTGGGACGAACTTGGCGTTCTATAACTCCGGTATAGGATATTCCGGCAATGGCGGACGTGGTTCGAGTCGTCGCGGCAGACGACCCGGTGCGCCCCTTGTTTTCGCCGTCTGGCGAGCTGACGCCTGAAGCAAAAAGCCGGCTGGGTCTCGACGCCGCGGCGCTGCGTGACCTGTATCGGCACATGGTCTTGATCCGTCGCGCCGACCAGGAGGCGCTGAACCTGCAGCGTCAGGGCGAGCTCGGCCTCTGGGGCCAGTACCTCGGCCAGGAGGCGATCCACGTCGGCGCCGTCACGGCCCTTCGGACGGAGGATTGGATCTTTCCCAGTTATCGCGAGTTCGGCATGGCGATGGTCCGCGGGGTGGACCCCGCCGACATGCTGACCCTGTTCCGAGGCCTATCGCATGGACCATGGGATCCGCGCAAATATCACTTCGCGCCGCTCGCCATTCCGGTGGCGACCCAGGTTCCCCACGCGGTCGGATTCGCCATGGGGTGCCGCCTCAAGCACACCGACGAGGTGGTGCTCTCTACCTTCGGGGACGGCGCCACCTCGGAGGGCGACTGGCATGAAGCCATGAATTTTGCCGGCGTCTTCAAGTCGCCGGTCGTCTTCCTCTGTCAGAACAACCATTGGGCGATCTCGGTCCCACTGTCGAAGCAGACCGCCGGCTCCATCGTCGACCGCGCCAAGGGTTATGGCTTTCCCGGGATCCGGATCGACGGCAACGATGTCCTGGGCGTCTACGCCGCGGTGCGGGCGGCCGCCACGCGCGCCCGTCAGGGCGACGGTCCCTATCTCATCGAAGCCGTGACGTACCGGATGGGTGCGCACACGAGTTCGGACGATCCCACCCGCTATCGGCTCGACAGCGACCTGGCGGCTTGGGGCTCCAGGGACCCGATTGCCCGCTACCAGGCCTGGCTCAAGGACCAGGGAATCATCGACGACGGCCTGATCGCCGCCATGGCAGCGGAGGCTGAGTCGGCGGCCCAGGCGATGCGGGCACGGCTGATTGCCATACCCGCCCCGCCTCCCGGCGAGGCAATCTTCGGTCGTGTCTATTCGAACCCTCCGGCCTCGTTTGTCCAGGAGCGCGAGGAATTCGAAGCCTCACTGGAGGACAATTGACGGAACCGGTGACGATGGCAAAGGCCATCAATCTCTCGCTGCGCGATGCCCTGACCCGCGACGAGAACGTCCTGATCTTTGGAGAGGACGTGGGGGCGCTGGGCGGGGTCTTTCGAATCACCGACGGCCTGCAGAAGGCCTTCGGCGAGGAGCGCGTCTTCGATACGCCGCTGGCCGAGTCGGCCATCATCGGGGTCGCCGTCGGCTTGGCACTGCGAGGTTTTCGGCCGGTGCCCGAGATCCAGTTCGATGGCTTCATCTACCCCGCGTTCGAGCAGATTGTCAGCCACGTCGCCAAGTATCGAAACCGCTCGGGCGTCTCGTTGCCGATCACGATTCGTGTTCCCTTCGGCGGCAACATCGGCGCCGTCGAGCACCATTCCGAGAGTCCCGAAGTCTACTTCGCTCATACCGCCGGGCTGAAAGTCGTCACGCCCGCGACGCCTGCTGATGCCTACGCCTTGCTGCAAACGGCGATCGACGATCCGGATCCCGTGGTCTTTTTCGAGCCCAAAGCCCGCTACTACCTCAAGGAGGAAATCGACCCGGCCGCCCGGGTGCCGATCGGCAGGGCGCGGGTGGCGCACGAGGGCTCGGGCGTTTCCGTGATCGCCTATGGGCCCACGGTCAGCATCGCCCTGCAGGCCGCAAAGACCGCCTCCCAGGAGCAGATCTCGCTCGAGGTCATCGACCTTCGCAGTCTGTCGCCCCTGGACATGGACACCGTCATGGCATCGGTCCGTAAGACGCACCGCGCCGTGGTGGTGCACGAGGCACCGGTCTTCTGTGGCTTCGGCGCGGAGGTCGCCGCGCGGATCAGCCATGATGCCTTCGACGTGCTCGAGGCGCCGGTCGGGCGCGTCGGCGGACTGAACGTCCCCTATCCCCCGGCGCGCTACGAAAAGCTCTACTTGCCCGACGTCGACCGCATTCTGCAGGCGGCGGATGCCGCGCTCGCCTATGGCTGATCAGACCTTCCGGCTGCCCGACCTCGGCGAGGGTCTCACCGAGGCCCAGCTGGTGGCCTGGCACGTCGAGGAAGGGGCCAGGGTCGAGGTCAACGCGCCGCTCTGCGACGTCGAGACGGCGAAGGCGGTCGTGGTGATTCCGTCGCCCTTCGCGGGGACGATTCAAAAACTCCATGCTCGGCCGGGAGAGTCGGTGGCCGTCGGCGAGGCGCTCGTGACCATCAGCGCAACAGACGGGGCGCTGGCAGACGCGACACCCGGGACGCTGGTCGGCTACGGCCCCGGAGCTCCCGAATCCGGCATTCGACGCCGACCACGAACCGCCGCCACCTCCTCCTCCGAGAGCGGTGCAGATGTCCGCGCCGCGCCCTTCGTGCGTCAGCTGGCGAGAGAAAAGGGGGTCGACCTGTCGCAGGTGACGGGCAGCGGGCCGGCCGGGCGGATCACAAAAGCCGATGTCGACGCCGCCGCTGCATCGCCCGCGGCGGCCCCATCTGGACCGACCACCGTCCCATCGACCGACGGGGAACGCCGCATCAGTGTGGTGGGCATCCGTAAGGCGATCGCCCGCCAGATGGTCCGGTCGGTATCGACCATTCCGCAGTTCACCGAGTTCGCCATATTCGACGCCACCAACCTGATGGCGGCGCGCGAGCAACGGAAAGCGAGCGGGCGTCCGATGACTCCTCTCCCCTATTTCATCGCGGCCGTGGTCAAAGCCGTCCGAGCTTTTCCCCTGATGAATAGCTCGTGGGACGAGAGCCGCGACGAGATCATCGTGAAGCAGGCGATCAACCTCGGGATCGCGGTCAATACCAAGCAGGGATTGCTGGTGCCGGTCCTGCGTGGCGCAGACCGACTCGACCTGAGCGCGATCGCCGAACAAAGCGCCCAGCTGATCGAGGGTGCCCGCGGCGGGACGCTGCCACCCGGCCAGATGAGTGGTGGGACCATCACCGTCACCAACGTCGGCGCCAGCGGACCGGTTGAAACCGGCACGCCGATCATCAATCCGCCGGAGTGCTGCGTGGTGGCCTTCGGCGCCATCAAGCCGCGACCGATGGTGGTCGATGGCCAGGTCATAGCCCGCAGCGGCGCATGGATCTCGATCTCCGTCGACCATCGGATCGTCGACGGCGCCCTCGCGACGGAATTCCTCACGGCGCTGGTATCGGAGCTCGAGTCGATCGGTGCCTGACGAAGCAGAGCTGATCTACGACTGGAATACGGTCGATGCCCCGGCCAAGCCGGCGCACACCATCCACCTTCACGACGAGACGCTGCGCGATGGCATCCAGGGCCCATCCGTGCGCGATCCCGACATCGAGCACAAGCTGCGCTTCCTGCACCTCGCTGACGAGCTCGGTGTCGGGTCGATCGATCTCGGCCTGCCGGCGTCGGGGCCGCGCGCCGCCGCCGACGTGGAACGGTTGGCCGAGGAAATCCGCGACCAGCATCTCCGGATCAAGCCGCTGTGTGCGGCGCGGACCCTCGAGGGCGACATCCAGCCGGTGGTCCAGATCTCGCAGCGTGTCGGCATCCCGATCGAGGTCGCGGCCTTCATCGGCTCGAGTCCGATTCGCCAGTACGCCGAGGGCTGGACGATCGAGCAGATGGTCGACAACACCCGCAAGGCGGTGCGCTTTGCGCGCAAACATCAGCTACCAGTGCTCTATGTCACCGAAGACACGACCAGGGCCCAGCCCGAAACGCTTCGCCAGCTGTTCGGGACGGCGATCGAGGAGGGCGCGGCCCGCGTCGCCGTCTGCGATACCGTTGGCCACTCGACGCCCGACGGTGTCCGCGCCGTCGTCGGCTTCGTCCGGCGAATGCTGGACGAGATCAAGCCTGAGACCGGTCTCGACTGGCACGGCCACAGCGACCGCGGCCTCGGTGTCATCAATGCGATCGATGCGGCCCTCGCCGGCGCCGACCGTATTCATGGCTGTGCGCTCGGGCTCGGCGAGCGCGTCGGCAACACCCACCTCGACCTCTTGCTCGTGAACTTTCGGCTCATGGGTTGGATCGATACCGACCTCAGCAAGCTGCGCGAGATGGGTGAGGTAATCGCCGAAGGCACCGGGATGGCGATCCCCGCCAACTACCCCGTGCTAGGACGCGATGCTTTTCGGACAGCCACCGGCGTGCACGCCGCCGCCGTCATCAAAGCCAAGCGCAAGGGCGACGACTGGCTCGCCAACCGCGTCTACTCCGGCGTGCCGGCCGAGCTCTTCGGCTGCGAGCAGGTGATCGACATCGGGCCGATGAGCGGCGAGTCGAACGTGGTTTTCTGGCTCGAGCAACGCGGCATCGAGCCACGACCCGAGCTGGTCCGTGCCATCTTCGAGCGTGCCAAACGGGGCAATCGGCTGCTCGACGAGGCCGAGATCTACGCGGTCGTCAACGAGCGCTCGACGAAAACCGGATCCTGAGTCTTACGTCGCCTCGACCTTCGGCGGCGCCGTGCGCTCCGCCAGCTTGGCGAGATTCACCATCACGATGACCGCGAGGATGGTGACGATGATGGCGTAGATGAACAGCGAGACGATTTGTGCCCCGGTGCCAAAAATCTGCTTGACCAGGGCGGTGATCGCGCTGTTCCAGGCGAGCGCGGCCACCACGCCGAATGCAGCCGACGCCAACGAAATCATGGTCTGTAGGTACGCCGCACGGTTCGACACGTAAGCCTCCTATGAGTCCGACATTCCGCCGTTGTCCGATTTCGGGATGAGCATACGCTCAAAACCCGAATTTCTAGAGGGTTGGTCAGGTTCTCACGGAGTGGCCGGGCTCGCTGCGAAATGGTCCGACCGCGGCGCCAGTGGCGCGAATTCGACAGCCGTCGCGAAATTTTCCGAAACAGCGCCGCTTTTTGCTTGACACCGCCCACGTTCGATGTTAAGTGTCGTGGGCCGATCCTTCGACGATCGCACTAAGGAGGCAGATTGTTACGGGGGGAAAGCGGTGAGTGAACCGCGTGTCCAGTGGTTGTCCTCCACTGGCAGTGCACGTCGCAATGCGGGCCTCGCCGGCATTCGGCTCGAGGCCGCATGGCCATGGCCGCTTCGACAGCAAATCATCGTTCCCTTCTTGCTCCTGCTCGTCTTCGTCGCCGTGGTGGGTGTTGCGGCGCTGACCTACCAGGCGACCGGGGCCGGTCTTGCCGGCTTTGACCAGGACCTCGCTCGTGCAAGCGTGCAAGCCAATGATGCCGTTGCCGCGCTGGAGGCCAGCCGGCTCAACGACCTTCGAGCTCTGGCCGCCAGGCCCGGGCTCTCGGTGGCCGTGGAAGCCGGTGACCCAGAACTTTCGGCACTCTTCGCCGCCGACACCAAGACCGCGCTCGAGGCCCATGTGGCCATCCGCATCCTGGATGGCAAGGGTAAACGCCTGCTGTCAATCCCTGATGGCAAAGCGGGCGCGTCGTACGGAGGGTTGCCCGCCATCAGGCGCGTCCTGGCCGGGATCAGTGATGGCCGCGGCGACAAATTCGTCGCCGTGGCGCCCGAGAGCTCGGGATCGTTTGTGTACTGGGCCGCTCCGGTTCGCGATACGAGCCACCGGGTGGTTGGCGCGGTGCTTTTGGGCGTATCGATCAGCGAGCTAGCGGCGGAAATCGGCCACGCGCAAACCGGCCGGCTCTTCTTCTATGGCCCGAATGGCCAGCCGCTCGACGCGTCGACCGCCGGGCTTTCATCGCTAAGCAGTGATGTCCGGCAGTCGGTCAGCTCCGATCACCTGATGCGAGTCAGCGCCACCGCCAATGGTCACGCTTATGCGGTCGCCGTGAGCGACTGGACGATGCGCGGCGAGCGCCAGGGATACCTTGGGGTCGGGCTGCCGGCCGATCGGACGGTCGACACCGTGTTCAGATTGCGGCTTCTCCTGATGGCCGTGTTTGCGGGAACCGCGCTCCTGGTGCTGGTGGTTGGCGGGCTACTGGCCCGGCGCATCACCCGACCGTTGGAGGAGCTCGTCAAGTCGATGGTCGCCGGCGACCTCAGCCATCGAGCCCCGGTCGGTCCCGCCGATGAGATCGGGTACCTCACGTCGTCCTTCAACGAAATGACCGCCAGCCTCGAGGAGAAGACGAAAGCGCTCGAGGCGACCTCGTTCGCCAGCGTCGAAGCGCTCGCCCGGGCGATCGACGCGCGCGATCCGTATACCTACGGGCATTCGGCTCGGGTCTCGAGGTTGAGCTTCGAAATCGCCAGGGAGATGGGGCTGCCATCCGACCAGCTCAGCACGCTGAGCCGCGCCGCGCTGCTGCACGACATCGGGAAGATCGGCGTCGAAGATCGTGTCCTCCGAAAGCCGGGGCCGCTGACCAAGCGGGAAGTGACAGCGATGCGCGCCCACCCGGTCATCGGCTATGAAATGCTCAAGGGCCTGCATTTCCTGGAGCCCAGCCTCAGTGGCGTCCGCCACCACCATGAGCACTGGGACGGGAGCGGCTACCCCGACGGCCTGTCGGGGGCAGACATCCCGCTGGCGGTCCGGATCCTGACGGTCGCTGACGCGCTCGACGCGCTCACCTCGGACCGACCCTACCGCAGCGCCATGACCTTTTCTGCGGCCGTGGCCACGATCGAGGCCGGAGTCGGAATCCAGTTCGATCCCGCGGTGATCCGTGCCCTGCGCGCACACGGAGCCGCGATCGCGGCGCTCCTGACCGTGATGGGCAAATCCCGAGCGATGCCGTCCGACCTGCTCAAGGAGCCGGCGATATGACCCATCTATTCTCGAAGCGGCTGATCCTCGGCGCGGTGGCTATCGTGGCCGCGCTGACCTGGGGCAGCGGCATGATCGCATCATCACTGCCGCAAACGGAACGGCTCCGTATCGGTGTCCATTCCGCCCGCGTGATCGATTACGCGACGGACGCGGTAGCGCCGGGGTCACCCTTCTTCACGACCCGGGCTCCATACGACCAGTGATGCACACGCCCCCACCCCGACTCTCCCCCGGAGGGTGAGGGTAATACGCTCAAGCAAGGGCAGGTCATCCGGACCCCAGGGGTCGAGACGGACCTCGGCGGCAGCCGCCCCCGAGAGTGATGGCATCCGCGGACGCAGTGGCGCCGGGCAACCAGCTGACTGCAAGCCGTTGTCGCCCGAAGGTCCCTCGCGTCGAGTTCGCAGTGGGTATCCCTTCCGAGCGAGCGTCGTCAGAGCCAGCGTCCCGAGCCACGACGCGAACCGGCTGCCTGCATGTCTACGCCGCTTGATATGTTCGAGCGCCTTGAAGAAGACCTGGGTCGTGAGCTCCTCCGCCAGCGCCTGTTGCCGAACCCGCAAATAGATCAGTCGATAAATCCTTCCGAAATAGCGGTCGTACAGCGCCCCGAAGGCTTCAGGGTCATGGGTCGCCTTCTCCGCTAGCTCGCGATCTTCAGGGCTCCGCATCGCCACGATTAGATTGAAACGTCGAAGCGCTCGGGGTCCCATTTGATCCCGAGCGACTGCGGCCCGGCCATGTAACCGAGCAGCGCCGACGAGGCAACGACCGCGGGGCTCGCCAGGTAGCCCAGGCCGCCAACGCCCATGCGGTTCTGCCAGTTGCGATTGAACGACGTAATCGCGACCTCACCCTTTTTCAGGGCGTCGGGTCCCTGGCCGAAACACGGCCCGCACCAGGACTCACGGATTTCCCCGCCGACCGATCGCAGGACCGACGCGATCGACTCGCCGCCTAGACGGGGTTCCGCGTTTTCGATGTCGCGCTTGACGCCGCCAGATCCGGGGAAGATGACGAAGGCCTTCGGCGCCTTCTCGAAGCCATGCTCACGGCCGGACCGGATGACCAGGGCCGCCTCGAGGAGGTCGTCGTAGCCGCCGTTCGTGCACGAACCGATGAACGCCTTATCGAACGTGAGCTTCTCGAGCGCGACCTCGTCGGCGGGAAAGGCATTGCCCGGGGCAAAGGGCTTGGCGATGAAGGGCACCAGCTCCGAGAGATCCAGCGTCTCATCGATGTCCCAGGCCACCTGGTCTCCGGGCTTGAACGACGGATAGGGCAGATCGCTGATGCCCTTGCGCCGGTACCAGTCGAGCGTGACGTCGTCCGGTGCGAAGATGCCATTCTGCGCCTCGGCCTCGGCCATCATGTTGGCCACGGTGTTCCGATACGGGATGGGCAGCTGCCGCTCCGCATCGACGAATTCGACGCTCATGCCCTGGGCCTGCGCCTTGCCCCAGCGGCGAAGCAGCGCCAGCACCACGTCCTTGCCGCTGACCCACGGCCGAAGCTTTCCGGTAAAGACCACCCGCCGGCGCTTCGCCGGCGTGAAGTAGATGTAGCCGGTCGACCAGCCGAAGCCCAGCTGCGTGCTGCCCACACCGGTGCCGACCGCACCGTACGCCCCGTAGGCGCGGCTATGCGAATCGGCGCCGGGGATGAACGCGCCGGGCACCACCAGGCCCTGCTCAGGAAAATAGAAATGAAAAATCCCGTCGCCCGGTGTTGCGTAGTACGGCTTGCCGATGCCGTGCCGCTCCGCGAACTCCCGGCCGATGGATGTCTGCTTGTCGTCGGCATTGCGGCCAGAGAAAACAAAATGATCGTTGGCGATCGCCGCCTGCCGCGGAAAGATCGTGTCGCCGCGGGTGATCTGGTTGAAGGTGTGAATCGAAAACGGCGCGGTACCGTCCGACGCCGGCAACAAGTCGCACCAGACGCGAAGCGTGCCACCCGGGCGGACGTCAGCGTCTTTATCGACCCGATGCGCCCAAACGATCTGCTCTGTACTAGTCAGACCTGGCGCGGCCTTGGCATCAGGCCACTCGACCCGAGGTGCCTGCGCCGTGGCCTCGGCGAACTCCCGGCGGCCGACTTTGATGATGCCGCCGGAGCGGCGAATGTCGTCTTCCATCGGCGTGAGCGGAACGGGGTCGTAGGTTTTGCCGCGGGTCTCGTTGGTCAAGCGTCGGCTGGGCGGATCAAACGTCAGGACATCGCCTTCTTGCGCATCCTCCGAGGCAGCGCGGCTCTGGACCACGTGCAGACCCAGGTTCAGCGCGTTGCGGCGAAAAATATCGCCCACGCCATCGCCGCAGACAATTACGAGCTCGAGCCCGACTTCCTCGGCGACAGCCTTGAGACCTGCGGGACTCATCTCGCGCGATGACCCGATGCCAAAGCGCTCGCCGGCGATCACGAACGTCTCGCCGCGATGCACGCGCTGGCGGAAGTCGGGCATGAGGTAACGGAACGCGCCCAGCTTCCAGCGCTCGTCGAGACGGTCGAGGCTCTCTGACACGCAGTCATCCGCCGGCGTGATCTGATCCGTGTCGATCGCGTCCAGCTTCTTGCCAGGGATCTTTGGGTCCCAGAAGATCAGTGCTCGCCCGCGAACGAGCTGGTTGCTAGCAGCCGGGCTGTCGACCGGGGACGTGTCCGGCTTCGCGGGTGATGCGGCACCAGACTTCAGGCGCGCGGGCTGGATCGTGTTCACGAGGCGCGCGATGATTCAACCCTCTCGAGCCGCTCGACCACGGCATCGGCAGCGGCAGTGGTGCTCAGGGTCCCGCCCAGGTCCCTGGTCGTCCGGCGATCCAGCGCGGCGGACATCACCGCCGCCTCGATCTGCAGCGCGCCCGTCGCGTCGCCGAGGTGCCGCAGCATCATCGCACCGGCGAGGATCGCGCCGACCGGGTTGGCGATGCCTTTGCCCGCGTGCTTGGGCGCCGACCCGTGCACCGGCTCGAACAGGCCCCGGCCGTTATCCGGGTTGATGTTCGCCGACGGCGCCTGGCCGAGGCCGCCGACCAGTTCCGACGCGAGATCACTCAGGATGTCGCCGAACATGTTGGAGGTGACGATCACGTCGAACCGGCCGGGGTCCTTCACCAGCTGCATCGCCGCCGCGTCGACGAAGAGATGCTCCGCCTCGATGTCGGGTGCCGCCTGCCGCTGCAGCGCAAAGACGCGCTGCCAGAGGTCGTGCGCGTGGTAGAGCGCGTTGCTCTTGTCCACCATGGTGACCCGGCCGCGATGGCCGGCCTCGCGGCGCTTGCTCGCCAGCTCGAACGCGTATCGCTGGATGCGCTCAACGCCTTTGCGAGTATTGACGTCCTCCTGGATCGCGATCTCGTCGGATGTCCCTCGCTTGAACTGGCCACCGATGCCGACGTAGCTGCCCTCGGTGTTTTCGCGCACCACCACCAGGTCGATCGACACGGCATCGCGTAGGGGGGTCAGCCCGGGGGCAAGCAGTCGCGACGGTCGCAGGTTGACCCAGAGGTCCAGGTCGAACCGCAGGCGAAGCAGCAGCCCGGCGGCATACTGCGGGTTTTGGACGCGCGGGTCGCCGACGGCGCCCAGGTAGATGGCATCGACCTGGGAGAGTTCGCTAAAGACCGAGTCGGGCAGGATCTCTCCGGTCCGCAGGTACCGCTCCGCGCCCAGGTCATAGCTGACGAAATCCAGCTCGGTCCCGGTCGCGGCCGTGACTGTCTTGAGAACCCGAATTCCCTGGGCGATGACCTCGGGGCCAATGCCGTCGCCCGGGATAACTGCGATCCGAAACGGCATCGACTACAAGCATATCGGCAGCGGCCAGGAGAAAGATTACGGCCTCCCCGGCGATACCACTACATAGTGCTGACGGAGGAGAGGGCTCTGAATGTGGCGCTCGGCAAGATGCGCCGCTTGCGCCGGGTCCGCCGCCTCTCCCGCCTGACCTACTGGGCGGCCTGGGGATTTGTCGGGGTGGTGTGCCTCCTGCTGCTCGCCGGCGGCGTCGCCGGCCTGGCGTCCGGCTAGGCGCCCCCACCCTGCCCTCCCCCGGAGGGGGAGGGAATCGTCATCTTTGAGGTCTCGACCAGCCGGCTGAGCGCCTGTCTGGCGCGGCCGCTGTCGAGAGACTCGCGGGCCACGGCCAGTGCCTCGGGCCACCCGTCAGCCTTGCCGGCAGCCAGCACCGCGGCGGCCGCATTCAGCAACACGACGTCCCGTCGGGCTCCGGTTTCGCCCTCCAACACCTGCCGGAGCAGGGCGGCGTTTTCGGGCGGCGTGCCACCCCGCAGATCGTCCGGTTTTGACCGGCCAAGCCCGAGCTCGACAGGACTCAACTCGTACTGGGTGACCGTCCCATCCCGCAACTGAAAGACCCGCGAGGGACCGGTCGTCGTCAGCTCATCGAGCCCGTCCTCGCCATAAAAGACCAGTGCCCGCTCGTGCCCGAGGTCCTGTAGGACGCGGATCATCAGCGGTGCCAGCGGCGGGGCGCCGACACCCAGCGCCTGGCGGCGCACGCGACCAGGGTTGGCCAGCGGCCCGAGGACATTGAAGACCGTCCGGACACCGAGCTCACTCCGAGCCGGGCCCGCGTGGCGCATCGCCGGATGAAACGTCGGGGCGAAGCAGAAGCCCATCCCGGCGACGTCGATGCACCGCCGCACGCCCTCCGCGCCCAGCCTGATGTCGACACCAAGCGCCTCGAGAACATCGGCGCTGCCGCAACGGCTGGACGCCGCGCGGTTGCCGTGCTTGGCCACCGGAATGCCCGCCCCTGCCGCCACGAAAGCCGCTGCCGTCGAGATGTTGAACGTCCCAGCGCGATCCCCGCCGGTGCCGCAGGTGTCGATCGTCCCGCGTGGCACCTCGAGCGGCGTGGCGTGCGCCCGCATCGAATCGACGAAGCCGGTCATCTCTTCGACGGTTTCGCCCTTGGCCCGCAGCGCAATCAGCAGACCCGCGAGCTGGCCCGTCGTGACCTCGCCCGCCATCACCTGATCCATCACGTCGCGTGCCTGCTCGCGGGTCAGGGGCGTGCCCTGGAGCAGCTGTTCGATCGCCTGACTGGGCGTCACGGCCGCGGGTACTGGTACGCGCCAGGCGTTGCCATCACCAGGAGCGCGAGGAGCATTCGATAGCAGGTCTGGTAATCCGCCGTCCGATAGCGGACGGTCCGTCCGCCGGCGCGCTGGACGTCGGGAATTTGAACGCAGAGATCCGCCATGCTGGCGTTCATCCAGTCGATCTCGAGCGTGAACGGGCCCTTTGGCCGGTAGAGCGGCCGTCCGGCCCGCTGCGCGTAGGCGCGGTAGGCGCCCTCTTCGATCCGCCGGCAAGCCTCGACCGGGTGGAGCGAACGGGCCGCCTGGCGTCCGAGCGCTTGCTTGACGACCACGCCTTCGATCCCGGGAAGTTCGGCCGCGGCTTCGTCGATCGTTGCCTGGTCGCCGGTGACCAGCGCCGTCCTTACGCCGAAGCTGCCGGCGAGCGCCGCATTGAGCGTCGCCTCGCTCTGCTCGCGACCGTTGACCCGCAGGGCGTAGATCGTCCGTCCCCCGTAGGTGTGGTCCATGATGGCGCGCTCGCTTCCCACGGAGGCGTGATAGCCAACGAAGAAGGCGACTTCGAACGTTGGGTCGAGGCCGGCGCTCATTGAATATGGCTTGTCCGCCCCGCTGATCACCTCGACCCCGTCGTCCAGCTCATCCAGCAGGAAATTCCGCATATCGCCGTGCGAATCGTTGACCACAAACCGGGTGGCGCCTGCCCGGCGTGCGCCGGCCACGGCGGCGTTGGTCTCGGCGGTCATCAATCGGCAGGAATGCTCGTATTCCAGCGTCCCGCGCATGACCTGGTGCAGGTGAACGATGCCGGCCATCCCCTCCATGTCGACCGAAATGAACACGCCGTTGCGCTCGGACGAGCGAGGGCGCCGGGCGGTGGCCAAAGTCCTCCAATTCTAGGCAGGCTCAGGCGAGGGCCTTTGAACGGCAACCGTTTGGGCCTTCAGAGGCCGATTTACGGCAAACGTTTGGGGCAGGGCGCATTTGTTCGCCCGGAGGAAAGGAAGTGGGGTCCTGGTTCCGGGGGGCTTGGAACAAGAACCCCACGGGAAAGTATAGGGAACTGCCCCTCAGTTTTCCACCGGTTCCTCATGGCTCTCTTAGCGGACGTCCAGCTTTTCAATAGCGGGCCACACGCCGTAATCCGTCCGCTACTTTGTCGGGATTGAGCATGAACGCGTGTTCAAGGCTGGGACTGAACGGCATGGCCGGCACGTCCGGGCTGGCAATCCGGCTGACGGGGGCATCCAGGCTGGCAAAACACCGCTCAGCGAGCTCAGCCGCGATCTCCGCGCCGAAGCCGCCGGTCCGATTCGCCTCGTAGATCACCGCCACGCGACCGGTTTTTTCGATCGAGCGTACGCAGGTTTCGATGTCCCATGGGCGCAACGTCCGCAGGTCGATGACCTCGACCTCGATGCCGTCCTGGGCCAACCGGGCGGCGGCCTGCACGGTGACCGCACGCATGTACCCATAGGTCACAGCGGTCACGTCGACCCCTTCCCGGACCACCGTTGCCGACCCCAACGGGCGCAGGGCCGCCTCACCGTCGGCCACGTCCTGCCGCTCGGCCCGGTAGAGCTTCTTTGGCTCGAGGAAGATCACCGGGTCCGGGTCTCGGATCGCGGCCTTCAGCAAACCTTTGGCGTCGGCCGGCGTCGACGGTAAAACGACCTTGAGACCGGGCACGTGACAGTAAAACGCCTCGGGTGATTGCGAGTGATAGAGCGCCCCGCGAACGCCACCGCCGGTCGGTGCCCGGATCACCAGCGGACAGGAAAAGTCGCCGTTCGATCGGTACCGCACCTTGGCGATCTCGTTCACGATCTGGTTGAAGGCCGGATAGCTGTAGTCGGCGAATTGCATCTCGGCGACCGGCAGGAAGCCCTCCAGCGCGAGACCCTGGGCGACGGCCGCGATACTCGACTCCGCCAGCGGCATGTCGAGCACCCGCTGCGCGCCAAAACGCTGCTGCAGTCCGTCCGTCGCCTTGAAGACGCCGCCCTTGAGGCCGACGTCCTGGCCGAGCACGCAGACACGATCGTCACGTTCCAGCTCTTCGTAGAGCGCGTCGCGCACCGCCTGCACCAGGGTCCGATCAGGCATCGGCATACACATGACGGCCGAGTGATGCGGGGTCTGGATCGGGCGCGGCCTCGGCCACGTCGGTTGCCCCCTCGACCTCGCGATTGACGTTCTCGCGCAGAGCGGCGTCGTCATCCAGGCTGAGCCAGCCCCGCTCGATCACCACATCACGCATGCGGGGGATGGGGTCGCGCTCGGCCTCGGCCGCCAGCTCGGCGGCATCGCGGTAAGCACGCTGATCGTCGTCGGTCGAATGCGACTGCAAACGCAACACCTCGGCCTCGATCAGCGTCGGCCCCTGTCCGGACCGCGCCCGCTTGGCCGCCTCGGCCACTGCAGCATGGACGGCAAAAAAATCATCGCCGTGGACCCTCACGCCTGGGATGCCGTAGGCGGCGGCCCGCTCGGCGACGCCCGGGCCGGCCACCTGGAGCCGCTGAGGCACGGAGATCGCCCAGTGGTTGTTCTCGCAGAAAAAGATCACCGGGCATCGATGGATGGCAGCGAAGTTCAGGCCTTCGTGAAAGTCGCCCTGGCTGGTCGCGCCTTCACCAAAGCTCACGTAACAAAGTGCTCCCTCCCCTTTCCATTTCAGCGCCAGACCGATGCCCGCCGCCTTCGGGATCTGCGGCCCGACCGTGCTCGAGCCGATGATGACACCGCGACGGCGGCTACCAAAATTCCCGGGCGTCTGGCGCCCGCCGCTCGAAGGGTCGGCGTCACGGGCAAAGGCCGCCAGCATCAGCTCTTGCGGCGTGAAGCCGCAGGCGAGGGCGGCCGCGAAGTCTCGGTAGTAGAGGCAAAAGCGATCGCGCCCAGGTTCGAGCGCGGCGATGGCCGCCACCTGGGCCACCTCGTGGCCACGCGGCGAAATGATGAAGGCGAGCTTTCCCGCGCGGTTCAGGACAAAGCGCCGGTCATCAAGCGCGCGGGCCTGCAGCACCGTGCGATAGGCGGCCAGGACCCGCTCCCGGGTAAGGGGTGCGACGTCGGTAGACAACCGACAAACTCTAGCGCGCTGGGACCCTACGAGCCGTGCGGGCGGACGACGCCGATGCCAAGGCCATCGCCGACCGGAACGATGGTCGCCTCGAGCTGTTCGTGTCGCAGAAAGCGCTCGTTGAAGGCGCGCAATGCGTCGGTGTCCTCATCGTGCACGCCGGCGGCGATGCGCCCGCTCCAGAGCACGTTATCGACGGTGATCATTCCGCCCAGCGCCATCTTCGGCAGGAGCGCATCCAGGTAGGCGAGGTACTCGGTCTTGATGGCATCGATGAAAGCGAACTCGATACCGGGAGCCACCCGCGGGAGCACCCGCAGCGCGGGCTCATTGATGACGCGGACGCGGTCGGTCACGCCGGCGCGCAGCCAGTAGCGACGCGCCCGGTCGGTGCGCGAACGGTCAGGATCGATGGTGTCAATCCGACCGCCCGGGGGCAGCGCGCTGGCCATCCACAGCGTCGAGAAACCGATCGCCGTGCCGATTTCCAGGCTGCGCTTCGGGGCCACCGCCGCCACGAGCACCCGCAGCAGTCGGCCGGACGCGGGGCTGACGATCGGCACGCCCTCGGCCCGGCCAGTCTTGAGCATCTCTTCAAGCACGGTCCCCAACGGGGCATGGACACCCTCGAGGTACTGCAGGTCTACGTCAGTGACTTGCATGCGCCTCCTGCCGCGCCGGAAAATGATTCAGGGGGCCGTGCCCGTGCCCGAGCCCGGGCGCCTGGGCCAGCGCGCGAGAAAGATAGGTGCGGGCTTCGCCCACGGCCGTCGCCAGGTCTTCGCCGCGCCCCAGTCCGGCGGCAATCGCGGATGAAAACGTGCAGCCGGTACCGTGGGTGCTTCCGCTCGCGATCCGGGCCGCGCGAAACTCATGGACGCCGTCGCCGTCGACCAGCAGGTCGACGATCGGGTCGTCGTCCGAGTGGCCACCTTTGATCACCACCGCATTCGCTCCAAGCTTCATGATGGCGCGACCGGCGGCCACCCGGTCGGCCTGAGTCCGGATCGCGATCCCAGCCAGGACCTCGGCTTCGGGAATGTTGGGCGTCACCACGGCGGCCAGTGGCAGCAGGGCCCGTCGAAGCGTATCGACCGCATCTTCACGAAGTAGGCGATCTCCGCTCTTGGCGATCATCACCGGGTCCACGACGAGGCGGCGCAGGGGGTGGCGCCGCAGACCCGCGACGACCGTCTCGATGATCGCGGCACTCGACAACATGCCGGTCTTCAGGGCCGCGATCGAGAAATCCTCGGCGACGGCATCGAGCTGGGCGGCGATCACCTCCGGAGAGACCTCCTGCACCGCGCGAACGCCGACCGTGTTCTGCGCCGTGATCGCCGTGATGACGCTGACCCCATAGACGCCAAATGCCGCGAAGGTCTTGAGATCCGCCTGGATGCCGGCGCCCGCGCCCGAGTCCGATCCCGCGATGGTGAGCACAACCGGCTGGCTCACCGCCGCCCCAAAACCAGGTAGGCCACGCCGCCGACGATGGCGCCCACGTAACCGGAGACATCGGTGTTGTGCAGGATGTTGACCGCCAGCGGGCTCTGCCACAGGTACGAATTCACAAACGGGATGGCAACCACCAGTCCGATCAGCCAGGCGAGCACCGCCCGCCCCTTGAACGGCATCAGGCGGCCGGGCCGACGATTGAAGACAAACATGTCGACCAGCACGACCGCCGCCCACGACGGGACCCACAGGTACGTGATCAGCAGGAAATTCGTGTACTGATCTTTGAAGTTCGAGAGGAACATCGCGACGTAGGCGAGGACGCCGCCGATCACCCCGCAGGCGAGCGCCGCCGTCCAGCGCCGGATCCGCACGTTCAGGGCCAACGCCGACAACGCCGCTGTGTAGACGTCGAGGTAATTCGCCCAGATTTCGCCAACGGCGATAAACAGTAAGAACGGCACGACGATGGCGATTGGCGCGTTGGCCGAGATCAGCGCCAGCAAGTTGCCACCGGCCCTGGGGTCGATCGTCGCCAGCAGGACCCCCAGCGCGCCGAACGCAAACATCGAAATCGCCGTGCCGGCCCCGATCCAGCCGGCTACGGAACGGACCGACAGCCACCCCGGCAGGTAACGCGAGTAGTCGGAGGCAAAGCTGAACCACGAGGCGACCAGCGCGAAGATGACACTGGTTCCCAGCACCCACGCCGCCAGGTGGTCGCTGCCGCTGACACTGGGCTGCAGACTCCAGTTCACTTTCGGCAGCAGAGCCAGTCCCAGGACGGCACAGAAGATCACGAAGACGATAGCGCCGTATTTCTCGAAGACGGCGATCGTCTGGTGCCCGTAGACGGCGACAAGGACGGAAAGTACCACGACGATCAACAGGGCAAGGCCGTTAACCAGGTTGCCCTGCGGCAGGCCGGCGAGGCGAGCCAGTTGGACGACGGCCTGCGCCGCGACGACGCAGTCGACGGCGAACCACCCCACCGCCAGGAACAGGGTGAAGAAGGCGCCCGGATAGGCGCCGCGAATGCCGAAGGTCTCGCGCGCCGCGACCACCTGGGTCGTCCCGAAGCGCGGCCCGGCGACGCTCAGCAGGCCATGCAGACTCGCAGCCAGCACGCAGCCGACCGCGACGGCAAGGATCGCCTCGAAGACCCCCAGCCCGAACGTCACCAGCAGGGCGCCCGTGATCAGCGAGACGAAATTGGCAAAGGCGGCGACCCACAGCCATGCGACGTCGCGCGGTGATCCCTTGCGCTCGCTCGAGGGGATCGGCTCGATGCCGTGGGTCTCGACTTTGAGAAATTCGTCGGTAGGAGCGTCACGCTCGACCACGTTTCCCTCCGCTGGCATTACCCAGATCAGGTTCCAAGGGTTGGCGGAGCGTTCCACCTCTCAGCGTTCCAAACGCACCCCGTTACTCGAGTATACCTACCAGTAGCGTTCTTCTTTCCAGGGGTCGGCGGCGTTGTTGTAGCCGTTGCGCTCCCAAAAGCCGAGGCGATCGTGCTCGACCCACTCCAGCCCTTCCAGCCACTTCGCACTCTTCCACGCATAGCGCTTGGGGACGACCAGCCGCAGCGGTCCCCCATGGTCTGGCGTCAGTTCGGCACCGTCGTGCCGGTAGGCAATCAAGACATCGTCGTCGGCCAGGATGTCGACGGACAGGCTCGTCGTGTAGTCGGCGTCGCAGTGCGCGATCACGTAGGCGGCATTGCTGCGCGGCCTGACGAGCCCCACCAGCTCCTTGAACGCGACGCCCTCCCAGGCGTTGTCCAGGCGACTCCAGGTCGTGACGCAGTGCATATCGGCGGTGATCGCGGTCACTGGGAGCTTGCGGACGTCAGCCCACGTCAGGGTCGCCGGCGCGTCAACCTCGCCGTAGAGGCGCAGCCGCCACTTCGCCATGTCGTATCGCGGCGGGCTTCCGTACGAGAGCACCGGCCACTTCAGCGTGAGCACCTGTCCCGGCGGGAGGCGATGCGGGTCTTTGACGACTCGCGGATCCGGCTCGCGATCGCGCCGAAAGAGCATCAGCCCCCGCCCTACCTTCCCCCGGAGGGGGAGGAATCTTCATCTGGCGATGGCTGTTTGAGCTCCTTACGAAATTGGTCGAACGCGTCGACCACGACGTCGCTGACGCCGTAGACGCTCAGAACTCGCTCCATCGCACCCTGGACATCGGCTTCGGGCAGCAGGTCGGTCTGCACCTCGTACCACGGGACTTCATTACCGTCGGTCGTTTTCCAGGTCCCGTCTTCGTAGCTCACCGGGATGAAGCCGTGCCGGTCGTCCGGTTCCGAGGCCATCACTTGCCTAATCTATATCGGCCCGCATGCTCCTGCTCGATGCCGTTCCGATCACCAGCTGCCATGAATGTGTGGCAACCCTGACCCTGCCGCTGGCTCTGTTTCTAATCCTGGCCGAGACCACGGCCGGCGGCATCGCCACGGTGGCCTACCTTCGATTGACCGGCGGTCTAACGCTGGGCTTTTTGAAATTCATCGCCGTGACCTATGCGATCCTGGGCATCCTGGCTTTTCTGGTCGTCCTCGGGGCGCCGCCGGGCTCGTATCACCGCCTGCTGGCCATCAATCAACCGGCGGCCAACGCCGTGGTCGTCGTGATGGGGTGCTTTGTTCTCGCCCTGATCGTGCATGCCATCGTCACCTGGCGCGGCGGCGGCCCGTGGGCCGCAAGCTCGGCGGTATCGCTTATGGCTTCCGTGCTCCTGCTGGCGGTCCTCGTCGCTGCCTTCTGGCCGCTCGCGGGGTCCACGCCCGACGGCGCCGGAATTGCGCTCATGATCGCCGCCTCGGCCGCGGTCCTGGGCGCGGCGACCACCGCCATGTTGCTCGGGCACTGGTACCTGGTGACGCCGGCACTGACGAATCGTCCGCTGTTGCACGCGATCGGGGTGCTCCTGATCAGCCTGGTGCTCCAGGCCGTGGTCGTGCCATTGACCCTGGGCGGGGTGGGGCGCGGCTCCGGCTCTCTGACCCATGCCCTGAGCCTTAGCCCGGTGCTCTCGGTGCTGTGGGCGCTCGGCTCGGTGGTCCTGCCGCTGGTGGCGGCCGGCCTGGCGCTGGCGACCTGCCGGCTGCGTTCATTCATGTCGACAACCGGTCTGCTCTACCTTGCGATGATCGCCATCCTCCCTGGCCAATTGCTGGGCCAGCTGCTCTTCTTTGTGGCCGCTTCCGCCTGATAGCCGGACTGCCACCTTGGCGATAGCCCGGCCGTCCGGTTTCTCGGGCGCCTGACGGCTTGGTCTGGGGCGTCGCCGCGGCCTAGAATCCCTCGACGCCGACTCAGATCACAAGGGGGATTTGAATTGTCACCTTCCGTCACGCGCGCCACGGTGATCATCAGCATTCCGCTCTTAACGGTCGCCGCGGCCGCCATGGTGGGATCGCATCAGAGGCATTCGGTCGTGACCAGCCCCCGGGTCACGGCTGTCAACGTGGCCTTTCTGCGGGCCCGGCACGCCGGCGTAAACGACCTCGGAAGGCTGGTCGACGACGCGCCCCCGGCTCCGCCGCCAGCCCCCGCGCCAGCACCGGCCAGCGCGCCCGCGCCGGTTGCCGCCCGTCCGAAGCCGGTTCCGCCAGCCCCCCCTCGGCCGGTGCCTCCTCCCGTCTCGCCCGTCGGCGGCGCCGCCGGCGTCGAGTTCAGCCTCGTCAACCAGGACCGGGCGGCGAACGGAGTGGCTTCCCTGCGGTTCGGGGGCGCCCTGGCGCGGGTTGCCCAGTATCGGGCCCAGGACATGCTGAATCGGGGTTACTTCTCGCACTATGACCCGGCCACTGGACAGCTCGCTTTCGCCGCCCTCATGCACCTCTGGGGCATCCCCTATATGACGGCCGGGGAAAACATCGCCTGGTCGACGAACCCGTCGATGGCCGAGATCAACACCATGTTCATGAACTCACCCGACCAC
Organism: Candidatus Dormiibacterota bacterium; assembly: GCA_036513555.1. Taxonomy (GTDB): domain Bacteria; phylum Chloroflexota; class Dormibacteria; order CF-121; family CF-121; genus CF-13. Next base: position 6,447 of record DATBYU010000201.1, on the reverse strand, counting down.
CGGGCAAACATCCTGAAGGGCGCCTACCACCAGGTTGGCATCGGCGTCGCCAGCAACGGCGCCAAGACCATGGTCGTCGAGGTCTTTTCGAACTAAGAGCCCGATCGACGGCCTGAATACAACTCGGGAATTTTCAGGGTCGAATCTGGGTTACCCTTGTTAGATCGTCCAAGCAAGGGAGAGACATGAGTAAAGCAGTCAAGGTAACGACCGCCACCTTCGAAGAGCAGGTCCTGCTCGCAGAGCAGCCGGTTATTGTGGACTTTTACGCCGATTGGTGCGGCCCGTGCAAGATGTTGTCGCCAGTCCTCGAGCAACTCGCGATCGAGCACACTGACGTCAAGATCACCAAGGTCAACGTCGACGAGGAGCCGGCTCTAGCCGAGCGCTACCGGGTCCGCGGGATTCCGTACGTGGCGATGTTCCGCGACGGCAAGCTGGCCGAGCAGGTTGTCGGCTACAAGCCGAAGGCCGCGCTCGAAGCTGACCTCGGCCTCAACGGCAACCACGCTTAAGTCGCAGCGCACTCCTCACAGGGGCAGATCGCCCGTAGAAAGCTGAGGCCGTAGATCCCGGTACTGTGGCCGTCCTTCCAGTAGGGTCGGATGCCGAACAGGCCGACGGCCTCCACCTGGTCGAGCTCGACCTGATCGTCTCGCAGCGCCACGGTGCTGGCGATTTTCCCGGGCATCCCCATTTCGCCGGCACACTCGGCGCACGGACACTTCCAGCGAAGTAGCTCGAAGTCGTACGCCGACTGATGGCCGTCGGCCCACTGGATCGTGAGCAGTCGGCGGGCGCGGTCCGCCAGGATATCGAGCGGCCGCTCGCGATCGGCGGCGTCGCTCGTGCCGAGGCTCGCGTTAGGCGGCTTCGTCGTCTCCGGGAGCGAGGATGAGATCGAGATCCTGCCAGTTGGGGACACGCCGCAGCTCGGCGAGCTGGAGCATCACCCGGCCCTGCGCCTCGAAGACGGCGTCATGGACCGCGTTGAGGTCCTCGGCATCGATCCGCCGGAGCCGGTCCGCGAGCTCAGCGTCGTGGCGCGCCGCGTAGGCCACCACCTGCTCCCGGATGTCCTCGGGAAGCAGCCGCTCGTTCGCCAGCCGGAGCTCCTCCAGCCGATCGAGCAGCGTGTCCAACGCCGTGATCCGCCAGTAGGCGAGCCGAACCGGCGCGTGCGTCAGCTCCGCTTCAGCAGCGGCCTGCGACATCGCGCGAACCGCGGATGCGTAGTCAGGCGCCTGGGTCGTCATTGTCATACTTGGAAGCACTGGTAACTCCTGTGAACGCCCGTTCGTCGGGCCTGTCACTCCTACCCTGTCCCGGACCCCATGAAACACAACGAGGGCGGAAATTCCGCCCTACATTTGCGGGAATCCAGACCCGTTCAGTATAAGTTCCCGCCAAAATCCCGTCAATCGGGTCTTCGCCCTAGGCGGGTTCCCTAGCCGGCCGCCCTAGCTAGATTTGGACTCTCGGGAGAAGCCCGGTGTCTGTCCGCGGCGTTTTTCCCGGCGTAGGTAGATGCGGTCAGGGCCGCCAGTTGGCCCCGGTGGGAGGATGGTAAAGAGCTCGAACCCGTCCTCGGACAGCTGGTTGGCCTCCTCGACGGTGTTGACAACCTTGTATTCGAACGCCATTCAGCGCCTAAGCATAACGGGTCACAGCTCACCTAATATCCGGATCCCGGCCGTGGAACCGATGATGGCGGCTCTGGCCATGCCAAAGAAGAGCCCATGCTCGATGACACCCGGGATGGCGCGCAGCGCCAGCCCCAGGCCGGCATCGACGACCCCGAAGCTGGTGTCCAGGACCAGGTTGTCGTTGTCCGTCCGATAGGGCTTGCCCGCCGCCAGCCGCAGCTCGGGCCGGCCCCCGAGCGATTCGATCGAACGGCTGGTCGCCTCCCACAAGAACGGCAGGATCTCCACCGGCAGGGGGCCACGCCCCAGGCGACCGACGAGCTTGCTTTCGTCAGCCACCACGACGAAGCGGCGGCTGGCGTGGGCGACGATCTTCTCCCTCAGGAGCGCCCCACCCCGGCCCTTGATGCAATTGACGGCCGGGTCGATCTCGTCAGCGCCGTCGACCGCCAGGTCGAGCCCGCCGTCGATCCGGTCCGTGATCGGGATCCCAGCCGCCTCGGCCAGCCCGCGGCTCTCCACCGACGTCACCACGGCCTGTACCTGGAGGCCCTCCCTCACTCTCCTGCCCAGCCCCTCGATGAAGTAGCGGGCGGTGCTCCCGGTACCCAGACCAACGATCGTCCCGGGTCGCACCAGCTCGAGGGCGCGCTCGGCAGCAGCCCGTTTGTGAGACTCGACTTCGGCGTGCGCGGTTGCCATTTAGTTGATAGGACCGATGTCAGGTAGAATCGACATGATGGGGCGGCTGATGAAGACCGTGCCGGGGCGGGTCATCCAGAAGTTCCTCGGGGACCAGGCGCCGAACTGGGCGGCCCTGATCGCCTGGAACGCGCTCTTCGCCATGTTCCCCATCGTGATTTTTGCCTCGTCACTGCTCGGATATGCCCTGCGGATGTTCGGTGCTGCGAACGATGCGGTCTACAAGACGATCTTCAGCGTTATCCCCGGCGATCCAAAGCAACAGGCCGAACTCTTTAACGCGGTCTACGGCGTAAAGAGCCAGAGCGGCGTTCTCTTCCTCGTCGGCCTGGTTGGTTTGCTGTGGGGTGGATCGGCGCTTTTCGGCGCCATCGAGCAGGCGTTCGCCGTGATCTATCACACCAAGCCCCGGGATTTCATTCGACAGAGGCTAATCGCCTTTGGCATGGTCTTCCTGTTCACCATCCTCGTGGGCATTGCGGTGGCGACATCGGCCCTTCTTCCCGCCCTGAAGCACATCCCCAACATTCCAGAATTTCTGTACTCGGGAGCGGCGGCCTTCATCCTACAGGTGCTGGTTGGGATCACCGCGGGCTTCCTCCTGTTCGGAACTATTTATTTCGTCATTCCGAACCGCAAGCAACACTTCGGCAAAATCATTCCCGGCGCGTTGGTGGCGGCCGTACTGTTTGAACTGATCACGCTCGTTTTCCCGCTGTACATCTCGTTGAACAAGGGCCTCAACCAATATGGCGCTACGTTTGGACTGTTCTTCCTCCTGATGACATTCTTTTTCTTCCTCGGACTGATCACAATGGTCGGCGTTGAGGTCAATAGCGTGCTCTACCCGGAGGAGGTGGAGCGGCCCACGGGCGCAGCCAAAATCGCCGCAGCGCCAAAGACTGTCGGCGACGCGAGGCGGCGCGCCGCACCCCAGCTCGAGGCATCGAGTAACGGAACGACGGGACCCGTTCGACAAGGCATCAAAGCTCGGACCGTGCTGCTCATGGCGGTCGGCGCCTCCATCGTCGGCGTTCTCCTTGGACGGCGAAGCGGAAATTCCAACTGACGGCCTACTAAGATTGCTTCGTGGCCGTTGAAGCAATCGTCCCTCCGCGGCCGGCGTCGGCCAGGGAGGCCTCGCCAGGTCGGGCCTGGTGGATCGAGCCGGCCCTCACGGTCGTTTGCTACAGCGCCTTCGTCATCTATGCCACCTGGTCGGTGTTCTCGGGCACCGTTGTCGCGTACAGCCCCTATGTTTCCCCGTTCTTCTCCACCTGGCTCGGCTTCGGTCTATTCAAGGTCCCGATCATCGGGATCCTGATCCCCATCCTGGCGGTCATCCCGCTGGGCCTTCGAGGCAGCTGCTACTACTACCGTAAGTCATACTTCCGGTCATTTTTCTGGGACCCGCCGGCCTGCGCCATCCAGGAATTGAAGCGCGGACGGTACCACGGCGAGACCCGCTTCCCCTGGGTGCTCAACAACTATCACCGGTATTTTTTGCTGCTGAGCCTGGTCGTCCTGCTGTTTCTCTGGGTCGACGTGGTGCGCGCGTTCGCGTTCCAGGGGCATTTCTTCCTCGGCCTCGGCTCGGTGGTGATGTTGGTCAACGTCATCCTGCTTAGCCTGTACAGCCTCACCTGCCACTCGTTCCGGTACCTGATGGGTGGTCGGATCGATCGCTTCTCCCGCGTGCCGGCCGGCCGCATCTGGCAACGAATCGTGATGCTGCTCAACCGGGCGAACCCGCAGCATGGGGCATGGGCCTGGTACAGCATGTTCTCCGTTGCGCTCACGGATGTGTACATCCGGCTGCTGATGGCCGGCGTCATTCACGAGCTTAGGGTGATTTTCTGAGCGAGGCGTACGACAGCCTGACGACCGATGTGCTCGTGATCGGGGCCGGTGGTGCCGGCATGCGCGCCGCGATCGAAGCGTCCGCGGCCGGCGCGCGGGTGGCCGTGGTGTGCAAGTCGCTGCTGGGCAAGGCCCACACGGTCATGGCCGAAGGTGGCATCGCCGCTGCGCTTGGCAACGTCGACCCGGATGACAACTGGCAGGTCCATTTCCAGGACACGATGCGCGGCGGCCAGCTGATCAACAACTGGCGGATGGCCGAGCTGCATGCCCGCGAGTCGCCGGAGCGCGTCTACGAGCTCGAGACCTATGGGGCCATCTTCGACCGGACACCCGATGGTCGCATCCTGCAGCGGGCCTTCGGCGCCCATACGTACCGCCGGCTCTGCCACGTCGGTGATCGCACCGGGCTCGAAATGATCCGCAGCCTGCAGGATCGCATCGTCCACCTCGGTATCGAGGTGCACATGGAGGTCACGCTGACCAGGTTGCTGAAAGACGGCGACCGCGTCATCGGTGCCTTCGGCTACAACCGGGTTGACGGGCGCTTCGTCGCCTTCAAGGCGAAAGCCGTGGTCATGGCGACCGGCGGTTGGGGACGTATTTACAAAGTCACGTCGAACTCCTGGGAGGGCACCGGCGACGGGGTCGGGATGGGTTTCGACGCCGGGGCGGAGGTCCTCGATCCTGAGATGGTCCAGTTCCATCCCACCGGGATGGTCTGGCCGCCCGGTGTGCGCGGCATCCTGGTGACCGAGGCCGTGCGAGGCGAGGGCGGCTATCTGACCAACAGCGAGGGTCATCGCTTCATGCTGGAGGTCGACCCCAAGAAGAAAGAGCTCTCCTCGCGCGACGTCGTGGCGCGAGCGATCTATAAGGAAGTTCAGGCCGGCCGCGGCACCGAGCATGGCGGCGCGAATCTCGACGTGCGACATCTCGGCGCCGAGAAAATCAAGAAAAAGCTGCCATCGATGTACGAGCAGTTTCTCAAGCTCGCCGACGTCGACATCACGACCCAACCGATGGAAATCGCGCCAACGATTCACTACGCGATGGGCGGGCTGCGGGTCGAGGCCGAGACCGGCGCGACGACGATTGCCGGCTTGTACGCGGCCGGCGAGGCCGCTGCCGGCCTACACGGGGCGAACCGGCTCGGTGGGAATTCACTCTCTGATTTGCTGGTCTTTGGCCGGCGCGCCGGGGCCGCGGCCAGTGCCTACGTACGCGAGGTCGGGTTGGGCAAGATCGACGAGCGTCAGGTCGCCGAAGAGCAACAGATCCTGCTGCTGCCGCTCAGCCCCGATGGAACTGAAAATACTTACCTGCTACAGCAGCAGCTACAGCAGGCGATGCAGGACGGCGCCGGCCTGGCGCGCGAAGAAAAATCACTCAAAACCTGCCTCGATCGAATCCTGGAGCTGCGCCAGCGCTCGGCGCGCATCCACGCACCCGGCTCGAGGAAATACAACCCGGGCTGGCACACGGCCCGGGATCTCCGCTTCATGCTGACGATCGCGGAAGCCATCGTACGTGCGGCCATCGAGCGCCGCGAAAGCCGCGGAGCGCACTGGCGGCTTGATTACCTGGAGAAGGACCCGGCGCTCGGCCGCGTGAACTTCATTGCCTACAGCGATGGCGGCCAGGTCAAGCTCAAGACTCGGCCGGTCCCGGAGATGCCACCGGAGCTGGCCAAGCTCTTTGCCGACACGGCCTCGGCGCCGTCCGCGTCGCCGCCGCCGGCCGCCAACCCACCGAAGCCCCAGCAGGTTCGGACATGAGCTCAAAAACCCCAAAGACAGACGCGGCCGCCGGCCCGATCGTCCTCCAGATCTTCCGCGGCGAGGACGCCTCCGGCCATGAGCAGCGATTTGAAGTGCCCGCGGTCGAAGGCATGGTGGTGCTCGACGCCGTCCACTACGTGCAGGCAAACTTTGCCAACGACCTCGCCTGCCGCTGGAACTGCAAAGCGGCCAAGTGCGGCTCGTGCGGCGCTGAGATCAACGGGCGGCCCCGCCTGATGTGCAAGACGCGGGTCGACGAGTTCGCGGATCAAGAGATCCACGTCGGGCCAATGAGAACGTTTCCGTTGATCAAAGACTTGGTTACAGACGTCTCATGGAATTACGAAGTCAACAAGGAAATTCCGGGGTTCACGCCGGCGGCGAACGAGCCAGTCCCTTACCGGATGCTGCCGGAAGACACCGAACGCGTTTACGAGTACCGAAAGTGCATCGAGTGC
>DATBYU010000200.1:0-10774 GCA_036513555.1 Candidatus Dormiibacterota bacterium | reverse complement strand
CTTCGACCGGGTGACCTCCACGCCGCATTTGTCGCAGATGATCCCCTTGTAGCGGTAGCGCTTGTACTTGCCGCAATGGCATTCCCAGTCGCGCTGCGGGCCGAAGATCCGCTCGCAGAACAACCCATCCCGCTCCGGCTTCAAGGTGCGGTAGTTGATCGTCTCTGGCTTGGTCACTTCGCCGTGCGACCACGACAGGATGGTCTCAGGCGAGGCCAGAGAGAGCTTCAGTGCGTCGAAGTTTTCCAGTTTCAGTGTCATTGATTACCTCAAAGAATCAAGGGGATTCTGCGCAGCCCGCGGCGCGCCGGTCGCCCATTGGTCCGACTCATCGATCTCATCGCGCTCGAGGTTGATGCCAAGGTCGAGCGGCATCTCGCTCATGTCGTCTTCGGAAAGGATCACTTGCTTTTCGCCATCCGACTGGATCTCGACGCCGAGCGCCAGGCCTTCGAGTTCCTTGACCAGCACCCGGAACGATTCCGGAATGCCCGCCTCGAGCGTGTTCTCGCCCTTGACGATCGCCTCGTAGGCTTTGACGCGGCCCACGATGTCGTCGGACTTGACCGTCAGGATCTCCTGCAGGATGTGCGAGGCGCCATAGGCTTCGAGTGCCCAGACTTCCATCTCGCCAAACCGCTGGCCGCCGAACTGCGCCTTGCCGCCGAGCGGCTGCTGGGTGACCAGCGAGTAGGGACCCGTCGAGCGGGCGTGGATCTTGTCCTCGACCAGGTGGGCCAGCTTCAACATATAGATGTAGCCAACTGTCACCTCGTGATCGAACTCGTCGCCGGTTCGACCATCGCGAAGCGTGATCTTGCCCGACTCGGGCAGACCCGCGCGAACCAGCTCCGACTCGATCTTTTCCTCCGACGCGCCGTCGAATACGGGCGTCGCGACCGTCAACCCCAGGGCGTGCGCCGCCCAGCCCAGGTGCGTCTCGAGCACCTGGCCGAGGTTCATCCGGCTCGGTACGCCGAGCGGGTTCAACACCAGCTCGACCGGCGTGCCATCCGGCATGTACGGCATGTCCTCGGCGGGAAGAATCCGGGCGATGACGCCCTTGTTCCCGTGCCGGCCGGCCATCTTGTCGCCCTGCGCGATCTTGCGCTTCTGGGCCACGTAGACCCGCACCAGCTGATTGACGCCAGGCGCCAGCTCGTCCTTGGTTTCGCGGCTGAAGATCTTGACATCGACCACGATGCCGCGCTCGCCGTGCGGGACTCGCAGTGAGGAATCACGAACCTCGCGTGCCTTCTCACCGAAGATGGCGCGCAGCAGGCGCTCCTCCGCACTCAGCTCCGACTCGCCCTTCGGCGTGATCTTGCCCACCAGGATGTCGCCCGGGTGAACTTCCGCGCCGATATACACGATGCCGCGCTCGTCGAGGTTCTTCAGCGTCTCGTCGCTGACATTGGGGATGTCGCGCGTGATCTCCTCCGGACCCAGCTTGGTATCGCGGGCTTCGATCTCGTACTCCTCGATATGGATCGAGGTGTACTTGTCCTCGCGAACCACCGACTCCGAAATCAGGATCGCGTCTTCGTAGTTGTAACCCTCCCAGGGCATGAAGGCCACCAGGATGTTGCGGCCGAGCGCCAGCTCACCCTCCGAGGTCGCCGGACCGTCGGCCAGTGGCGTGCCGGCTTCGACGTGCGTACCGGCCTTGACGATGACTCGCTGCGAGAGACAGGTCCCCTGGTTGGAGCGCTCGAACTTGTGGATCGGGTACCACTGCTCGGCCGAGCCGTCGTCCGGCTTCAGCAGGATGCCGAGCTCGCGCTTGAAACTGTCCAGCTTCGCCGCGGCCGAATCTGCCGGCGGCGGCGCGGCGCACGACACCACGGTGCCCGCCACCTTCGCCACGATCAACTCGCCGGAGTCCTTGGCCGCGGACGACTCCATGCCGGTGCCGACGATCGGCGCCTCGGTCACGACCAGCGGCACCGCCTGGCGCTGCATGTTCGATCCCATCAGCGCGCGGTTCGCGTCGTCGTGCTCCAGGAACGGGATCAGCGCGGTCGCCACACTGACCGTCTGCTTCGGCGACACGTCCATGTACTCGATGCGGTTGACGTCCGCCACCAGGAACAGGTTCTTGGTGCGGGCGGTGGTCCGCTCCTCGGTGAAGTGGTTCTCTGCATCGATCGGCGCGTTCGCCTGCGCGACCACGTAGTGGTCCTCTTCGTCGGCCGACAGGAACTGGACCTCGTCAGAGACCCAGGCCTTGATCGGGATATCGCCGGCCCGTGCCTTGATCAGCGCGTCGACCGTCTCGCGGTCGAGCACATCGCCCTTCTTGGCCAGCTTGGTCTTCCGGTTGCCGGGCTCGAGCACGTCGTCGCGGAGCGTCCGGCCGACGAGCCGGTCGCGATTCGCCTTATCGGCGGCCAGGGTGCTGAACACCCGGCGGAACGGGGTCTCGATGAAGCCGTACTCGTTGACCCGAGCGAAGATCGCCAGCGAGCCCATCAGGCCGATGTTTGGACCTTCCGGGGTCTCGATCGGGCAGATGCGGCCGTAGTGCGAGTGGTGCACGTCTCGAACATCGAAGCCGGCGCGCTCGCGCGACAGACCGCCAGGGCCCAGGGCCGACAGGCGACGCTTGTGGGTGAGCTCGGCCAGCGGGTTGGTCTGGTCCATGAACTGCGAGAGCTGGCTCGACCCGAAGAATTCCTTAATGGCTGCCACCACCGGGCGAGCATTGATCAGCGAGGCCGCGGTCACGGTAGCCGCGTCGCAGATCGTCATGCGCTCCTTGATGATGCGCTCCATCCGGATGAGGCCCATGCGAAACTGGTTCTGCAGCAGCTCGCCGACCGCACGCACCCGGCGGTTGCCGAGGTGGTCGATGTCGTCGGCCTCACCTGTTCCGTTGTTCAGCTCGATCAGCTTGCGGATGATCGCAATGAAGTCGTCGTTGCTGAGGGTGCGGATGTTCATATCCGTCCCCAGCCCGAGCCGGCGGTTCAGCTTGAAACGGCCGACCCGCGACAGGTCGAAGCGGCGAGGATTGAAGAACAGCGCCGTCATCAGAGCCCGCGCGTTGTCGACGGTCGGCGGGTCACCGGGGCGGATCTTCTTGTACATCTCGACCAGGGCGTCGTTGACGTCGGTCGACGAGTCCTTGTCGAGCGTCGACTGGATGAACTTGTGCTCGGCGTTGTTGTCGACGTCGGCGAACAGCGCCTTGATCTCGTTGTTGCTGCCGTAGCCAAGGGCGCGCACCAGGGTGGTGACCGGGATCTTCCGCTTGCGGTCGATCTTGACCGTCAATACGTCCTTGCCCGAGGTCTCGATCTCGAGCCAGGCGCCCCGGTTGGGGATGAGCTTGGCGGCAAAGAGCATCCGGCCCGAGGCCCGATCTTCACTGCTAGTGAAGTAGATACCAGGCGAACGGACCAGCTGGGAGACGACCACCCGCTCGGTGCCGTTGACGATAAAGGTGCCTTCCTCGGTCATGATCGGGAAGTCGCCCATGAACACCTCGGATTCCTTGATCTCGCCCGCGTTCTCGCCCGTCCGAATCGTCAACCGGGTGTTGATGCGCAGGGGCGCCGCGAACGTCATGTCGCGATTGCGGCACTCTTCCTTGTCGAACTTGGGCTGGCCGAACTCGTAATCCAGGAACTTGAGCTCGTAGTTCTTGCCCGTGTAGTCGGTGATCGGGTTGATCTCTTCGAACAGCTCCCGCAGACCCTCGCGCTTGAACCAGCTAAAGGAGCGGATCTGGGTCCCGATCAGGTCGGCGACCGGGAGCATTTCCGGGATCTTGCCGTAGCTGACGCGAGAGCCGTTAGAGGAAGGCTGAATCATGGACTCTCCTTTCAGATGAAGCAGGAAAAAATGGTGGGCAGGCAGACTGCTCTAGGGACGCGGAAAAGCAACCCTGGAAGCACCGAACGGCAATAGTAGCATCAGCGTACCCAGGCTGTCAAGCGCGCAAACATATTTGCCGCGAAACCGGTACGGCTTCGCGAGCGGGCCCAGGGCGGGTTCCCCGGGGTGTGGGGCGTCGGTCAGGTCGTCGTTCGGAGCTCGGTCAGACTAATCGCGGGTTAGTCTAGCACTCCATCCGGCGGAGCGGAAGGGGTTTGGGCCTACTGGTTGAACGGGTTCTGCTGGAGCCCGTCGAGCCCTGGGATCGGGACCCCCATGACCCAGCTGACGAAGGCCAGGATCCCAGCCAGGATCAGTACGAAGAAGACCATCCACTTGAACACAACCCGTTCTCCCATCGAGTACAACGGGAGCCCGGCCCCAAACCTGAACCGACGATCGGGCCGCCGGCCACCCGAATTCGCCGTATAACGGAGTCTGCCGTGTTTACCTCACTCGGCCTGCTCGTTTTAGCCGGCCTCCTGGGACCGCTCCTGGGCGCCGGTAAGCGGCTCCGCGTGCCGGTCCTGGTGGGAGAGCTGATCGGCGGCATCATTCTCGGCCGAACCGGCCTGCACTTGATCGATGCCGGCGCCCAGCCCTTTCCAGTCTTCGCCTCGCTCGGGTTCGCGATGCTGATGCTGGAGTCTGGGATCGAGATCGACATCGGCATGCTCCGCGGCACCGCGGTCCGGGCCGGACTGACGTTCCTGGCCACCTTGCTGGTCGCCGTCCCGGCCGGCCTTGCGATCGGCGCCTGGCTGGGATCGCCCCACGCGGCCTTCTTCATCGTCTTGCTCGTCGGCAGTTCCGCCGCCGTTGCCCTGCCCACGATCCGGGAGGAGGGCTTGACCGGCCCCGCCGTCGCCCTCGTCGTCGCCTGGATCGCGCTGGCCGACGCGGTCACCGCGGTGCTGATGCCCCTGACGCTGACCAGCGCCGGAAAGATCGCGGTGGCGCTGCTGGGCGACGGGCTGATCGTCCTTGCCGCCGCCCTGCTGATCGCGCTCGGGGGGCGCCTCTTCGCCACGGGTCCGGCCCAGGAGGCCAAACGCCTCTCGAAGCAGCGCCACTGGGCCTTGCGGCTTCGACTCTCGGTACTGATGCTGTTGACCCTCAGCGCGATCGCCGAGCACACCGGCGGATCCCTGCTGGTGGCGGGCTTTGCCGCGGGCATTGTGCTTCGCCGGTTCCGCCAGCCGCACCGCCTGGCCCTGGAGCTTACCGGGCTGGCCACCGGCTTCTTCGTGCCCGCCTTCTTCGTGCTGCTCGGCGCGACGCTCGACTTGAAAGGCCTCATCTCCTCTCCCTCGGCGATCGCGCTTGCGGTTGCCATGGCCGCCGGGGCGACGCTTGCTCACACGCTGGCAGCCATCGTCACGGGAGGACGACAACCCCTGGCGTCGGGACTGCTGGCCTCGGCCCAGTTGGGCCTTCCCGCGGCCGCCGCTGCGCTCGGCCTGGCAACCGGCGCCCTGGGTCCGCCGATCGCCGCGGCCCTTGTCGCCGGAGGCTTGCTCACCCTGATTCCCGCCATCGCGGGCGCCATTCTTCTATCCGGCGCCGCCGGGGCCACGTTGCCAGAGCGCGCATAGTACGCTCGTGCCGTGTCCGCCAAAGCGATTCGCGAGAACTGGAAGGAGTTACCCGACGACCACGACTATCCCGCGGCCGAGGCCTATCTGAGCCTCCTCATGCCCCCCGCCAAAGCCAAGCAGCTCGTCGGCCGGCTCCGCACCGCCCCAATCGTGCGCCGGAAGGCGAAGGATCTGCTCCGCAGCAGCCGTCTCGCCGTGCTTCCCCCGGAGAACTTTCACGTCGCGCGCGACCTCAAGAAGGTCAAGGATGGCAAGAAGCTCTCCCCCGTCCTGGTGGTTCGCGGGCAGTTAACCTCGCATATCCCCCTCACCGTGGCCGACGGCTACCACCGAGTCTGCGCCAGCTACCACCTCGACGAGGACGCGGACATCCCCTGCCGGCTGGTCGATGCGATCTCGCGCTAGATCCAGCCGCGCCGGCGGTAATACAGGAGCTGCAGGGCGCTCGTCGTCAGCATGACGCCCACGGCCAGCACCCAGAAGGTCCAGCTCGGCGCGATGTGCGCCACCAGCCAGGCAAAGTTCATCCCAAAGAACCCCGTGATGAAGGTCAACGGCAGGAACAGCGTGGCGAAGACCGTGAGCCGCGTGATGACCTGGTTGAGGCGATTGGATACGGTCGACAGGTAGACGTCCATCGCGCTGGTCAGCAGGTCGCGCAGCGAGTCAACGGTTTCGTACTGGCGGATGATGTGGTCGTAAACGTCCCGGTAGTAGATCGTCATGTCCTGGCCGCCCTCTAGCCCGACCGTATGGGTCGTGAGCCGCTGGAAGACGTCCCGCTGAGCCCCAAGCACCTTGCGCAAGTCGATGACCGCGCGCTTCAGGCTGGTGAGCTTGCCAAGGCTCGCCGGATCAGCCCTGGCGACGATCCCCTCCTCGAGCTGCTCGGTGGCGTCATCCACCTGGTCGATCACGGGGAAAATGGCGTCGACCAGTTGATCGACGACCAGATAAAAGAGAAACGGCAGGTTGCGGTGGGCCAGGTCGGGGTTTGCTTTGATGCGCTCGCGCAGCCGGTCGAGCGGCGGTGAGGGCTCGATGTGAACACTCACCAGGTACTGGGGCGACAAGAAAAGGTGCTGCTCCCGGATTTGGATCCGCTCGCCGTCGAACTCGGCAGTGAAGAGGACGACGAACACATAGCCGGTGTACTCGTCGAGCTTGGGTCGCTGGTTCTGGTGCCGGATGTCTTCCAGCGCGAGGGGGTGGAAGTTGAAGGTCTTCTCGAGCAACTGGTAGTCGTCGGCGTCAGGGTTCTCGATATCCAGCCAGAACCCCTGCTTTGCCTCTCGCAGACAGGCCTCGATGTGCTCCGCCGTGGGGTCGACGAGCGGCCCCGCGGTCGCGATCAGGTGGCGGCTCACCGCACGCTCCCAGCCTGGCCCTCCCCCGCGACGGGGGAGGGAATTATCTGCCCAGCGCCCAGGCAGGGCTCAGACAAACGTGCCTTACTTGATCTCGGCGCCGGCGCCCGCGTCCTTGAGCTTCTTCAGGACGCCCTCGGCCTCTTCGCGGTTGATGCCTTGCTTGACCGGCTTCGGCGCCTGGTCGACCAGGTCCTTGGCTTCCTTCAGACCCAGGCCGGTGATCTCGCGAACGACCTTGATCACACCGATCTTGGCGTCGCCCGGCGAGGTCAGCACCACCTGGAACTCGGTCTGCTCGGCTTCCGGGGCCGCCGCGCCCGCGCCACCGCCGGCCGGCGCCGCCGCCACTGCAACCGGGGCCGCTGCCGTCACGCCAAACTCGGTCTCGATGGCCTTGATGGCGTTCATGACGTCCACCACGGTCCATTCCTTCAACGCGGATACGAAATCGTCGACGCTTACTTTTGCCATTGATTCCTCCTAACTTGCGGCCGCTGCCGGGGCCGGTGACTGTGATTCTTTTTGACTGCGAACGGCATCGAGCGTACGGGCGAACTTTGTGATCGGGGCCTGCAGCACGCTGGCCAGATTGCCGAGCGGGGCTTGCATCGCGCCCAGCAACCGGCTGAGCAGCGCTTCCCGCGAGGGCAGGTCGGCCAACTCGGTGACGGCGTCGGCCTTGATGATCTGGCCTTCGAGAAGACCGGCCTTGATGACCATCTTCCGGTTCGCCTTGATGTAGTCGTTGAGGATCCGCGCCGGCGCGGACACATCCTCGAGGGCGAACAGCATCGCGATCGGCCCGACCAGCTCGGCGCCGAGCGGCTCGTAGCCAGCGGCCTTGGCGGCCCGGCGGGCCAGGGTGTTCTTCACCACTACCATCTCGATCCCGCCGCCGCGCAGCTTGCTGCGCAAGTCGCGCATCTGGCCCACCGTCATGCCGCGGTAGTCCGCGAGCACGGCCGTCGACGATGCCTTGAGTCGCGCAGTCAGGTCCGCAACCGTCGCGGCCTTCTCTGCCTTCTTATCGACCTTCTCGTCTTTCTTGGTTCCGGTTGCCAATAAAAAAACCTCCTTCGCTCATCAGGCGAGGAGGCCGTTATCGCATCCTGCTCGCCTGCGCTGGACATTAAGCCGGTCGGGCCGGCACCAGCGGTCTTTGGCTATTCACTTCACGCGGCCTTCCCACACCGGGGCCGCTTAATCGTGGAGCGTGAGTATATCAGGCGCCGTTCCGGGTTGCTTGCAGTGCGCCCCGTACGAGCTCGCGTATCGCGGGGGCGCTTGCGGCCTCCGGCGACGTCAACTTGACGTGACGGATCGCTTTGCCCTCGCCTTCGAGCAAACCATCCGGGTCGGGAAGATCGACGCCATTGGCCAGGCCGAGGTTGACCCGCTCGCGCTGCGGAGAGATCACCGCGAATACAGATTTCATATCGGCGCCGGCGCCGTACTGGATGACCTTCCAACCGGGATAGACCTTCTCCGTCGCATCGGGCATGACCGAGAGAATCGCCTCGCGGGCCTTTACCGCGATCTCCCGTACGGGCGGCGGGTAACCCTTGAGGAAGGTGTCGACCGCAGGATCGCCGGTTTTCGTATTCGCCATTGCCGCGCGGTCGGGTCAGCTCATCCGGCCGGCGGCGGCGGGGTCGACCGGCACGCTGGGCCCCATCGTCGGGGCGAGGTAAACCGAGCGCAGATACTGGCCCTTCGCCGAGCTGGGCTTAGCGCGGACCACGGCGTCCATGAGGGCCGCGAAATTGTCGCGCAGCTGGGTCTCGGTGTAGGAGGCCTTTCCGATATTGGTGTGGATGATGCCGGTCTTGTCGACGCGATACTCGATCCGGCCTCCCTGGATGTCCTTGACGGCCCGAGCGATGTCGAAGGTGACCGTGCCGGCACGCGGGTTCGGCATCAGGCCGCGCGGCCCGAGGATCTTGCCCAGGCGGCCGACCTGACCCATCAGGTCCGGGGTCGCCAGCGCGACATCGAAGTCGAGCCAGCCTTCCTGGATCCGCTTGACCATGTCGTCGGCGCCGACGTAATCCGCGCCGGCCTCACTCGCCTCGCGGGCCTTCTCACCGGCGGCGAACACCAGCACACGGCGCTTCTTGCCGGTGCCATGCGGCAGAACGACCGAGCCGCGGACCATCTGGTCGGCGTGCCGCGGGTCGACCCCAAGCCGGAGGTGCGCCTCGATCGAGCCGTCGAACTTCGACGTCGAGCTCTTCAGCACCAGGCGGACCGCCTCATCGGGCGCGTACTGCTCGGTGCGCGAGATCGTCTTCGCCGCTTCCTTGTACTTCTTGCCTCGGGCTTGCGGCATCAGGCAGACACCTCGATTCCGAGTGAGCGAGCGGTCCCTTCGATCATCTTCATGGCGGCCTCGACGTCGTAGGCATTCAGGTCCTTGAGCTTCAGCTGCGCGATCTCGCGCACTTGCTGCTTGCTGACCTTGCCGACCTTCTCTTTGTTCGGCTTGGCCGAGCCCTTCTCCACGCCCGCCGCTTTCTTCAACAGGGCGGCGGCCGGCGGGGTCTTGGTGACAAAGGTAAAACTCCGATCTTCGAAGATCGTGATCTCCACCGGAATCACCTGGCCGGCCATCGAGGCGGTGCGGTCGTTGTAGGTCTTGACGAACTCCATGATGTTGACGCCGTGCGGGCCGAGCGCCGTGCCAACGGGCGGCGCCGGCGTGGCCTTCCCCGCCTCCATCTGGATCTTGACGATGGTCTTGACTTTCTTCTTGGCCATTACTTCAACCGCTCCACCTGGAGGAGGTCGAGTTCGACGGGAGTCTCCCGGCCGAACATGTTGACCAGTACCTTGAGCTTGCCCTTGTCGGCATTGATCTCGTCGACCTTGCCGTGGAAGTCCGAGAACGGTCCGTCGATGACGCGCACGTTCTCGCCCACCTGGTATTCGACCCGGACCTTGGGGGCCTCGGCTTTGATCTGCTTCTGGATCGACTTGATCTCTTTGTCCTGCAGCGGCACCGGCTTGTTGCCGGAGCCGACGAAGCTGGTGACGCCCGGGGTGTTGCGCACGACGTACCAGGACTCGTCGGACATGATCATGTGGACCAGGATGTAGCCCGGGTAGGTGCGCTTCGCCACGTGGCGGCGCTGGCCGTCCTTGATTTCGATCACGTCCTCCGTCGGGACCAACACGTCGAAGATCCGATCGTGCATGTCCATCGAGTCGACGCGCTTCATGAGGTTGTTGCGCACCTTCTCTTCGTGACCGGAATAGGCGTGGACGACGTACCAGCGCGCCTCGTCAGCAGCCGCAACCGGCTGCCCGGCATCGACAGGCACGACGGCGGCGGGCGGTGCGGACGGCGTCTCCGGTGGCGCGGGATGGCCTTCGCCGACCCGCACCCGCTCGCCGGTCCAGATACGGCCGGCTTCGGCCGCCTCCTTGGGCGCGGGGCGACGGCCGCGAGGCTTGGCCTGCGCGGGCGCGTCTGCGCTTTGGGCTTCCAACGGTTTGCCGTTCTTAGACTCAGCCAACTTTCGGGAACTCCAGTTTGACCAGGGTCTGGCTCAGCACGTAGTCGATCAGTCCGAGCATGATCGATACCACTACCACCGTGACGATGACGACAAACGTCATCGTTCGCAGCTCACCCCAGCTGGGCCAGATAACCTTGCGGAGCTCGCCGACGATGTCCTCGAAGTTGCGGATGAGGCCGCGACGCGGAGCAGGAGTCGGTCGTTGCAGCACTCTGTTCGACCTTGGTTCGGTTGGAACGCTATTGGCCATAGTTGTTATACCTGAGTCTGGCAGGGGTGGAGCGACTCGAACGCCCGACCCGCGGTTTTGGAGACCGCTGCTCTACCAACTGAGCTACACCCCTGTGCCGGTCGGCGCGAACAGTATAAGAAGGTTGCCACCCTACTTGGTTTCCTTGTGGGCGGTGTG
>DATBYU010000199.1:0-12800 GCA_036513555.1 Candidatus Dormiibacterota bacterium | reverse complement strand
GGCCCATGAACCACTGGCTTCGTCGTGTCCTGCCGATCGCGGCGGTCCTGTCCACCGCTGGGGTCCTCATCGCCAATCAGGTCGGGGCCATGGCCTATACCTCAGGCTCGACCGGCTACGACATCAGTTACCCACAGTGTGGCGGCCCCTACCCCACCGGTGCCTTCGGCATCGTTGGCGTCAACGGCGGCTATCCCTTCGTCCACTACAACCCGTGCCTGGCCGATGAGTACAGTCACACCACCAACGCCGCGCTCTATATCAACACGGGCTACGACCCGATCTACACACAGGTCGACGGCAGGCACAGCACTGTGGAATGCGTGACACAGTCGGCCACCGTCGAGGGAACCTCGCCGCAGAAGGTGGCCTGGGCGGTGGGCTGCAGTGAGGCGTCGCGCTCGATTGCGTATGCGGCTTCGCAGGGCGTGACCAGCCCCAGCAGCTGGTGGCTCGATGTCGAGACCAGCAACAGCTGGTCGTCTACGGACTTGAGCTTGAACCAGTACGCGATCCAGGGCATCGTCGATACGCTCCTCCGGCAGTCGCCGGCCGCCGTCGGCGTGTACTCCACCGCTTACCAATGGCGAACGATCGTCGGTGAGCTGCCGGTCTTAGGCGTCCTGGCCGACTGGGTGGCCACCGGGTCGACCTCGCCCCGACGCGCCCACGCCTACTGCGGGACCGGTTTCTCGGGACGTCCGGTCTGGTTTGTCCAGTACCTCCACGCCGGGTTCGATACCAACTACACCTGCTGATCCGCAGCCGAGAATGTAGGCTCGGCGGCCGAAAATCGTAGCCTTTACACTGCTCAGCCCGTTGACTAACGCAGCGGGCTAGTGTCAGTGTGCGAGCTTTCTTATCAATCTCCCATTTGAAAAGCGCATGATTCGTACGTTCTGATGGAAGGTCGGGCGCCTGCAAGGCGGCGGCGTGCCTCACGTTTGCACCCTGTGCGTCTGGTAATCCTTACCCTCTTTTGCCTGCTGTTGTCCGGGACGGCGGGCGCAGCCGCCTACTTCCTTCCAGTGGTGGTAGCGGGAGTCGGACAGACCGGTCAGACCGTCGTCGTGCCGCCCAGCAACAGTCCGGGTCTGAAGGTCACCCCGACGCCAGCCGCTGCTGCGGGCGCGCCGTTCACGGTCCTACTGCTCGGTTCCGACGACGATGGGAAGAACAAGTCCCCATTGACCCAGTCGATGATCCTGGTGCGGGTCGATCCCGCCAGCAAGCACGTCACGATGGAATCCATTCCCCGCGACCTCTGGGTACCGCTCTGGACTGGTGAGAATGCGAAGATCGATGCCGCCTACGCCTACGGCGGTGCGGCCGCCGCCATCGCCACCGTCGAGCGCAATTTCCACGTCCACATCGACGAATACGCCTGGGTCGGGCTCAATGGTCTGATCAAGCTGATCGACCTGCTTGGCGGGGTCGACGTCTTCGTCACCAACCCGGTGCTCGATGATGCCTACCCGGACGACATCAACGGAGGGTTCCTCTACGGCTACAAGACGGTCGCGGTGCTGCCGGGCGCGCAGCACCTCGACGGCAGCCACGCCCTGCAATACGTCCGGTCGCGGCACAACGACATCAACGGCGATTTCGGTCGCTCGGCCCGACAGCAGCAAGTCCTGCTGGCGATGAAGGTCAAGGCGAGCACCCTGAACGCGGCGGACCTACCCGACATCGTCAACGCGCTCAAAGGCAATTTCAAGACCAGCATGGGACTCGATCGGGTGCGGAGCTTGCTGAGTGTCGCAAGTGGATTCGACCTTGCCAACGTCAAACAAATCGTTCTCTACGCCCCCTTTTACACGAACTACGGACCGCAGATCAGTGGGCAGAGCGTCATCTATCCTCACTGGACGCAAATCCTCGCGGTGACGAAGGAAAACTTCCCGTGATAGCGCGCCGGCTGGCGGCAATCCTTTTTCTCCCCATGATGCTGGCGTTCGGATCAGGCGTGTACCTGTACCTCGGCACGCTGAAGAGCAAAGTCGTGAAAACGCGAGCGGACATCCCGACGGTGACCAAGCCCCGGCTAGTCCTACCGGGCACGATGCTCGTCGTCCAGGACGGCCGGCTCTTCAGGCTCAAGGACGGCGGCTTTACCGAGATCGGCGCGCCAGGCGAATGGTCGCAACCTACTGTCACACCCGACCACACCCATCTGATCGCCGTCTTGCGCAGCGGGTATTCGAGTGATCTTTACCTGCTGGACCTGGATGGCCACATCCTCAAGCGGCTGACCAAAAATGATTCACGCATTGTCGATTACAACCACTGGGCCTTCTATCCGCGCGTGTCGCCCGATGGTGCGACCCTGTTCTACAGCTATGACGGCCCCAAACACGTCAACGCCGCGCCGGGCGACGATCTCTCGATCTGGAGCATGCCGCTCAACGGTTTGCAATCTCAAGCGCGGCGCCGTACCGATCCCTACTGGTACACCGGCGGCGATGTGACCCCCATCCCGCTGGCCGGGACCGGCCTTCTTTTCGTCCAACACTCGATCGATTCGTCCACCGCGGTCCACTCCCAGATCCGGCTGCAAAGCCGGCCGGGTGATTTGGTTGGCAAGCCCTTGACCAGCCTGGCGGACAATTGCAGCGAGCCCGCACTCTCACCCGACGGCACGCAGCTTGCCATGATCTGCACCGGCGGGAAACAAATCGCCAGGCTCGAGGTGGCTCCGTTCAACGGCACCAGCCTGGGCCCGGCGCGCGTCCTCCTCGAGGGTGGTCTCTACGCGTCTCCGACCTGGTCGCCAGACGGCCAGGCGCTTGTCTACTTCGCCCCGAGCGGAGCGGCCGGGCACTTCGAGCTCTGGTGGCTCGCCGTTCCAGTGGCCGCAACACCATCGCCGAGCTTGGCCGCGACCCCAGCACACTCGCCGTCGGCGGGCGGGGCCGGGTCTGTTGTCGTTCCGTCCCTACCCGCGACCCCGGTGCCCGTGCAGGTGACGCAGGGCGTCGATCTCACCGCAACCTCGCCGCCCGCCTGGTACTGAGTAAGCTGGGACGGGGACACCTGGATGGGGATACTGGGCAAACCGCTCACCTGGGTTTCGTTGTCGGCGCTCGCCGCCATCGTGTTTCTCGTGCTTCTGGTGGCGAAACTGTCGCCCCAGCTGTCGGCGACCGCTGGCCCGACGCCCGCGCCATCGGGCCTTCGAGCCGACATCGTCATGCCGCCGACGTCGATGCCAACGCCCGACTTCACGTTGTCCGATCAGGACGGCAAGGCAGTCTCGGTCGCGGCGCTTCGGGGCCGAGTGCTGGCGATCACCTTCCTCGACTCGCACTGCAAGCAGCTGTGCCCGCTCGCCGGCGATCAGGTGGGCCAGGCTCAACGGGCGCTCGGGCCTACCGTCAAGCTCTCCCTGCTTGTTGTCAGCGTGGCGCCGGCGACCGATACGCCGGATAGCGAGCGAGCTTTCGCCGCGACTCACCATTGGAGTGGGGACTGGCACTGGCTGCAGGGCACGCCCGACCAGCTGGCCGCGGTCTGGAAGGCATATAGCATCGCCGTACAGGGCACAGCGGACAACGTCCTCCACAGCACTGTTCTCTACCTCGTCGACAAGCAAGGTTTCCAGCGCGCCGGATGGGCCGGCCCGATCGAGCCCGATCTGCTGGCGCACGACGTTCGCTTTCTGGAGAGCGCGGCAGCGTGATGGCAACGGTTCAGGCGGGCGGTCGCATCCTTCTGATAGATGACGAGCCCGGCATTCGCAATTTCGTCTCGCGCGGGCTGCGCGGGGAAGGCTTTACGGTCGACCTTGCGGCGGACGGGGACAGCGGCCTGAAGGCGGCGCTCGGACCGCCGCATGACCTGATCATCCTCGACCTTCTCCTGCCCGACCTCGGCGGCATCGAGGTGCTCCACCGTCTCATCCGGCAGCATCCGGGCCAGCCGGTGATCGTGCTATCCGCGCTCGGCGACACCCCGTCGAAGGTGGCGTCGCTCGAGGCGGGTGCGGACGACTACCTCGTGAAGCCGTTCTCCTTCGAAGAGCTGCTGGCCAGGGTCCGGGCGCGCTTGCGGGACGCGCGCTCGGTGCGCACTCGCCTGACGGCCGGGCCACTGACCCTCGACTTGATCGCCCATCACGTGCACACCGAGTCCGGTCGTGTGCTGCTTGCCGAGCGGGAGTTCCTGCTGCTACGGGAGTTGATGTCCAGCGCCGGCGACACCGTCAGCAAGGAGCGCCTGCTTGCCACCGTCTGGGGTTACCGGTTCGACCCCGGCTCCAATGTCGTCGATGTCTACATCCGCCGGCTCCGCGCCAAGCTCGGCGGGGAAGCGATCAAGACCGTGCGCGGCGAGGGATATCGGATTGATGCGGCCTGACCGCTGGCCCTGGTCATCCAAACGCTTCCTCTGGATCGATGTCGCCTGGGGCGTCTTTGCCGTGCTGAACCTTGGCGCGATCTACGTCTTCGCTGCCTGGGAGACTGTTCCTTTCCACTTCATCTGGGTCAGCCTGACGATCCTATACGGCTTCCGGGTCTGGCGTATGAAGTCGACGCTGATGGTGTTAGGTGTGATCATCGTTGCCACAGCCGTCCCTCTGGCCATCGACATCTCACGGCGCGCCCAGCCGCTCGGCGAGATCACCGAGGTTCCCTTGATGTCGGCGATGTTCCTCGCCATGGTCTGGCACGCGCGCAGGCGGCTCTCCGTCATGGAGCAGATGAAGCGCGTCTCCGACGCCAACCTCCGGCTGCTCGAGCGCGAGCGGAGATTTATTCAGAACGCCTCGCATGAATTGCGCACCCCGATCACGGTGGCCATCGGTCATGCCGAGCTGCTGCAGCGGTCAACCGATCCGTCCCGAATGGCCTCGGATGGCAGGGTCGTGCTCGAGGAGCTGATGCGCCTGCGCCGGCTCTCCGATCGGCTCCTCATGCTGGCGGCGGCGGACGACCCCGATTTCCTTCACAAGCAACCGATCGAGGTGGAGCCCGTGCTCGTGAGCGCGCTACAGCGCTGGTCGCCGACGCCCAGGCAGTGGCGGCTGGGGACCACCGACGAGGCGGTGGTCGACGCCGATGCCGACCGGTTGGCCCTGGCCATCGACGCCCTGGTGGAGAACGCCGTCAAGCACACGACTCCCGACGACTGGATCGAGCTCTCGGTCCGCCGCAATCACGCGGTCGAGATCACCGTGGGCGACTCCGGGACCGGCATCCCGAAAGAAGACCTCGACCGCATCTTCGAGCGCTTTGCCCGCTCGGATATCAGCCGCCAGCGCGACAACGAGGGGCTTGGCCTGGGGCTGGCGATCGTCAAAACGATCGCAGAGGCGCACGGTGGGACGCTCAGCGTCCGAAGCGACGTAGGCAAAGGAACCGAGCTGACGATCTCGCTCCCCTTCGCGGTAAGTGTCGGGGAAGGGACTAGGGGCTCGCCGACGCCGATGCCGACGCCGATGCCGACGCGCTCGGCGTAGGCGCGGGTGTCACGGATGGCGCCGCACCCACCGTCGCCGGCTGATCGAACCCGAACCAATGCTGAACAGCGAGCCCGTAGAAGAGCACGGCGATCAGGAGGATCAGCACGATGACCGTGATGATGACAACGGCTGGGCCCGCTCCCGGTTCGGGCTCTTCCTCGACGACGGCCATGCGCGGATTGTCCCATGGTCGCTCGAACGGAAACAACGGTTCGCGGTAGGCTGCGGGGCCTTTCTGACAGTTTTGTAATCCGCCACGCCTTTCCAAGTCACGTACCGAGCCTCAGACTTAGGCCCGGGACGTAGACATCGCCTGACGTGAGGTAGACGCATGCTCCGGAGGGTCTCGTTTGTCGCCGCGGGGGTGGTCATCGTTGTCGTCGCCATGGTGGCCTTCGTCGGGCTTTTCATGTTGCCAAGACCGGGCCCGCTCGCGGGGCCGCCGACAACGCTCCACCTCGAGACCGTCGCCGCGGTGGGACAGGCGCTCGAGTGGCCGCGGCCGAACGATCCGCATCCCGACTGGGTCGGCTACCTGCCGACCACAACCTGGACGGTGCCGGCCAACTCCACCATCCAGGTCACGATCGACCAGGAAGATGGAGCGACCGGCCTGCGCAACCCGTTCTGGGGCAAGGTCTTCGGCACCGAGGGCGGCAACATGCACGTCACCTTTTTCGACGACAAGGGCAACCCGCAGGAAAGCGACATGACCTCCATCGATCCGACGCAGGCCGCCCACACCTTCGCCATTCCCGACCTGGGCGTCTTCGTGCCGCTGCTGGGCGTCAATGCCAACGCGCCGGCCGGCAGTACCAACGTGATCACGTTCTCTTTCAAGACGAAAGGCCCCGGTCGGTACCGCTGGCAGTGCTTCGTGCCGTGTGCGGCCAAAACGATCTTCGGAAACGGCGGCCCCATGTCGACGATTGGGTACATGGGCGGCACGCTGATCGTTACTTAGCCATGGCAGCTTTCCACATCGAGGAAGCCGATCGGCCGCACATGGTGCGGCTCTTGATCATCTGGGTGATTCTCTCCGCCATCGGCATCGTCGCCGTCCTGCAAATCAACTATCCGCCCTACGACCAGTCGATCCAGGGCCAGGACCAGGCCAGCACGCTCAAGCTCCTGACCGCCTTGGCCACACCGGTCTTCATCGGCGTGGTCATGATGATCCTTTACTCGGCCATCTATTTCCGGCGCACGACCCCGGAGCTGGTCGATGGCCCGCCGATGCTTGGCAACACGCCGGTCCAGATTGCCTGGGTGACGATCAGTGCCATTCTCGTGCTTTTCCTGGCGGTCGTCGGCATCGCCACGCTGTCCAGTGAAAATGTCGCGCAGTTGGTGGGCGCACCGGGCCGATCGATCGGAGGCGGCCAGACCGGGAGCGGCACCACCGGGGAGGAGAACAAGGAAATCCATGTCCAGGTGATTGCCCAGCAGTGGTACTTCACCTACCGCTATCCGGATTACGGCGGAGTGGAGACCACGCATCTCTACCTTCCGGTCAACCATCCGGTCGAGCTGCACGTGACCTCGCTCGACGTCATCCACTCCTTCTGGGCGTACCAGCTGGGTGTCAAGGCCGATGCCAACCCCGGCGTGGACAACATCTTTCACGTAACACCGCAGAAAACCGGTGCCTTCCAGGTGCGCTGCTCCGAGCTCTGCGGACTGTGGCACGGCCACATGGCGGATTCCGGGGGCCAGGTCGTCAGCCAGAGTGACTTCGACACCTGGATCGCCCAGCAGCAGACGGATTTCGCGACGATCGCCAACGCGGTCCCCAGTTACGCCCCGTATTACTTCCCGTTGCCACTGGTGAAAGGGAGTTGAGCATGGTTGTGTCCGAACGGAGGTTGTCGCTCCCGAACAATCCCATCACCGGGATCCTCCTCGCGATTCCGGCGTACTTCTTTGGCGTATGGCTGGGTACGCTGTTCGGGAACATCGACGATCAGAACACCGGGGTCATCCTCGGCTACCTGTTCGCTACGGTTGCATTTCTCGCCGGAGTCGGCTTCCTCAACTATCCGTTAGAGCGGCTCTTCGGCTGGCGGGTTAACCCCGTCACTGATCCGGCTGAGAACCGCGGCATCGGCCGCTACCTTCGCCTGAGCCTCGATCACAAAGTCATCGGGCTCCAGTACCTGGTGACCATCCTTCTGATGCTGCTCTTTGGTGGCATCGGCGCCATGCTGATCCGCACCAGCCTGCTGGTGCCGGACGCCAGCATCACGCCGTCAGGCAATTACATCCCGCTAATCGGGCTGCACAGCGTGATGATGATCTTCATCACGAGCGCCGTGATCGTCGGTCCCTTCGGCAACTACCTGGTGCCACTCATGATCGGCGCCCGGCGCATGGCGTTCCCGCGCCTGGAGGCGCTTTCTTTCTGGGTGGTGCCGCCGGCCGCGGTCATCCTCGCCGCCGCCACTTTCTGGGGCGGTTTCCCGACGGGATGGACCGGCTACCCGCCATTGTCCGAGCAGGCCGGCCAGGGGATGGACAGCTACATCGTCGGCTTCACGCTGATCGCGGTTGCCCTCGTCACTTCCGGCGTGAATATGCTCGCCACCATCATCGGTCTGCGTGCGCCAGGGATGACCTGGACCCGGCTGCCGATCTTCGTCTGGGGGATCTTCACCACCTCGATCCTCGGCCTGCTGGCGGCGCCGGTGCTGGCGGCCGCGTTGATCATGCTGGCCATGGACCGCTCGCTGAATACGTCCTTCTTCATCGCCTCCAATGGGGGGAGCAATTACCTGTGGGAGAACCTCTTCTGGTTCTTTGGCCACCCCGAGGTCTACATCTTCATCCTGCCGGCGTTCGGCATCATCATGGAGATCGTTCCGCATTTCGCCCGCAAACCGCTGTGGGGTTATCGCACCGGGGTCGTCGGGTTGTTCGGCGTCGCCCTGCTCAGCTGGTTCGTCTGGCAGCACCACCTTTTCGTCAGCGGCATCGCGCCGGTGCTGCGACCGTTCTACATGCTTTCCACCGAGCTGATCTCGATTCCCACCGGCATCATCTTCCTGGTGACGCTGGGGACGCTCTGGCGGGCGCGCGTCTGGTTCACCGTGCCGATGTTGTTCTGTCTCGGTTTTCTCTTCAACTTCCTGATCGGCGGCATCTCGGGTGTCTACCTCTCCGACGTGCCGACCGATGTGACGCTGCACGGAAGCTACTTCTCGATGGCCCACTTCCATTACACGATCATGGGAGGCGAGATCTTCGCGCTCATGGCCGCCGCGTACTACTGGCTGCCGAAGATGACCGGCAAGATGTTGAGCCCGACCATCGGGCGCATCCACTTCTGGACAATGTTCATTGCGTTCAACTCCACGTTCTTCCCGCTGTTCATCATTGGCTTGCTGAACATGCCGCGCCGGGTCTCAACCTATGACCCAGCTCTGGTGGGACTGAACCGCTGGGTAACGGTTTCCGCTTACGTCCTCTTCGGGTCGATGGTGCTATTTGCCGGCAACCTGATCTACTCCTGGTTCTTTGTCAGCCGGCCGGCGCTCGCCAATCCGTGGCATGCCCGGTCGCTCGAGTGGCAAGTGCCGACCCCGGTTCCCGCGCGCAATTTCGACCGCGTCCCCGTCATCGTCGCCGGCCCCTACGACTACGGCATTCCGAACGCCCGGCCGGTGGCGGATCTCGGCGGCATCGTGGGAGTCACCGGTGGCGGTTAGAACCCGCTACGAAGCCGCCGCCGATGCCGAGGCGCTGCTCGATACGCGCCTGGTTGCCATCGGCACCTGGCTGTTCCTCGGGGCCGAGATCTTCTTCTTTGCCGCCTGGTGGTTTGCCTTTTTCTACTTGCGGGCGATCAACAACAATCAAGGCTGGCAAGGGCAGGGCGTGGGTCCACCCAGCAAGGGTTATGGGGCGGTGGTGGTTGCCCTTGCCGTGCTGACCGCCATCACGTATTTCCTGGGCTCGCGCCAGGCGTCGCGCGACCTCCTCTTTCGCTTGCTCACGCCGGTCGCCCTCGTCTTTGGGATTGCGACCTCCCTCTTCCAGGGATATGAAATGTGGCACCTTGGGTTTGGTCTGACGCAGGGCGGTTATCCGGCCGTCTTCAGCGGCATGACCGGATCGTGGGTTATCCAGTTCGCCCTGGCGACCGCCTGGCTGGGCAGTGTCGTGACGCAGGCCGGTCCGGCCGGTGACACGATTACGCGCCGGAAGCCAGCAGGCTCCTTTGCCTGGATCCTGCTCTTCCTTGCCGCCGTCGGCATCGTCAACTACATCCTCCTGTACTTCGTCGCGTAACCGGGCGATGCCTTCGCCCGCGAGCTGGATGAATCCGCTGACCTGGCCGATCGAACCCTGGGTTCTGCTGGGCGTCGAGGTCACCGCCATCCTCTATCTATGGGGTGCGCGTTCTCCCTCGAAAGGTCCCGCCCCCTCTGGGGGAGCGCAGGGTGGGGGCTGGAACTCCTCCCGCTGGCGGGCCGTCGCGTTCTGGTCGGCGCTCGGGACAATTCTGCTCGCCCTCGACACGCCCGTGGAGACGCTAGCTCGTCAACTCTTCTGGGCGCACATGACCCAGCATCTCCTGCTCATCATGGTCGCCGCTCCGCTGATGGTGGTCGCCGCTCCCTGGATGCAGATCTGGCGCGGTCTTCCGCTCGCGCTGCGCCGACCATTGGCCCGGGTTCTTGTCAAGCACCCGGTCCTGGCCGCGCCGCGCCAGGCTTTCCACTGGCTCAGCGCCCCGGCCGGCGCCTTCATCTTGTCCACCGCCAATCTCTGGTTCTGGCACTGGCCCGCGGCGTACGATCTGACGCTGCGGAACCACGCGGTTCATCACCTCGAGCACGGGCTCTTTCTCGGGCTTGGGATCCTCTTCTGGGCGCAGGTGATCGACCAGCATCCCTTCCATGCGCGTCTCTCCCAGTTCAATCGCGTCGTCTTTGTCTTCGGCGCCACCATCGCGTCCTGGGCGCTGGCGGCCGTGCTCGCCTTCGCGACCGCCCCGTTCTATTCCTACGCGGCCCTGCCATCGCGACCCGGTGGCATCTCGGCGCTGACCGATCAGCAATTCGGGGCGGGGATCATGTGGGTGCCCGGCTCGATCACCTACTCCATCGTCTTCATCACCTGCCTCTACCTCTGGTTCCGTGAGGAGGACGCGCGTGGACGCGCGTTCACACCGGGGCATGCTGGAGTAGCGGAATGATTGCCGAAACCCAGACGTCCCTCATAACCTCCCCCATTGCGGAGGAGGGTCGGGGTGGGGGATTGTCGGCGCTCGCCGACTACCTCAGCCTGACCAAGCCACGCATCCTTTTGCTGCTGTTGATCACCGAGCTTGGCACCATGATCGCCGCCGCGAGGGGCTGGCCAGGGACGTCGCTCACGCTGGCCGCCCTCGCCGGTGGCGCCTTCTCCGCGGGCGGAGCGGCGGCCGTGAACTGCTGGTTCGATCGCGACATCGATGCCGTGATGGCGCGCACCTGCACCCGGCCGATACCGTCCGGCCGGATCGCCCCAGCCAATGCGCTGGTCTTCGGCATTGGCCTATCGGCGCTCGGGTTCCTCACCCTGGCGCTGTCGGCCAACATCCTCGCGGCCCTGCTCGCACTCGCGGGTGGCCTCTTCTATGTCTTCGTGTACACCATGTGGCTGAAGCGCTCGACCCGCCAGAACATCGTCATCGGCGGCGCCGCCGGCGCGTTTCCGCCACTCGTGGGCTGGGCGGTGGTCACAGGTGCGATCACCCCGCCGGCGCTGGCGCTCTTCGCGGTGATCTTCTTCTGGACTCCGCCGCACTTCTGGTCGCTGGCGCTTTTGCTGCGACGGCAGTACCAGGAGGTCGGCGTCCCGATGCTGCCGGTGGTCGCCACCGATGCCGACACCCGCCGATCGATCGTCGTCTACTCCGTGGTGCTGCTGGTGGTCAGCGTCATCCCGGGCATCTGGTTTGGGCCGGTCTATGCGGTAGGCGCCGCTGCGCTTGGTGGGAGCTTCCTCTGGATGGCATGGCGCGGACTTACGGCTGAGGGCCTTCGCTGGGCGTCGCGCCTCTTCCATTTTTCCCTGGCGTACCTCGCCGTGCTGTTCGGCCTGGCGGCCGCCGGCGCGGTTTTGTCACACTGAACGGCACCATCAGCACGCGACCATACCCCGGGCTCCCCTGGTCGTTGCGCTTCAAGATCATGGGTGCCCTCCTGCTGTCCGGTGTCTTCATCTTCCTGATCGGCACGCAGTTTCTGGGCCGACCTGCGCCGATCAACGTCACCGTGCAGGGTGGTCGCGCCACGGTCGGTCGTGCAGCGCCCGAGTTCACCACCCAGACTCTCGACGGGAGCCGTATCCGACTCAGCCAGTATCGCGGCAAGCCGGTGCTCCTCAATTTCTGGGCCACGTGGTGCGCGCCCTGCCAGGACGAGATGCCCCTGATCCAGCGAGCCAGCGACATCTATAAGGCTCAGGGCCTGGTGGTCCTGGCCGTCAATTATCAGCAGACGAACACGAGCTCGATGCAAGCGTTTCTACGTAAAGTCAGTGCGCGGTTCCCGGCGGTGTTCGACCCCGCTGGTCAAATCGCCGGAGCGTATGGTGTGAATGTGGGTCTGCCGGTGAGCGTGTTCATCGACCGATCGGGCACGGTGAGCTTCATTCAGCTCGGCCAGATGTCGGACGCCATTCTTCAACAGCACCTGCACACGATTCTCTAGCCATGGCGGTCGGTCTCTCGTTCATCGTTGGCGTGCTCTACGTACTGGGCGGCCGCCGGCCGGTGCGATTGCTCGACGCACCGGCTGGCTGGAACGGCCGCCGCTGGCGGGCCGTGGCCTTCTTTGTCGGGCTTGGTATGGTCGCCGTCGGCCTCTCTGGTCCCGTCGACGCTCTTGCGCGCGCATCGATGGCGACCCGTACCGCGCAGCTGGTCGTGCTGCTGATGCTCGTGGCGCCCGTACTGGTGGTGGGGGCGCCGGAAGCCCGATTTCGCCGGTTGCTCTCTGGGCATCGTCGCGCCGCGCAACGGCCGTTGGCCATGCCCATCCTCGCCTTCCTGCTCTTCAACGGCGGCCTCCTGCTTGCCTATCTGCCGCCCGTTTATCGCGCCACCGCGGCCCCGGGCTGGCCGCGCCAATTGGGCCAGGTCGTCATGCTGGGCCTTGCCTACTTCTTCTGGTCACGGGTGATCGCGCAACCGACTGCCCACTGCCGGCTGTCGCACCTCAGCCGGGCTATCTACCTCTTTCTCTCGTCCGCCCAGCTCCGCCTCCTGGGCCTGGTCCTCGGCTTCGCCTCGGCCGCCTTCTATCCGGTCCCGCTCGTCGACCAGCAGATCGCCGCCGGCATCCTCATGGTG
>DATBYU010000198.1:0-5909 GCA_036513555.1 Candidatus Dormiibacterota bacterium | reverse complement strand
CCCGCCGTGATCATCAGGCGGCGGCTGAGCGCCGGCCAGCGGGGCCGGCTTAGCGTTGGCACCTGCGGCAATAGACGGTGCCGCGGCCGGCGAGGCGGGTCCCCTGCAATGGCGTCCCGCATTTTACGCAGGGCTCGCCGCTTCGTCCGTAGACGAGCAGCTTCTCCTGGTTGGTCCCGCGGGTCCCAAATGCGTCGACGTAATTGATGATCGACGAGCCTCGTGCCGCAATGCTGTTTTCCAGAACCTCCTGGATCGCCGAGTAGAGCGCCCGGCGCTCACGCGCCGTGAGCCGATGCGTCCACCGGCTAGGACGGATTCCAGCCCGAAAACATGCCTCGTCGGCGTAGATATTGCCGACGCCGGCGAGAAACGATTGATCGAGCAAAGCCGATTTGATCGGCCGCCGGCGGGACTTGACGATCTTGTCGAATTCGGCTTCCGTGAGATCCCCGTGGATCGGCTCCGGCCCGAGTCTCGCGGGGAAGGCGCGTCCGGCCACCAGCTCTTCCTGGGTGCCGAGCAGCAGGCGCCCGAATTGTCGTGGGTCGTCATAGCGCAGCTCCAGGCCGCTGTCGAGCAATGCCCGGAAGTGCGTGTGCTTCACGGGGGCCTCTTCCGGTTCCCAGACCCGTAGATGCCCGGTCATGCCAAGGTGGACGATGAAGCGCTGACCGTTTTGATCCAGCGGCAGGACGAGATATTTGCCGCGTCGCTCGACAGACTTGATCGTCCTTCCGCGCAGGCCGCGAACGAACTTCGTTGCGTTGGGATAGCGCACCAGCCGGCCGCGAATCGCCGGATCGCGCGTCAATTGCACCGACTCGATCCGTCGGCCGGCGAGCTGCGGCCGCAGGTCTCTGACGATGGTCTCGACTTCAGGAAGCTCGGGCATTCAGGCTTTGGCGGCGACCAGCCGCACCCGCTCCATGTCCTGCCAGTTGGGCCCTAATTTCAAGTCAACCTGTAGTGGGACTTTCAAGGGATAGGCGGTCGCCATCAGGTCGGGCACGACGTCGATCAAACGGTCCCGTTCGTCTGGTGGGACTTCGAAGACGAGCTCGTCGTGCACGGTCAGGATCATGCGGCTCTGGAGACGCTGCTCACGCAGGTAGCTGCTTAGCCGGATCATGGCCAGCTTCATGATGTCGGCCGCGGATCCCTGCACCGGCATGTTGATGGCGATCCGCTCGGCGCCCTGGCGCAGCATCCGATTGGGGGAGCGGATGTCCTGGATGTAACGCCGCCGATGCAGCACCGTCTCGACGTAACCCTGCTCGCGAGCCTGGATCTTGATGCCTTCGAGGAATTCGCGCACCCGGTTGTAGGCGCGAAAGTACGCGTCGATGAACGCCCGCGCCTCTTCGGTCGACATGCCGGTGTCGCGCGCAAGCCCGAAGTCACTCAGGCCGTAGAAGAGGCCGAAATTGACAACCTTGGCCAGCCGCCGCTGGTTTGCCGTCACCTGATCCTGCGGGATGCCGAAGACTTCGGCCGCCGTTCGGGCGTGAATGTCTTCGCCACGGGCAAAAGCGTCGAGCAGCACCGGATCGTCGGTCATATGCGCCAGCACACGCAGTTCGATCTGCGAGTAATCAGCGGAAAGCAGCACATCGCCGGGACGGCTGGGCACGAAGGCACGCCGGACCTTCTGACCAACCTCAGTCCGAATCGGGATGTTCTGCAGGTTCGGATCCGAGGACGACAGGCGGCCGGTCGCGGCAACGGTTTGATTGAAACTGGTATGGACACGATGGGTGCGCGGATCGACCAGTAACGGCAGGGCGTCGACGTAGGTGCCCTTGAGCTTGCTCAACTGACGAAACTCCAGGATTTTCGCGACGACGGGATGCTGGTCTCGCAGACCCTCGAGCACGTTGGCGTCCGTCGAATAGCCACTTTTCGTCTTGCGCCCGCCCGGTAGGTTCAGGTCCTCAAAGAGAAATCTCGCCAGCTGTTGCGGCGAGTTGACGTTGATCGGCCCGTGCGCCACGTCCGCAATCTCCTGGTCCAGCCGCTGCAATTGCTCGTAGAGCTCGCGCGACACCTGCTGCAGATAGGGCAGGTCGATCGCGACGCCGGCGATCTCGATCTCGGCCAGCACCGGCACCAGCGGCATTTCGAGATCGCGGAATAATTCGGCGTTGCCGAGCCGGTCGAGCTCGGACTCGAGTCGCGGCGCGAGCTCCAGCATCACGCGCATACGGTCTCCAAAAAACGCCGCGGCCCGCATGACGTCGACCTGGTCGCAGGTCATCGCGCTCTTGCCGCTGCCGAACAGGGACTCGCGCCCCTCGATGACGCGATGCAAGACGTCCGACGCGAGCGCCTCGAGGCTTGGCGACCGCACCCCAGAGTTCAGCAGGTAAGCCGCGACCAGCAGATCCCAGTCGACGCCACCAAGCTCGATCCCGTGGGCACGGAGCGCCAGGTAATCGGCCTTCTGGTTGAAGCCCAGCTTCGAGGGCTTCGCGCCCTGGAGGCTGGGGGCAAAGCGCTGCAGCACATCGCGCACCTCGAGACAGCGCTCCTGCTCGTGCGCAACCGGCACGTAATAGACATCGCGTTCGTTCAAGCCGACAACCAGGGCGGCGATCCGGCCGTGTCTCGGCACGTCGTCGAGCGTTACGACCTGGAAGCCGGCGCGGTCGGCCGCGGCAAAAGCGGCGACCACCTGATCGAGTTCGCGAGACTCGCGAACCACGGTCACCACGCCGGTGGGAGCCGTTTCCAGAGCCAGCGTCGACTGCGCGGGTTGCCGCACCGGTTCTCCGTCGAGGGGGAGTCTGCCCTGCTCTCTCACCGGCGCGGCAAAGATCGGTGGCGCCGACATCGTGCTGCCGTCGCTCCAGGTCGTAGGCACTCGCGCCGCCAGGCTGCGAAAGCCCAGGTCCGCCAGGATGGTGCGAGCCGCATCCGGGCGATAGTCCTTCGCCGAGCCGTGACTCAGATCAAGTTTCGCATCGACGTCGAGCAGGATGGTCGCCATCTTCTTGCTCAGCAAGGCCTGCTCCCAGTGCTCATCGAGGAGCTTCTGGACTTTGGGCGGCGTGACGCGGGCGCGGTTCTCGACCAGGCTCTCGACCGAGCCAAACTCTTGAATCAACTTGATGGCGGTCTTTTCGCCGATACCCCGGATGCCCGGGATGTTGTCTGAGACGTCGCCGACGAGGCCCTTGAGATCGACAGTCTGGATTGGCTCGAGGCCGTAGCGCTCGCGGACACGGTCCGGCGTGTAGAGAATCGTTTCCGAGACGCCCCGCTTGCTGGTCAACACGAAGACGTCCTCATTCACGAGTTGTAGGGCATCCAGATCGCCGGTCACGATCGTGCTGTGCAAGCCTTGCTCCCGCGCCTGCCTCGCGAGCGTGCCGATCACGTCGTCGGCTTCGACGCCCTGCACTTCGTAGATCGGGATCCCAAACGCCCGAACGATGTCGCGCGTCAGCGGAAACTGCGGAGAGAGCTCCGGCGGGGTGGGCCGCCGGGTGGCCTTGTACTGCGCCAGTTCCTCGTGGCGGAACGTCCGGCCACCCAGGTCGAAGGATGCCAGCACGTAGTCGGGGTGCTCCTGGAGGGCCAGCAAGAGCATGGAGGTAAAACCGTAGGCAGCGTTGACCACCCGGCCTTCTCGGTCGGTCAACGACGGCAGCGCAAAGAAGGCCCGGTAGACCAGGGAATGGCCATCGATGAGAACGAGCCGAGGCCTCTCTTTTGGCGCGTCCTGTGGCGCTGTCACCATCAAAGTTTAGGCGCGACGGAATCCCGCAACCGTTGTCTTTCTCTTAAAAACCCGATGATAAGATAGGCTCGAATTCAGGATGGCCAAATTCGTCGAAATGCAAGTCGACTCCATCCGTGTCCACATGCCTAGCGGGCAGCACGTGGTGATCCTGAAGGAAAAAGAGACCGACCGCTATTTGCCCATCTGGATTGGCATTTACGAGGCCAATGCGATCGCGTTGAAGATCACGGGCATCACGCCGGAGCGGCCGATCACCCACGACCTCCTCGCCACCATTCTTCAGAGCGCGGAGATGCGCCTGAAGAAAATCCAAGTGACGTCGCTGACGAACGAGGTCTTTTTCGCCCGATTATTTCTCGCTGTGAACGGCAAGGAAGTCGAGATCGACTCACGGCCGAGCGATGCGATCGCGCTGGCGGTCCGGATGACGTGTCCGATCCTCGTGTCGCAGGACGTCCTCGACAAGGCGGGCGTCTTCCCCGAAAAGGAAGAGGAAGAAGAAGACCGCCTCTCCATCTTCAAAGAGCTGATCAACAGCATGGATCTGCCGGATCTCGAAGGCCCGCCGCCGGAGAAGTCCTAGCCGTCCGCTATTTGATCGTCACGGGCAGCTCCGCAAAGACAACCACGCCCGAACCGTCGGTCGCCGTCCAGCTCGCGGTGAGTGTGTATTTCCCGGGGCGCGGGTCGGGTAGCCGCAAGGCGGCGATCGAGTACGTGCCCTCAAAGCCGCGGCTGTCCGCGTTCGTAAACGTTGGCTGGGGCGTCGGAAGCTCCACGCCGTAACTCCCGCGGTGCAGCACGAGTCGTATCTGTTCGACGTTGCTCGACGGGTCGCCGATCATCGTCCCGTCCACGACCATGAACCCGTCCGTCGCAAAGACTGCGGCGTTGATCATCAGGCTCAGACGGCGCGCGTTGTTCCGAGGGTCAGTAACCGCCGTGCCGTAAGGCGAATATGCCTTGGCGCTGTCAGCGGTTACGTTGGCTGGGCTGCGTGACGGAGCAGCGGCG
This sequence comes from Candidatus Dormiibacterota bacterium, assembly GCA_036513555.1. Taxonomy (GTDB): domain Bacteria; phylum Chloroflexota; class Dormibacteria; order CF-121; family CF-121; genus CF-13. The sequence continues at coordinate 1,150 of DATBYU010000198.1, read as the reverse complement.
CCTTTCTGGCTCAGTGTGTTCGGGTTCTGAGCCAGGCCGCCGCTAACCGGGCTGGCCGACCTGGCGTTGGTTGTGCCGCCAAAATTCAGGTGCTCGACGCCGACGACGATGATCAGCATCGCCGCCGCGACGCCCCCGACCCAGCCGGCGGCCGGCGCCCAGCGAAACGACTCGCGCCGCTTGGCCGGGATGGCGAAGGTCCGCGGTGGGGTCTCCATCGGCAGCGCGCGGATCGCATAGGCCGTTTGTCGCAGCCCATCGAGGCGCGCCTGGCAATCCGCGCAGCCGGCCACGTGCTCGGCAACACGGGCCCTGGTCTCGTTGTCCAGCTCGTGATCGAGGTACGCCGATAACTCGTCCAGCGTCGGCTCAGTGGGGACGCGTGGCTCACTCGGCATGGGCGTCCTCCCGAGTCGACGGAAAGAAATCCGGATATTGCTGAAGGTGTTCCTGGACCTGCGCCCGCGCGCGGGCAATCCGGGACTTAACGGTCCCCAGCGGGACGCGCAGCACGCCGGCGATCTCGTCGTAGGCCATGCCGTTCACGTCACGCAGAACGATCGCCAGGCGCATGTCGGGTTCCAGGGCCTCGATGCTCTCGCGAACCAGCCGGTTGCGCTCGCTCGCCTCGGCACGCTCCTGCGGATCCGGGGTCGCGATGCCCAGACCAACGACTTTGTTGGTTTCCTCGTCGGGCATGTCGCCGAATCGCCGACCGCGCCGGAAATGGTCGTAGCAGAGATTCGCCGCAATCTGGAAGAGCCAGGACTTGAAGGGCGCGTCGCGCAACGTCCGGATCTTTACCCAGGCGCGCGTAAATGCCTCCTGCGCGATGTCGGCGGCATCATCCGGCCGGCCGACCATCCGCAGCGCCATGTTGTAGACCGGTACCTGATATTGCATCATCAATTGGGTAAACGCCTCCGGATCGCCCCGGCGGGCCCGGCCCACCAGGTCGCGATCGTCCATTAGCGATTCCTGCCTTTAGACGCAAACATTGCTAATAAGTTCCATCCGGGAACGTCGGATATACTCGCAGGGTTTCTCAGCCGGAGTGTCGGAATGGTAGACGAGGGCGCCTCAAAAGCGCCTGGGCGTAAGTCCGTGTGGGTTCGAGTCCCTCCTCCGGCAGTTCGCTTCTAGGGCTCGG
>DATBYU010000197.1:0-11685 GCA_036513555.1 Candidatus Dormiibacterota bacterium | reverse complement strand
AACGACGCTCGGGCCGGTGATCCGGGGCGAGCGCAAGAAGAAGCTGATCGAGTACATCGACGGGGCCCAGGCGGAGGGCGCCCAGCTCGTTTCGGATGGTCGCCAGGTGGATCAGAAGGAAGGCTTCTTCTTAGGTCCCACCATCTTCGACCGCGTAACGCCGAACATGAAGATCTGGAAGGACGAACTTTTCGGGCCGGTGCTGGCCGTGGTTCGCGCCACCGACATCGATGAGGCCCTCAAGGTGCTCAATGCCAGTACCTACGGGAACATGGCGTCGATCTTCACCAACTCGGGCAAGTACGCACGGGAGTTCAAACGGCGGGCGCAAGCCGGCATGCTCGGCGTCAACATCGGTGTGGCCGCGCCGATGGCGTTCCTCCCGTTCACCGGCTGGAAGAATTCGTTTTTCGGCGACCTTCATGCCACCGGGCAGGACAGCATTCGCTTCTACACCCGACATAAAGTCGTGACGACGCGGTGGCTCTAGAGACGAGCGCCCGCCCCCATGTTCTGAGTGGCGAGGAGATCGTCGCCCTCTGCCGCCAGTACACCCTCTACGAATGGACGGCGCAATCGGCCGTCGATCCGATCGCGGTCGACCATGCCAAGGGCGTCTACTTCTACACCCCCGACGGTAAGCGGTATATCGACTTCAACAGTCAATTGATGAGCGTCAACGCCGGGCACGGTCACCCGCGCATCATCGAGGCGATCAAGCGCCAGGCGGAAAAGCTCCCGTATGCCAACCCCTTCATGGCGCACGAACCGCGGGCCCTGCTGGGCAAGAAGCTGGCCGAGCTGATGCCCGGCGACCTCGACAAGGTCTTCTTCACGCTGGGGGGTGCGGAGGCGAACGAAAACGCCATCAAGCTGGCCCGGACCGTGACCGGCCGCCACAAAATCATCGCTCGATACCGTTCCTATCACGGGGCGACCGCCGGCGCGATGGCGCTGACCGGCGACCCGCGGCGGTGGGCGAACGACCTGGGAACCTCGGGCGTGGTGCATGTCCTCGACCCCTATCACGGGCCGCAGCGCGAGGTCGACACGGCGGAGGAATCCCTCAGATACCTCGAGGAGACGATTCAGCTCGAGGGTCCCAAGACCATCGCCGCATTCTTCCTGGAAACGGTCACCGGCACCAACGGCGTCCTGATTCCGCCGGACGGCTACCTCCAGGGCGTCCGTGAGCTCTGCGATCGCTACGGCATCCTGATGGTCTGCGACGAGATCATGTCGGGCTTTGGCCGGACCGGTGAATGGTTCGCCGTCAACCACTGGAACGTAGTACCGGACCTCATGACCATGGCGAAGGGACTGACGAGCAGCTATGTGCCGCTGGGCGCGGTGGGCATGCGGCCCAGGATCGCCGAGTACTTCGACAAGAATGTTTTCTACGGCGGCCTCACCTACAACAGTCACCCGCTGGCCTGCGCCACCGCGCTGGGCACCATCCAGGCGTACGAGGAGGACGACATGATCGGCAACGCCCGCCGGATGGGTGAGGTGATGACGCGTCACCACCAGGAGCTCAAGCGGAAGCACCCATCGGTCGGCTTGACCCGCGCCATCGGCCTCTTCGGCATCCTGGAGTTGGTCAAAGACCGCAAGACGATGGAGCCGCTCGCCCCCTTCAACGGAACGTCGGAGCCGATGAAGGCGGTCGGGAAGGCCCTGCGTGAGCAGGGGCTCTACACCTTCGTCCGCTGGAACACGATCATGACGAACCCGCCCTTGTGCATCAACGAGAGCGAGCTGGCCGAAGGCTTCGCCATCATCGACAAGGCGCTCGACATCGCCGACGAGGCCGTCGCGTAAGCTCGCCGCCGGTCAACGTTCTTCTTCGCAACCGGGATTTCCGGCGGCTTTGGCTGAGCCGAAGCGTCTCTTACATCGGAGACGGCATCGCCCTGATCGCCCTCGTTCTCTACGTCAAGTCGACCGAGCACAGCGGCATCGCCGTTGCGGCGCTACTCCTGGCTCAGGCTCTTCCACACCTCCTTGGGCCGGTCACGGGAACGTTCGTCGACCGCGTCAATCTCAAACGATTGATGGTGGCCTGCGAGTTCGGCCAGGCGATCATCTTCACGGCAATCGCCCTGTGGCAGCCTTCCTTTCTTGTACTGCTTGGCCTGGTGGTTGCGGCAGCGGTGCTCGACACCACCTTCGGACCGGCCTCCGGTAGTGCGGTGCCGGCACTGGTTGCCGCGCCCGACCTGATGCAGGCGAACGCCTGGCTCGGCAGCTCGCTCAACCTCCAGGTCGCGATTGGACCGCTGCTCGGCGGGGCGCTTACGGCCGGCCTCGGTCCACGATGGGCGCTGGGGGCGAATGCGGTGAGCTTCGCGATCTCGGCAGCGCTACTTGCCGGACTCCCAAAAACGATGCGCGTCGCCGCGAGGTCCGGCTCGGGCATCCTTTCGGATGGGCTGGAGGGTCTTCGGTTTGCCTGGAGGCAGCCGGTAATTCGGTCATTGATGCTGGGGACGTTCTTGCTTGTAGCGTTCGTTGCCGTGGACAATGTGGCGCTGGTCTTCCTGACTCGCGATGTCCTGGGACTAAACGCCTTCGGCTACGGCGCCGTGGCGGCGACCTTTGGGGTGGGGATGCTGGCCGGCTCCGTCGTCCTGTCCTGGATGCGATCGGTGCCGCGCTCGGCCCCGCTCCTGCTCTCCGCTTGGCTCATGAGTGGAGTCAGCGCCCTCGCCACAGGGCTGGCGCCGAATGCTGGTCTCGCCGCCGGAGCGCAGAGTGTCGGAGGCCTGGGCAATGGAATCCAAAACGTCGCGTCGTCCACCCTCATCCAACAGCTCGTTCCGCGCGAGATGCTCGGTCGCGCCTTCGGTCTATTTGGAACCACCGCCTCTGCGGGCAGCACCGTCGCCTATATCCTCGCAGGCGTCTTGCTCGACGTGACCTCTCCGCGCGTCACCTTCGTTGTCGGTGGACTTGGTGGCCTGGCAGTGCTGCTGGCCTTCGGTCCGACCGTCTGGCGCGCGGCATCGCGCCGAACGGTCTAGGCTTTCCACGGAATCGAGCCCATGGCCAGCGTGCACGACGACCCGTCGAATCCTGATGCCGGATTCGCCGAGCTGTACGCGCAGCTTCCCGATGCGACCGACTTGTGGCCCTGGCTTGAGCTGGCGCAAGGCGCCAAGCCTCCAGTGCTCTATCTCGGGATCGGCAGCGGACGGCTCGCTGTGCCATTGAGCGCAGCCGGTATCGAGCTGGTCGGGGTCGATAGCCACCCGGCCATGCTCGATCGCGTGCGAGAACGCATCCCGCGGATCGACCTGATCCAATCGCGAATCGAAGACCTCGAGCTTGGTCGGCGGTTCGACCTCGTCATCGCGCCCTCCAATATCCTCTACCTGATCGAGCGTTTGCGCCGGGCCGCCGATCACCTCACCGATTCCGGGGCCCTCGCCTTCGAATTGGCTAACCCTCACTGGCTGCGCGCGGGTGCCGGCGATGGGGTCAGGGTGCGGGCATTCGATGGCAATGGCGCGCGCCTCGAGGTCGATTACCGGCTTCCCGACGGACGAATCATCACGCAGCACGCTGACGTCGGGATCGTCTGGCCCGAGGAGATGGAGAACTGGCTGTCGGCGGCCGGCTTGCAGCTGCAGCGGATGTTCGCGCGGCCGGATGCTGAACTGCTCGACAGCCCGAGCTTCTACGTCGTGGCCTCCAGGTAGCGCTGGTGGCCGGGCGCATTCTGGTCGTCGAGGACGACCGAGCCTTAAGGACCGTATTGGTCGGAGCGCTCCAATCGGGCGGCTTCGAGGTCGAGCAGGCCGCGGATGGATCGGCCGGTGTGCTGGCACTGAAAGCCAGATCCTTCGATGTGGTCCTGCTCGACATCGGCCTGCCCTTCGTCGATGGCTGGCACGTGCTCTCGACGCTCGAAGGACGCCGCGTCCCTTCGGTAATCGTGATCAGCGCCCGCGGCGACCAGGCAGACAAGGTCCGCGCCCTCGACATGGGCGCCGACGATTACCTGGCGAAGCCATTTGGATCGGACGAGTTGCTGGCACGAATCCGCGCGGTGCTTCGCCGCGCCCAGCCTCCGGCACAGCTGCCTCTGATCGTGCGGGCCGCCGACATCACCGTCGACCTGCAGAACCATTCGGTCTTACGCGGGGAGCAGGAAGTCCGGCTCTCGGCGACGGAGTATCTCTTGTTAGCCGAGCTCGCGCGCCACGAACACGAAGTGATGGACTACCGAACGCTCCTCCACAGCGTGTGGGGACCGACCTACGGTGACGAACGCCATTACCTCCGGGTCTTCATCCAGCGATTACGGCTCAAGCTGGAACATGATCCGGCCCACCCCGAGGTGATTCAGACCGTTCCGGGTCGTGGCTATCGATTCGGCCCCGCGATCAAACGCTGACAGGTGCCGCGCTGCGCTTCCTCTGAGGCGGCGCGTTGGTCGGGACCGCGACCACCGGGAGGTCCGAGCGGCGAAGGACCCGGGGAGCGACGCTTCCTCTCAGTAGCCCGCCCAACCATGACCGCCTCGACGTGCCGATGACGATCTCGTCGGCGTGATGCTTATGGGCCGTGTACACGATCTCATCGGCAACCCGCTCGGACCGTGCGGTCCGGATTAGCCCGCGCGCATCGACTCCGGCCTTTTGCAGTTTGTAAATCGCACGGCTGACGGTTTCAGCGATCTCGCCGGGCTGACGAACATCCCACGCGTAGCCACGTACGTAGTCGCGCTCGCGTACCGACAGAACCAGCACCTCGGCGTGCGACCGCCGAGCCATCTTTGCCGCCGCCGCGATCACAGCCTCTGACTGAGGTACAGCCTCGACTGCCAGTAGGATTCGCTCCGCCGTCGTCGCCGGGTCAAGGGCTTGGGACCACATGCACTTACGGTATCGCCAAGAGCGTCAACATTCCATAAACGTCTCGCGCTTCAAGGCGAGTTTGTTGATGCGCCGTTGACGCTGTCGGGCCTAGGCTGACCTCATGCCACTTGATATTTGGATGGTCGGCCTACTCATCGCGCTCACGATCGGGAGCTTCGCCTACGTGTTTGGGCTGAAGAAACTGCCCTGATGGCCGGCTATATCGTCTCCGGCGTCGTGGCGCTGGCCGTGACCATCTACCTCTTTGTGGCTCTCCTGTTTCCGGAGCGGTTCTGAGCCATGCTGCTTGAGCTGATCGGGGTCGCTATCACCTTTGCCGCCGTCGCCGTCGGCGCCTGGTTCCTGGGCGGCTTCATGGTGAAGGTCTTCACCGGAGGCCGGACGTTCCTGCACCCTGTCCTGCGCCCGGTGGAAGTTGGCTTTTATCGGCTGTCCGGCATCAAGGAGGACCAGGAACAGGGCTGGGTCCTCTACACGGTCGCGATGCTCGCCGTGCAGGTCGTCAGCTTCGTCTTGACCTACGTCATCCTGCGGCTGCAGGACCACCTGCCGCTCAATCCAATGGGCTTCAGCGGCGTCGCCCCCGACCTCGCCTGGAACACGACGGTGAGTTTCGTGACCAACACCAACTGGCAGAACTACACCGGCGAGCAGACCATGTCGTACCTCTCGCAGATGCTCGGGCTGGTGATTCACAACTTCCTCTCGGCGGCGACCGGTATTGCGCTCGCCGTTGCCTTGATCCGCGGCATGTCGGCCCGCAAGCTGAAGACGCTCGGCAACTTTTACGTCGACGCCACGCGGGCGATTCTCTACGTCCTGATCCCGATGTCGGTCATCGCAGCTTTCATCCTGATCTCGCAGGGCGTGATCCAGAGCCTGGATCCCTATTCGACGGCCCACACGATCCAGGGATCGACGCAGACGATCGCCGTCGGCCCCTTCGGCTCGCAAGAGGCGATCAAGGACCTCGGCAACAACGGTGGCGGGCCCTTCAACGCCAACTCGGCGCACCCCTTCGAGAACCCCAACGGCTTCACCAACCAGTTCGAGATCTTCCTCGAGCTGCTCATCCCCTTCGCGCTGGTCGTGACCTTCGGCAAGATGGTCGGCAACATCAAGCAGGGCCTCGCGATCGGCGGGGCAATGGTAGCGATCTTCGTCGTGGCGACTGGCATTGCAATAGGCGCCGAGCAGGTCGGCAATCCGGCTCTCACCGCCGTCGGCGCGGACCAGTCGCGAACGTCGGCGCAACCGGGGGGCAACATGGAGGGTAAGGGGGTTCGTTTCGGCCCCGTCTACTCAGCGAACTTCGCCGTCTCCACGACAGGCACGAGCACGGGCTCGGTCGACTCGAGCCACGACAGCTTCACCCCGATCGGCGGCATGGTGCCCCTCGTTCTCATCCAGCTAGGTGAGATCGCGCCCGGTGGCATCGGCGCCGGCCTCTATTTCATGCTGGTCTTCGCCATCCTTGCGGTCTTCATCGCCGGGCTGATGGTCGGGCGAACACCCGAATACCTGGGCAAGAAGATCGAATCGAAGGAGGTGCGGCTGGCCTCGCTTGCCGTGCTGATCGACGTGTTGATCATTCTCGGCTTCACCGCGATCGCGGTCCTCGCGCCGGCCGCGACCGCCAATGGCGGTGGGCCGCTCAATCCCGGCGCGCACGGGTTTAGCGAGATTCTCTATTCGTTCTCCTCGCAGGTGGGTAACAACGGCAGCGCCTTTGCCGGCCTTGCCGGCAACACCGTGTTCTGGAACACGATGGGCGGCACGGCGATGTGGCTGGGGCGCTTCTTCGAAGTGATCCCGATCCTGGCGCTGGCGGGCGCACTCGCCGGCAAGAAGGTGGTCCCTGCCGGCGCCGGCACGCTGGCCACCGACCGGCCGCTCTTTTCGGGCTTGCTCGTCGGCGTTGTCCTGATCGTCGGCGCTCTTACGTTCTTCCCCGCGCTATCCCTCGGCCCATTGCTGGAGCACTTCCAGCTGGCCGTCAATCATCTGGCCCACTGATATGGAAGAGAAGACCCGTTCCGAAAACTACCGTCGCCGTCGGCGCTCCAGCTTGCTGGACCGCAACATCATGGTGCCCGCCCTGATCGAGAGCCTCACCAAGCTCGATCCGCGCTGGCAGGCACGCAACCCGGTCATGTTCGTGGTCGAGGTGGGATCAGTCATCACCACGATCATCTTCATCGCCGGGCTATTTCGCGGTGCCTCTGATTCGCTCTTTGTGGGCCAGATCACGCTCTGGCTGTGGTTTACCCTCGTGTTCGCGAACTTCGCCGAGGCACTGGCGGAGGGCCGCGGCAAGGCGCAGGCTGCCACGCTGCGGCGGGCGCGCACCGATACCATCGCGCGCCGGCTGGTCGGCGGAAAAGAGGAGCGGGTGCCATCTTCGCAGTTGCGCAAGGGCGATACCGTCGTCATCGAGGCCGGCGAGCTCATCCCCAGCGACGGGACCATCATTGAAGGCATCGCGTCGGTCGACGAGTCGGCGATCACCGGCGAATCCGCCCCGGTCATCCGCGAAGCGGGCGGCGACCGCAGCGCCGTGACCGGCGGCACCCGCGTGCTCTCCGACCGGATCGTGGTCGAGGTCACCGCCAACCCTGGCGAGACCTTCCTCGACCGCATGATTCACCTGGTCGAAAGCGCATCGCGGCGCAAGACGCCCAACGAGATCGCCCTCAACATCCTGCTGGCCGCGTTGACGATCATCTTCATGATCGCGGTCGTGACGCTCCAACCCTTCGCGACCTACGCGGGCACGTCGGTCACGATCACCGTCTTGATCGCGCTGCTTGTCTGCCTGATCCCGACCACGATTGGCGCCTTGCTCTCGGCGATCGGCATCGCGGGCATCGATCGGCTGCTGCAGCGGAATGTGATCGCACTCTCAGGTCGTGCGGTCGAGGCCGCAGGCGACGTCGACACGCTGCTACTCGACAAGACCGGCACCATTACCTACGGCAACCGGCAAGCGACCGAGTTCGTGCCGGCGCCGGGGATCACGATGGACCGCCTGGTGCGGGCCGCGGAGCTGGCGAGCCTTTCGGACGAGACGCCGGAAGGCCGCTCGATCGTCAGCCTCGCCCGCCGCTTCGGTGCCGATGGACAGCAGCAGGCCAACATGACGTTCATTCCGTTTTCGGCGAACACCCGCATGAGCGGCGTAGACTTCGACGGCCGTAGCATTCGCAAGGGCGCGGTCGACGCGATCTCGACCTGGTGCGGCTGCCCAACCCCGAAGCAGTTACCCGAAGCAGTCCAGGAGCGGGTAGAGACGATCGCGCGCGCCGGAGGCACGCCCCTGATGGTTGCCGAAGACAACCTGGTGATGGGGACGATCCAGCTCAAGGACATCGTCAAGCCGGGGATCGCCGAGCGATTTGCCGAGCTCCGCAAGATGGGTCTGCGCACCGTCATGGTCACCGGTGACAACCGGCTGACCGCGGCCACGATCGCCCGCGAGGCCGGGGTCGACGACTTCCTGGCTGAGGCAATCCCCGAGCGAAAGCTGGAACTGATCCGCAAGGAGCAGGCCGACGGACGGATGGTCGCGATGACGGGCGACGGCACCAACGATGCGCCCGCGCTGGCCCAGGCCGATGTGGCCGTGGCCATGCAGTCCGGGACGCAGGCCGCCAAGGAAGCAGGCAACCTGATCGACCTCGACAGCGATCCGACCAAGCTGATCGAGATCGTCGAAGCCGGCAAGCAGATGCTGATCACGCGCGGCGCGCTCACGACGTTCAGCATCGCGAACGACGTTGCCAAGTACTTCGCCATCATCCCGGCGATGTTCTTCGTCGCGCTGCCCGAGTTGGGGGCCCTGAACGTCATGCGCCTGACCAATCCAAGCAGCGCCGTCCTGTCAGCCGTTATCTTCAACGCGCTGATCATCGTGGCGCTAATTCCGCTCGCGCTCCGGGGCGTCCGCTACCGGCCGATCGGCGCCGCCGCGCTGCTGCGGCGCAACCTGCTCCTCTGGGGCGTCGGCGGGATCATCGCGCCCTTCATCGGCATCAAGTTGATCGACATCATCATCACGGCGGTGCATTTGGCATGACAGGCCCACAACCGATCCTTCGCTCGCTTCCGACCGAGTTGCTTCGAGCGCTCAGGCTGACCCTGGTGATCGCAGTCGTGACCGGCCTGATATATCCGCTGGTCATCACGGGCATCTCGCAGGTCGTCTTCCACGCCCAGGCGAACGGCAGTCTGATCGTCAAGAACGGCCAGATCGTCGGCTCGAAGCTGATCGGGCAGAACTTCACCGATCCCAAATACTTCTTCGGCCGGCCCTCGGCGACCGCAAACGTCAGCGATGCGACCAAGTCGGATCCGTACAACGCGCAGAACTCGGCGGGCAGCAACCTGGCCCCGTCGAACAAGGTGTTGATCGATCGGGTGAGCAAGGCCGTCGCGCAGATTCGCAAGGAGAACAACCTCCCGGCAGATTCCCTGGTGCCGGTCGACCTCGTCACCACCGATTTCAGTGGCTTCGATCCCGACATCACCGAGGCGGGCGCGCTGATCCAGATCAATCATGTGGCCACCGCCCGCAACCTCGACCCGGCGAAAGTCCGCGCCCTGGTGGAGAAATACGTGCAGGGCCGTAGCCTCGGGATCTTCGGTGAGCCGCACGTCAACGTGCTGGCGCTCAACATGGCGCTGGACGCGGGCGAAGCCGGGTAAAGACCCCCTCCCTTATCCTCCCCCGCGCGAGCGGGGGAGGCCAATATTCGGCTCTAACATGACTTCATGGAGGAGCCGCCGACGAGCGTAGGTCCGGGCCCAGCAACGGTCACGCCGGCGGCGAAGAGTCGCGGACATCTGAAGGTTTACCTGGGCGCGACGCCCGGGGCCGGCAAGACCTTCGCCATGCTCAAAGAGGGCCGGGAGCGAAAGCAGCGCGGTGAGGATGTCGCCATCGCATACGTCGAGACCTATGGCCGTGCCCGCACGGTGGAGTTGCTCGCCGGCCTCGAGATGATCCCCCGCAAGCGCGTCCCTTATCGCGGCACGGTGCTCGAGGAGATGGATCTCGATGCCGTCATCAAGCGGCATCCGAAAATCGCCCTGGTCGACGAGCTCGCTCACACCAATGCGCCCGGCTCCGCCAATGAGAAGCGGTGGCAGGATGTCGAGCAGCTACGGGACGCCGGCATCGACGTCATCTCGACCCTGAACGTCCAACACGTCGAAAGCGTCAACGATGTCGTCGAGAAGATCACGGGAATCGTTCAGCGGGAGACGTTGCCCGATCGCGTTCTCGACCTCGCCGACGAGATCCAATTCATCGACATCTCGCCGGAAGCTCTTCGGAAACGGATGCGGCACGGCAACATCTACGGTGCCGACAAGGTGGAGACTGCGCTGGCGAACTTCTTTCGGCCGGGCAACCTGGCGGCGCTGCGGGAGATCGCCTTGCGGCTGGTCGCGCAGTCGATGGCCACCTCGCGAGAAGTGCTGGCACAGGCGGAGGACGTGCTGGTGGCGATTTCTGGTTCCGCGAAATCCGAGCCGTTGATCCGCCGAGCGGCACGGCTGGCACGCCGGCTCGGTGGGCTCTGCATGGTGGTGACGGTGGGCTCTGGGGGCGCCGTAAAGATGGAAGGCTATCAACGACTGGCCGCCCAGCTGGGTTGCTCCTTCGTATCGCTCGGCGGGCCGGATGTCGCCAAGGGGATCATCGAGGCCGCCCAGCTGGCTAACGTGCGCCACCTCTTCATCGGTGAGTCGCGCCAGACTGGACTTTTGTCTCGCTGGCGCAAGACGCTGGCCGATCAGCTGATCGATTCGCTCCCCGACATCGACCTGCACGTGATCGCCACCGAGCACGTGGCGCCGCCGGCCGAGGTTGAGCCGGAGCGCCGCCTCCCCGAGGACCTGCTTCGGGCCGAGCAGCGCGTGGGTCGACGGGGCGCGGACGTCAGAGTCTATCTCGGCTACGCCGACGGCTCGGGCACCACCACGGCCATGCTCGACGAGGCACGCCGGCGCCGGGCGCGCGGCACCGACGTCGTGGTCGCAGCCATCAATCAGCGCGTTCCGACGATCGAGCTGAGCAGTCTTGAACTGCTCGGCGGACCCGACGCGCCCGCCGCACAGGACCGTCTCGACGTGGAGGCACTGCTGAGCCGCAATCCCGAAGTGGCGGTCATCGATGAGCTCAACGGCCTGGATACGGCGGGACGCTTACGTGCGGAGTCACTGCCAAGGCTGCTCGAAGCTGGCATCACCGTACTGGGGACGCTTCACCTCCTCGACCTGGCGAGCGTTCGTGAGAGCTATGCGCCGCTGCTTAAGGAGCGAACTCCCGGATCGGTGCTCTCGGATGACGTCTTGACCGGCATCGACGAGCTGGAGATCGTCGACGTTACGCCAAGCGTATTGATCGAGCGCCTCCGCCGCGGCGAGATCATGAGCCCGGCCGAGGCCGCGCGAGCCCTGCAGGCCGAGTTCCGTCCGCAGATCCTCTCGGCCCTACGTGAGATGGCGTTCCGGCTGATCGCCGAGCACACCGATCGGCGCCTGGTCGCCTACATGCGCGAGCGCAAGATCGAAGAGCCGTGGGAAGCGCGACCGCGCCTGGTCGCGTGCGTCCCGCCACGCCCGGGGATGGAGCCGTTCATCCAGCGAATGGCGAAGTTTGCCACGCGCACGGCAGGACAGTTCACCGTGGTCAGCGTTCGCCCGCCGCGGCTCTCGGATGCGGAGCGCCGTTGGCTAGGCGAGTACGCGGCGCTGGTGCACCGCGAACAGGGCGAGTTCGTCAGCCTCTACGGGCGAA
>DATBYU010000196.1:0-2251 GCA_036513555.1 Candidatus Dormiibacterota bacterium | reverse complement strand
TCCGGCGGCGACGGGGAATACAGACTGTCCCTGGTTCTTCTCGCTCACATATGTGGCGACGTCCGCGGCGGTAACGGGGACCATCGGGCCTTGCTCGGTCAGCCTCAGCGGATGATCGCCGAGGATCACCAGTCCGGTCATGATCTTGGCCGTGCTGGCGAGCGGCAGCGCGGTTTGCGGCCCGTGGGTACCGATCGTTCCGAGCCCGGCGATCGACAGCGCGGCACTCCCGGTCGTCGGCCAGGGGAGCGACGGCGGGGTGGCCCCCAGCCGGGTCGTCGTGGGAAGAAACGTTGTTGCGCCGATGGTTGGCGGGGGCCGCAATAGTTGGAACGTCAGCAGCGCGATCACGGTGGCTACGGCCAGGGCAATCGCGAGCGAGATCGCCAGACTTCGCCGTTCTACCCCAAGCGGCCAGACCCTTTAGGTTGCCGTGAAGATCTTTGACATGGCCACAATCTACCCGCTCCGCTTGAGCAGCCCCAGGCGCTTGGCCCGGACCTCGGCGCGGTTGAAGCACCAGACGGAGGCCGGTACCAGGATGACGCCCATCAGCAGGAGAATGCCGATGTCGGGGAGGGCGCCGGCAAGCGAAAGCCCGTGGAGCAGCGACTCCCGAACCCCATCGAGGGTGTAGGTCAGCGGCGAGAGGACGCCGACGATGTGCAGGGGCGCCGGCAACACGGTGATCGGGTAGTAGACGCCGGAGATCAGCAGGAGGACGCCCTGCACCGCAAAGGCCATCTGCTCTCCCTTCTCGGGGGACAGCAGGGGAAGGACCGACGTGAAGATCCCAAGGCCGAGCAGCGGCAACGTGGCGGCGGCGAAGATCGCCAGCGCCGACAGCCAGTTGGCATGGGATAGATCGAGCTTGAAGAAGAAGACCAGCGCGACGCCGATGGCCGCCGTCCGGGCGATCCCATAGATCAGCGAGGCGGCCGACATGCCCAGCAGATGGGTCAGCCGCTTGATCGGCGCCATGAAGGTGTACTCGATGGTCCCCTCCCACCGCTCCCAGGTGATGGCGAAGGCGATTTCGAAGAACACCAGCGAGAGGTAGGTCCAGAGCAGCGCCCCCACGAGTAGATAAAGCTGGGTCTGGTGCAGGTTCGCCTGCCCCGGCTCGAGACCGAGCGTCGACAGCCCCGCCGCCAGGTAGCCGATGCTGAGCACGCTGACCAGGTTGTAGAGCAGCCAGACCGCTTCCCACAACCAGTAACGTCGATACAGGTTTTTCTGGCGCTCGATGAAGCCGACGAAGGCGTTCAGCTCCCAGCGGAGCGAATTCCCGATCATTCGTCCTTCTCCTCCTCGTCTTCTTCGAGCCGCTTCCCGGTCAGCTTCATGAAGGCATCCTCGAGGCTGCCGCCGACCTCGCCGGCATGGGCGCGGATCAGTTCGGCCGGCGTGCCCTCCGCCAGGACCCGACCCTGGTCGAGCACCAGCACGTGGTCGCAGAGCACCTCCGCCTCCTCGAGGTCGTGGGTGCACAGCAGCACCGTGGCCGCACGATCCCGCCGGATCGTTCGCACCAACTCCTGGACCTCGCGCTTCGACCGCGGATCGAGCCCGGTGGTCGGCTCGTCCATCAGCAGGAGCGAGGGCGATGTCAGAAAGCTGCGGGCGATGGCAATCTTCTGCTGCTGGCCGCGCGACAGCTGCTTCATCGGCTTGTCGAGGGTGTCGAGCGGCAGACCGAGCCGCTCCAGCATGCCCTCCACCCGGGCACGTGTCCCGGCGCCGCCGCTGCCGTAAAGGCGCGCGGCGTAGAGCATGTTCTCCCATGGACTCATCTCTTTGAAGAACGAGGCCTCGACAGAAACACGGTTGATGTGGCGGCGCACATCATCCGGCTGCCGCACAACGTCGTAGCCAAATACCGACGCGGTTCCGGCGTCCGGCGTCATCAGGGTTGCCAGGACGCGGATCAAGGTCGACTTGCCACTCCCGTTCGCGCCCAGGATGCCCGTGATTCGACCAGTGTCGACGCGCATCGACACCTGGTCGAGCGCCAGCTTTACCTTCTTGACCTTTCCACGGCCAAAGAGGCGGCGCGCCGGCTGCCCAAAGCGCTTCGTGATGCCCCGCAGCTCGACTGCCGCCGTATTCAATTCGCTCGCCTTGATGGCCATGCCTTCAACTCCTGAGATTGCTGCCGATGAACAACAAAAAACCGTGGGCCGAGGGCCTCACGGTCGAAAGCGCTGTCGTCCTGGTCTAGTTCAGTCGGCTTTCAATGCCATGCGGCCCC
>DATBYU010000195.1:0-2202 GCA_036513555.1 Candidatus Dormiibacterota bacterium | reverse complement strand
GCAAGCCTCGAGCCAAAGTTGGCGGCTTTGCGGTCGCTGAGCAGTCGGATCGATTTCACCTCGGCGCAGATCCAGTACATCAACCTCGAGAATCCGGGTGCGCCGGCGGTGCAGATGCGAGGCCGGAAGTGAGGCTGCCGGCCGCCGGCTCGCGCGAAGCTCTCTGGCTGGTTGCGGCCGTGATCGTTTTCGGCATTCTCGGCATCGTCCTGGGCCTCAATGCCCCGGTGCAAATCCCGCCGGGCTACTCGCGCTACACCGCGGTCATGATCCTCGCCGCGCTGGACTCTGTGCTGGGTGCGGTCAAAGCCTGGCTGAACGGAAACTTCGAGAACAAGGTGTTCATCTCCGGGCTGATCGTCAACTCCCTTGCCGCCGGGGCGCTCACCTACCTCGGCGACAAGCTCGGCGTCGAGCTCTACTTCGCCGCCATCGTCGCCTTCGGTGTCCGCATCTTCGACAACCTGGCCGTCATTCGGAGGCACCTGCTCTAGCGGCACGGCACTGGCCTGTGGAAAACTGGCCAGCTTGTGTTGTCGTGACGGCCGAACCCCTCTATAATGGGCTCGCCGGTTCCAGCCAACGTTCCAGGAAAGGTTTTTGCCTCGATCTAAATACGTCACAGCACTCGATATCGGCACAACCAAGATCTGCTGCGTCGTCGGCGAGCCGACGGAGCGCGGATTGAACATCGTCGGCGTCGGTGAGGCGCCGTCCGAAGGTCTCCGTCGGGGCGTGGTCGTCAACATGGAGAAGACCGTCCGTGGCATCACGCACGCCGTCGATGCTGCGCAGCGCATGTGCGGTCACAAGCTGGAGTCGTGCTTCGTCGGCATGGCCGGCACGCATGTCCTCAGCCAGAACAGCCGGGGCGTGATCGCGGTCGCGCGCCAGGACCGCGAGATCGGACAGGAAGACGTCACCCGCGTGATCGACGCGGCGCGCGCGGTCTCGGTGCCCAACGACCGCGAGATCATCCATGTCGTCCCTCGCGGTTACGTGGTCGACGGGCAGGAAGGCGTGAAGGACGCCGTCGGCATGTCGGGCGCCCGGCTCGAGGTCGAGACGCACATCATCACCGGTTCGTTGACCGCGGTCCAGAACGTGGTGAAGTGCGTGCACCAAGCGGGCATGAGCGTCGAAGACCTGGTCGTGCAAGTGCTGGCCTCGGCTGAGGCCGTGCTCAACGACAACGAGCTGGACCTGGGTGTCGCGCTCGTCGACGTCGGAGGTGGAACCACCGACGTGGCGCTCTTCAACGAGGGCAGCGTGGTGCACACGGCGGTCCTGCCGGTGGGAGCCACGCACGTGACCAATGACGTCGCCATCGGGCTGCGAACCACGCTGATGGAAGCCGAGATGTTGAAGATCAACTACGGCCATGCGATCCCAGCGTGTATTCCACGCGAGGAGATGGTGGAGGTCCACCAGATCGGCCAGGACCGAATGCAGGCGGTGCCACGCCGCCACCTGGCCGAGATCATCGCCCCCCGAGCCCGCGAGATCCTCGAGATGGTCAAGCTCGAAATGCGTCGCGGCGGACACGACGGCTTCCTGCCGGGAGGCGTGGTCTTCACCGGCGGCGGCTGCCGGCTCCTCGGCTTCACGGAGGCCGCCCAGGGCCTGCTCGAGCTGCCGGTTCGCATCGGGTCGCCGGGGCAGACCATTGGGATGAGTGACCAGGTGAGCGGTCCCGCCTACGCGACGGCGGTGGGGTTGCTGCGTTGGGGAACAAAACTTCGGCACCACGGCAACGGGCACACACCCGTTGGCGCGGGCGCTTCGGCGGTGTACGCGCGGACCGTTCGTTGGATCAAGGATTTCTTCTAAGAGGAAGGAGGCCGATATGAACATCGACGATCAGCTTCGAATGAAGGGCCTCGCCTCGCGGCCCGTGATTCCTGGCGATTACGGCGGAGGCCAGGGGCCGCGGGTATCGGCTGAACGGTTCGTAAGGGCGCGCCTCGAGCGCGATAAGGAGGAAGCCATGCGCGATGTCGACCGGACGCTGGAGGGGAACGCACGCATCAAAGTGGTCGGCATCGGTGGTGGCGGCAGCAACGCGGTCAACCGGATGATCCGGTCGAAGCTGCGCGGTGTCGAGTTCATCGCCATCAACACCGACCTGCAGGCGCTCGCCCATTCGGAAGCGCAGACCAAGATGAACATTGGCAAGAAGCTGACGCGCGGTCTGGGTGCGGG
>DATBYU010000194.1:0-4512 GCA_036513555.1 Candidatus Dormiibacterota bacterium | reverse complement strand
GTGGGACCTAAGAAGAAGCCTTCCTTCTGATCCACCTGGCGACCATCCGAAACGAGCTGGGCGCCCTCCGCCTGGGCCCCGTCGATGTACTCGATCAGCTTCTTCTTGCGCTCGCCCCGGATCACCGGCCCGAGCGTCGTTTTCGGATCCGTACCTGGGCCCACTTTCAGTTTCGCCGCATCGTTGGCCAGCTCGCGCACCAGGGCGTCACCGATCTTGCCCACCCCGACCGCGACGCTGCCCGCCAGGCAGCGCTGGCCGGCATTGCCGAAGGCCGACGAGATGACATGCGGCGCGGAGAGCTCGAGGTCCGCGTCATCCATGACCAGGATGTGGTTCTTAGCACCGCCCAGCGCCTGGACCCGCTTGCCATTCGCCGCCGCGGTCGCGTAGATGTAGGCGGCCACCGTCGCCGAGCCGACGAACGAGATCGCCGAGATATCGGGATGGGTCAGCAACTGGTTGACAGCATCGTTGGCGCCATGGACCACGTTGAAGACACCCTCGGGCAGGCCGGCCTCCTGGAGCAGCTCCGCGATGCGCATGGCGGAGAGCGGGGTCAGCTGCGACGGCTTGAGGACAAAGGTATTGCCGGTCACGATCGCGACCGGGATCATCCACATCGGCACCATGTTCGGGAAATTGAAAGGCGTGATCCCGGCGACGACACCGACCGGAAATCGGGTTAGCTCCTCATCGATACCTTTGGCGATCTGGTCCAGGTTATGGCCCATCATCAGGGTCGGGGCGCCGCAGGCAAAGTCGATCACCTCGATGGCGCGCTTGACCTCGCCGCGCGACTCGTCCAGCGTCTTGCCGTTCTCCTGGGTGACGATCGCGGAAAGCTCGTCGATGTGCTTGTCGAACAGCGCCTTGAAGCGGAACATCACCTGCGCACGTTCCGGCACCGGGGTTTCGCTCCAGGCCGGGAATGCCTTCTTCGCCGCGGCGATCGCCTCGTCGATCTCCTCTTTGGTCGAGTGCGGGAGGCTGGCGATCGTCTGGCCGGTCGCGGGGTTCGGGATCGGGTCAACT
The DNA here is from genome assembly GCA_036513555.1 of Candidatus Dormiibacterota bacterium. Lineage (GTDB taxonomy): Bacteria > Chloroflexota > Dormibacteria > CF-121 > CF-121 > CF-13. Next base: position 3,477 of record DATBYU010000194.1, on the reverse strand, counting down.
TTCTGCGCGCGGGAGTCTCGGAACTTGCCGCCGATAAAGCTCTGGACGTTCTTGGTGGCAATCATGATCTGGCTCCTACCGTGCTGGGCTCACTGGCCGATACCGTGTGGAAGGGCGAGCGCTTCAGGAACTGGCCGGCTCCCTTTGTCCCCTGGAACTTTCCGTCCTTAACCAGCACGTTGCCGCGCTGCATCACGACCTCCGGCAGGCCCTTGACCGTCATGCCTTCGTAGCAACTGTAATCCACGTTCATGTGATGGGTCTTGGCTGACAGCGTGCGTTCCACCCTCGGATTGAAGATCACGATGTCGGCATCGCTCCCGGGCGCAATCGTGCCCTTACGCGGGAACAGCCCGAACATCTTGGCGGGGGCGGTCGCCACCAGTTCGACGAAGCGGTTGAGCGTGATCCGGCCGGAATTGACGCCGCCGTGGAAGATCAGCGAAAAGCGGTCTTCGACACCGGGCAGACCGTTGGGGATCTTCGAAAAGTCGCCGCGCCCCATCTCTTTCTGGCCCTTGTAGTGGAACGGACAGTGGTCGGTCGCGACCAGCTGGAGGTCATCCTGGAGCAGGCCCTTCCAGAGTTCGTCGTGATGCGACGCCGGTCGAAGGGGCGGCGAGCACACGTACTTCGCACCTTCGAAGCCGGGCCGGCCCAGGTCGTCGAGACTCAGGTAGAGGTACTGGGGGCAGGTCTCGGCAAAGGTCGAGGCGCCGTCGTCGCGCGCCTCACGGACCGCATCGAGTGCCTCCTTCGAACTCAAGTGCACGATGTAGACGGCGACCTCCGCCAGCCGGGCGAGCGCGATGGCACGGCTGGTCGCCTCCCCCTCCATGCTGGCCGGCCGGGTCAAGCCGTGGTTGATCGGATCGCCCTTCCCCTCGGCGAGGTAGCGCTTGACCAGGACGTCGATCGCGCCGCCGTTTTCGGCGTGCATCATGATCAGCCCGCCATTCTCCGCCGTGCGGCCCATCGCCCGGAAGATCGATGCATCGTCGAGCATGAAGACGCCTGGGTAGGCCATGAAAAGCTTGAAGGACGGGACCCCCTCGTTGACCAGCGCGTCCATCTCCTTGAGGATCGAGTCGTTGATCTCGCGCACGATCATGTGGAACCCGTAATCGATGTAGGCCTTGCCTTCGGCTTTCTTGTGCCACTGGTCGAGACCCTGGCGCAGCGTCTGCCCATAGGTCTGCACGGCGAAGTCGACAATTGTTGTGGTTCCGCCCCAGGCGGCGGCGGCCGTCCCGGTCGCAAAGTCATCGGAGGCGAAGGTGCCGCCAAACGGCAATTCCATATGGGTATGAACATCGATCGCGCCCGGCATCACGTAGCGGTTTTCGGCATCGATCACCTGGTCGGCGTTGGCCGTAAGCCCGCTCCCGATCGCGACGATCTTTTCGCCCTCGATCAGCACGTCGGTCTTGGTGGTGTCGCTCGCGGTTACCACCGTGCCGTTTTTGATCAGCGTCCTCATGGCAGCTCCTTGACCAGCTCCTCGTAGCTCTCCGGCCGGCGATCGCGCAGGAACTGCCAGGTGTTGCGCACCTCCCGATTCATGTCCAGGTCGAGGTCAGCCACCAGCACCTCGTCCTCGGTCTCCGACGCCTTGGCGATGATGCGGCCGCGCGGATCGCAGAAGTAGCTCGAGCCGTAGAACTGCGCGTCGTTGAGCGGCTTCTCTACCCCGACGCGGTTGATGGCGCCGATCCAGTAGCCGTTTGCCACTGCGTGCGCGGGCTGCTCGAGCTCCCAGAGATAGCGCGACAACGATTTCACGGTGGCCGACGGGTTGAAGACCAACTCGGCGCCCTTGAGACCGAGCGCCCGGGCGGGTTCCGGAAAATGCCGGTCGTAGCAGATCAAGATGCCAACCCGACCGACGGAGGTCTCCCACACCGGGTAGCCGAGGTTCCCCGGCTTGAAATAGAACTTCTCCCAGAAGCATGGACCGACATGCGGGATATGGGTCTTGCGATATTTGCCGACCATCGTGCCGTCGTTCTCGATCAGGACCGCGGTGTTGTAGTAGACGCCGGTCTGCGCCTCCTCGTAGAAAGGCACGACCAGGGCCATCTTGTGCTTCTTGGCCAGCGCCTGCATCCGCTTGACGGTCGGCCCGTCGTCCCGCTCGGCGGTGTCGTACCACTTGGTATCCTGCTCGGCGCAGAAGTAGGGGCCGAAGAAGATTTCCTGCAGGCACGTGATCTGCGCGCCTTTAGCCGCCGCCTCGCCGATCAGCGCCTCGTGCTTCTGAACGGCTTCCTCCTTGGGCATGTTCGCGTGCGCCTGGATCAGCGCCGCCCTCACCTTCGCCATGTCTGTGTCGCCTCCTCCTCGCTAGCTGAACGCCGGGATGATTGCCTCGCCGTACTTCTTGATAACCGCCTCGGGTTTCTCCACCATAAGGTAGAGGTTGAACTGGTCGACGCCAGCGTCGATCAGCTCCTCGATCCGTTTCTTGCTCTGCTCGACGGTGCCGATGACGCAGAACCGATCGATCACGTCGTCGGGGACGAAGTCGGCGTGGGCCGCGCCCCGCTGCGCGTGCTCCGAGTAGTCATAGTGGTCGCGCGCCTTGATGTAGTCGGTTAGCGCCTTGGGGAGATCCTGCACGTCGTAGCGCTTGAGCAGGTCCACGACATGGTTCGACACAAGCGCCGGGAACCAGCGCACCTGCTCACGCGCCGCTTCGATGTCATCGGAGATGAAGGCTGGGGCTGCGGCCTGGATCTTGATGTCGTCGAAGGATCGGCCGGCTTCCTGCGCGCCCTCCCGCACAAACTGCAGACACCACTTGATGATGGCGGGATCGGCAAGCTGGATGATGACGCCGTCTGCCACCCTGCCGGCGGCGCGCAGGGCCTTAGGCCCATAACCCGCCACCCAGATCGGCAGTTCGTGCTCGGCCCACTTCAGGCGGATCTTGACGCCGTCGTAGGCGACTTCACGCCCCGCCGCCAGATCACGGATGAGTCGACAGTCGGCCTCCATTTGCTCGACCGTGACCGGCTTCCGGCCGAGCACCCGGCGAGAGCTGTCGCCACGGCCGATGCCCATCACCATCCGGCCGCCGGAGATCTCGTTCAGGGTGGCGAGTGCGCTGGCGGTTACGGTGGGATCCCGGGTACCTGGGTTGGTGACACAGGGGCCGATCTTGATGGTTTTTGTATTGGCGGCCATCAACGCGAAGATCGGATAGACCTCCTGCCAGAGCACGTGCGAGTCGAAGAGCCAGGCGTACTCAAAGCCCTGGGCTTCGGCAAGCTTGGTCAGATCCACCCACCGGGAGGGTGGCGGATCCGGAGCAAAGCAAACACCGAAACTGAGTCGTGCCATTCCTTTCAAAGGCTGGAGCCCCCGCCGCGAGGAAGGGGCTCCAGCGCGATCGATCTACGAGTTTAGGTCGCCGCCGCAGCTTGCGGGCGCCGCCGAGCGGCAGCCGCCGGAAAGAGCGCCGAGAGCGCCAGGTAG
>DATBYU010000193.1:0-14848 GCA_036513555.1 Candidatus Dormiibacterota bacterium | reverse complement strand
TCAGCGGCTGGAAGGCATCCGTCTCGAATACGCCTTTGCGATATCGGTTGACAACGGCCGTGATGCGCTCGAGGCCCATCCCTGTGTCGATCCCCTTGCGCATGAGTGGACTCCGCGTCCCCGACTCGTCGCGATTCCATTGAATGAAGACAAGGTTCCAAATCTCGAGGAAGCGGTCGCAGTGTTCGCAGTTGGGTCCGCAGTCCGGGCGCCCGCAGCTGTACTCCTCACCCCAGTCGTAGTGGATCTCCGAGTCCGGACCGCACGGCCCCGTCGGGCCGGCCGCCCAAAAGTTGTACTCGTCGCCAAAGCGCCGGATGCGCTCTTCCGGAATTCCCGTTTTCTTCCAGATGTCGAAACTCTCGTCGTCGTCGTTGTGGATGCCTGCCCACAGCCGCTCCTCGTCGAGGCGCAACTCCTTGATCAAAAACTCGTAGGCATACGGAATCGCCTTCTCCTTGAAGTAGTCGCCAAAGGAGAAGTTCCCGAGCATCTCGAAGAAGGTCAGATGGTGCCCGTCGCTGCCAACGACGTCGATGTCGACGGTGCGGAAGACTTTCTGGCAGGTGGTGACGCGCGGAAAGGGCGGCTTGGCCTGGCCGAGAAAGTACGGCTTGAACGGGACCATTCCCGCGCTGGTGAACAGAAGGGTAGGATCGCCGAACGGGATCAAAGGGGAGCTCGGTAGCACCTTGTGGTCCCGCTCTTTGAAGAAGTTGAGAAAACGCTGGCGGACTTCCGCGCTATTCACTGTTGGTCCTTGGGGCCGGACTGAATTGTACTGAGTTCGAATCCTACCGACCGAGCCATCGCCTTCAAGCGGCCCTCATTTCGGAGGGTGGCGTTCCGCGGCTCGTTTGGACAAATTCCGAGTGCGACGCCCGGCCTTCAGATATCGCGGCCCTGCTGGAACGGCTGCCAATCCCCGTCTCGGTAAATCCGAGCTACGATTCGGTCCGGCAGCACCGCTACCGCGGTGCCAAATACCAGGCTGGCGGCCTCGTACATCAATCCGACCGCCGTGATCGTCTCCGGGGCTGGTGACATCACGACGGCAGCCACAACTCGTGGCGCGGCCAAGGTCACGCCGCTCCATGCAATCGGTTGGGCATTGACGTGTTTGACTGCCTCAACAACAAGTTTTCGGTGATCCGAAAAACGCGGGCCGGGAATCATCGTCGCGAAGGTCAGATACCCGAGCGCTGCTAGGGCGCAAGTCGGTGGCAAGGTGGCCTGCAGTCGTGCGATTACCTCAGCCACCGCGGCATCAGACCCGGCATGACCGCCAACATCGGCTGCTTCTTTCCAGCTGTCGTGCGGATAGTCGAACACCGCTAACGCAGAAGGCCCCGCCTGAATCGATCCCGAAATCGTCTTATCGAGAAAAGTTGATCGGGGTGCAAGGTGGCCAACCGGATTCTGATCTTCCATCGGGCACATTATCGGGTTGCCCTCTTGACACACGGTTGGGCTGATAGGCCGCTATGCTTGGCCACTCACAAAAACCGGCTCCGAAGCCCAGCTGCAAAGCTGGAGTTGGTGTTCTCCAGTAAGGGCGACCTCCTCACGTGCCGAGGACACGCGTTACTGCCGCTTTAAGACTTTGTTCGACGGCCGCGAGGAGAGTTGCCAAACCTGACCAGTCAACCCAGGTATCGCCTTCCCGATGTGATCACCAGCCAAAGAGGGCGTGGTTGAGGGACCAGGCCAACAGCACCCTTAGGCCCCGGCGAGCCTTGTCGCGACGAGATGGCGGCCCAGCCAGATTGACCAGACTGGCAGCCCGATTGCGATCGCAATGATTGCGACCCCAACGGTCGCGAAAAAGGGGATGTTGTTCAGCACCAGCTTTGGGGCAGTCATAACGCTTAGGCCGCCAAGGAGGAAGACGCCCACCGGGATCAACAACATGCCCACACCGATCGCGACCCCAAATAGGGTCAGGCCGCGTGGCAGGTGGACCGAATGACCGGCGACCAGACCAACCGTTCCGATCCAAACTCCGATCAGACCGTTTCCAGCGGCAATTACCGGGTAGTCAACCTCGGGGCCGATCGCTCCAAATACATAGAGCTCCTGGGTCACGGCGACTCCGACCAGGCCAGCGACCGCTGCAATGGCGGCGAGTAGGCTGAGCCCGCTTCCAGCCGGCCGCAACATCGCTGCAACCGGTACGAGCAACAGGTACTCGACGCCCCCCAGCGCGTCGTTGATTGCGCCCAGCGGGGCGGTCTTGGCACCGGCGGCGACAGCCTGCGGCGCCTCCAGAATGTAGAAGGCGATGAGAACTACTGTGGCCAGGACGCCGACAAACCCGCTCGCGATCGCCAGCTGCCCGGTCCGGCGCATCCTACCGACCATCCTGGCCAGTAAAGCATGTCCTCCTCGCTGGCGATCCACGGATCGCTCGAGACGCTCAGGATGCCAGCGACGGGAGCCGACGCAGAGCTGCAGCAACCATTTGGGTTACGTCGGCCAGCGGAGTTGCCAACCCTGACCAATTGACTCAGCCATCCTCTTCAAGCTGAGGGCTTTTAGCGCATCACGCGAGGCGTTCACCGACGAGGGTCAAGTCTTACGAGCATTGTCCGGCGATCTGACCGCTGACGACGGGTATTTTCTGAAAGCCGCCAAGGGCCGTATACATGAAGATCCCTGCGGGGCCGCTGAACCAGACCGCATGCGCGTCTGCCACCAGCGTTGACAGGTCGGAGGCCTGAGAACCGGACCACAGGCGTTGGTTCGAACCCGGGGCTGGCACCAACCACAGCTCGACCCCGTCAGCGGATGATTGCCCGGTGGCGACCAGCACATATGCATGGCCGCTTTGGTCCAGGCCAAGAAGGTGGACGCTCTTGCCAGGCCGGTAGAACCAGACAGCCTTTGCCCCCGACTTGAGGTCTTGTCGAATCACCTCGTTCGGAAGGAGCGTCCCCGAATAGGCGTCAGGGAGGGCGCCCGCATCAGCGGGATCGAGGGAGTTCACCCACACAGCACCCGCCCGTGGCGCGCCGAGGGCGCTATCCCGGGCCGCGAGTTGGACCGAGCCTGTCGTGGAGTCCAGAAGCCAGAGGCCGGGTGGAGAAATGCCTTCGTATGGGAGCTTTCTTAAAAAGATCCCTTCGGTCGTGAATGACGCGACGCCCCAGGTGACGAAAGGATCCAGCGCCGGAAGCCTAATGATGCTGTCGGCGCCCGTCGCGATATCGACAAGATGTATTAGCGGATGGAGGTTCGTCTTTGGATAATCCGAGCCGGCGATTGCGTACGCGTAGCGCGCGCCATCCGGGGAAATGGCGTCTCGCTCAGCCGGAACCCACCGCGAAAAACTCCGATCCCACGATGGCCAACTGAGTCCTGTGAGATGCGGCAAGGCGACTGATGTGTAGAGCTCGTTGTGCTGCTCAAACGCCCCCTTCCCATCGAGTGTGACCGTCCGGTTGGGGAAATCTACGAACGCTGTCTGAAAAAGCGCGGACCCGGCCGAAAGGGGCTGGACGACAGGCAAGCGGCAGGTGAAGGTGAGTCCTGGGACGGTGGAAAGCGCCGTGGCGCCCGGTATTGCCGAGGCGGGCTTGCTGCTCAGGCCGCACGCACTCAACACCATGGGCAGGACAACGAGGAGGCAAGCGGTCGACCTGTTCACAACCGATTCAACGCGAAGGCGGCCAATCAGTTACCAGTTAAGCGCTCCACGACTGGCGCCAGCCCCTCCATCAGCTCGTCGGCGACGGCGATATACGAGATCCCCAGGCTCTCGCGGCGCCGCTGCAGTGTCTCGACCATCTCGCGGGTCGTGCCCGTCAGCGCCGAAGCGGCCCCTGACCGCGCCAGGCTTTCAGCCGTCAGGCCCATCTGACTGGCGATCCAGCGTGGCACCTGCTGCCCAACCGCCATTAGGCTCAGGTTAAGCTCGATCTGCTCGAATCGCGGGCCGGCTGCATCGCGGATCCATCCGATCCGCTCGGCCACCCCAGACTCCGGCTCGGTGGGTGCGACGCCGAGCGCGATAATGTCCGCCTCACGCCCCGCCAGCTCGAGGAGACGCCGCTTGCTGGCCCCAACCAGAATGGGCGGCCGCGGCTTCTGCACGGGTAGGGGTGAGATCTCTGCGTTTGCCGCTGCATAATGCGGCCCGGGCGCGGTCACCGTCTGACCTGATAGCAGTGCCTTGAGCACCGCGAGGGATTCCTCAAGATGTGCGACGCGCAAGGCGCCGGAGTCGAAGGGGATGCCGAGCATGCGGTTGTCCTCGGCCGCGGCGGGCCGGCCAACCCCGATGCCCAGCTCGAGGCGGCCCCCCGAGAGCACGTCCACCGTCGCCGCCTCCTTGGCGAGCAGGACGGGGTTTCGAAAATCGTTGGCGATCACGTAGGTGCCGACCCGCAGTGATCGGGTCGCCATGGCCGCGGCCGTGAGTGCGGGCAGTGGGGCGAGCGTGTACTTCAACCCGTCCGGGGTCAGCACAGTTGCATATCCCATCGACTCGATGCGGCGCGCCTTTTCGGCCCACTCCTCGCCGGAACGCGCCCCGGCCGCTACCACGCCAAATCGAAAGCGACGTCCGGTCATGATGTCTTGCCTCCCTCTCGATTATGCCCGGACCTCATACCCGCTCGCCGTGCGCATCTGCCAGACGCGCTGGTGCGTGGCGTTGTACCGTGGTGAGTGCCCTCGCCGACCTCGCACGCTTGCGCAGCAACGGCCACGGGCTCTACGGGAGCGGCGACCGGCTGTTCAGCTATGCGATCTTCGGCCGCGACTCGGTGACGGCCGGCGAGACGCTGCTTCACCTTCGACCAGAGCTAGCGCGCGACATCATCCTGACGCTGGCCCGGCTGCAGGGTACGGTGGACGCCCCGGTCGGTCCACAGAGCAACGAAGAGGAATGCGGCAAGATCCACCACGAGCACCGGACGCTGTATGTCGACGGCCGGCGGATCCCGCCGGCGTCCGAGCGCCTGCTGAGGGAGCAGGCCGGCAAGTGGGGTGGCGATGAGACGAACCTGACCTACTACGGCAGTGTCGATGCGACGCCACTCTTCGTTCGGCTGGTCGCCCGCTACTGCGCGACCCACGGCGAGTCCATCTTGGCCGATCGTGTCACTCGCCGCGACGGCGGTCAGATCACGATCCGCGAAAGCGTCCTTTCGGCTGTGAACTGGATCACCGGGAAAATGGACGCCTCCCCGCTTGGGCTGGTCGAGTTCCGGCGCCGAAACCCACAAGGCATCCCGTTCCAGGTCTGGAAGGACTCGAACACCTCGTACATCCACCGCGACGGGACCCTGGCAAACTCGGACGCCCCGATCGCCGCCGTCGAGGTGCAGGGCTACGCATTCGACGCACTGCTCGGCGCTGCGGGGCTTTTCGAAACTCGGGCGAGTGAGTGGCGTGACCGAGCGCAAGCACTCCGCGAGCGCGTCATCCGCAATCTCTGGATACCGGCCGAAAGTTATTTCGCGATGGGCCTGGACCGAGACGGCGACGGCCGAGCGAGGTGGATCGAGAGCATCGCGTCAAACGCTGCCCTCCTGCTGGACACCGACCTGTTCGACGGGCTACCGGCCGCCGATCTGTACGTGGCCGGGCTGGTGCGCCGGATCTGCAGCCGTGACTTCATGACCGAGGTCGGTATCCGCTGCCGTAGCGCAGGCGAAAGCGGCCTGGTGGATTTCCAGGACTACCACGGCGCCTGGACCGTCTGGATGAAGGAAACCTTCGACGTCGCCAGGGGCCTGGAGCGCCAGGGATTGCCGCGGCTGGCCCGCCAGATCGGCATCCGCCTCCTCAACGCAGTCAACATTGCCGGCGCTCACATCGAGTTCCTCTACGTCAGTCCCGACCAGCGCGTCATGTATGACTTCCGGGCCCGCGACCTTCGCACCGCCGAGCCGGAGGTGATCGCCGGCACCAACCAGCCGGAGGCGCCCATCACCTGGACGGTGACAGCGGCCCTCGCCCTTAAGTCCTGGCTGGGCTCGAGCCGGAGGTTCCTCGCCACGACGCGCCCACCGGACGCCGATCCCTGGCGCCATACCCTGGAGGCCGAGGTGCTGGACCAGGTTCCGGATCTGGCTATCCATCGCACCGCGGCGGAGCTCCGCAATGCCTATGCCCGCCGGGGGGACTTCGTCCTCAACCTGGAGGGGGGCGTGGAGCGGGACCGGCGCGCCCGAGCGCGCGGGCGGGGAAATGACAGGCAAGTTCTAATGAGTTGGTAAGGATTGCGCAGTAGCGTGGTTCTCGCTGAGGACGAATCAAGATGCTGCGCAGGCTGGTCCCGGTCGCAATCGTCTTCTTCTCCGTGATTCCCCTTGCTGCCTGCCACGCATTCCTACCGGGCTGTGTCCCTCGAGGAGGAACGAGCGGCACGGCTCGGGTAACCGTCAGCATTGATCCGGATTGGAACCCGTTCAACAGAGGGAAGTTCGTTCCATCGAGCGTGACCGTGCGGGCGGGAAACCGCGTCACCTGGACCTTCAGGGAGACGACCGCGCCACACAGCATCACGGCAGACGACGGCAGCTTTGACTCATGCCAGATGGTCGGTGTCCCCGGTACTGTGACCCACTTTACTGTGATGTTTAGCAAAACGGGCACCTTCAAATACCACTGTCGCGTCCACTCAGGGATGCGAGGTGAGGTCAAGGTCACCTGATCTTTAGGCCGGGAAGAGCGACCGCCTCTGTCTGCTGGGTATTGGTTTCGCAGGGAAGATCGCGATCCGGGGGAATGCAGAGAATCAGCCAGTGACGCGGATTGCGGGGTGGATTCTTGGGCTCGGGTACGCAGTTGCCTGGGCCATTCTCGGATGGCTGTGGAGGGGGCCGCCGACTGACCTCGACTACTTCTTCTTGCCGGCTGTGCGGATCGCCCTGAGCGGCCACCCGTTAATGGTCTACACCGTGCGTTTCCAGACGGTCATTGCCAATGACAACGGACCGCTCGGCTTAGTGCCCCTCACGGTCGTTGCCGCCGTTGCGTCACGGTTTGGCGGGCCGGACGATGAACGCCTGCAGCGCGCGCTCATCCTGGCCGCGTTTTCGATCTTTACGCTGTTGATGGCCCGGGAAGCGGTTGCCGCCATCGATCGATTGCGCGGTGGAAGCCTCCGCGGGCGATCGCGGGTACTGGCTTACGGCGTCTTTGCCGCGTCTCCGATCCTATTGCTCGGTGTCCTTGGTTATGGACACGTTGAACAGCCGATGACGCTGTGGCTGGTCCTTCTCGCTGTGCGCAGCCTTGCTAGCGGCCAGCCCAAGGCGGCGGGTATCACATCCGGACTGGCGATGCTGACGCGGACCGTCGCCGCGCTCCCGCTGATTCCGCTGGGACTCCTGCTCCTGGCCAGGGGCCGCTCGCGGGCGGCGGCGTGGCTGGCTGGGAGCGCCGCCTTCACCGTCGCGCTGGGATTGTTGCCGTTCTGGCTTGCCGATCCAAAGGACACCATCTATTCACTCCTCACGCACCGGGGCAGCCTCCCGGTAAGTGGCGGATCGTTCTGGCAACTCGTTGTCGGTACTCCGTACGAGTGGGTGCCTCAACACGTGGACGTTCTCTTCGTGTTCGGGCTGGCGGTGCTGGTCAGCCTTCTCGTGATTGTCGCCCGGCAAGACCTCGAGCCTTCATCGCCGGATTTCTATGGCCTGATGGCGTTGGCGGCCCTAACGCTGCCCTTGTTGGCGAAGAGCGTCTGGCCGTACTACTTTCTCGACGCCTATGTCTTCGGGGCCATTTGGTGGCTCGGGCAAGCCAGCCCGGTGGCTTGGCGGCGCCGCTACCTCGGGGCCGCAATCCCGCTGATGGCAACGATCGGCACGCTGTTGACGGAGTACGAGATGGGGGCGACTGGCGGGCGACTACGGCTTCTTGAAGGTGTGGCCATTGGTGGGCTGCTGGCCGTCCTTACAGCCGCCGTCGCAATCCGGCTCCGGCGAGGGCGCGTGCCCACGGAACCGCGAACGGTTCTTACGTCGTAACCGGCAGTTCCTTCTTCAGGTGCTCGACGGCGGCACGTTGCAGCCGTGACACGTGCATCTGGGAAATCCCGAGACGCTTTGCCACTTCGGCTTGGGGCAACTCGTCGACGAAGCGCAGGTACATGATCCGGCGCTCGCGCGGTGTGAGATGTCGCATCGCCTGGTCGAGCAGATCCTGCAACTCCACCTTGTCGAGGTTCTCGTCCTCGCGGCCGAGGCGCTCGGTCAGCTGGAGACCGTCATCGTCTCGTGGTGCGGGACCGGTCGACTCGAAGGGAATCGTCCGCTGCGCCGGACTCGCCTCCATCGCCTCCAGGACCTCTTCCGGTTCCAGCCCGAGCTCCTTGGCGATCTCATTGACGGAGGGCTGACGTCCGAGCGTGCCCTGCAGGCGTTGCTGGGCCACGTCGGCCCGCTGCATTGTCTCCTGCAGCCGTCGCGGCACCTTGACCGCCCAGCTCTTGTCCCGGAAGTAGCGTTTGATCTCGCCAACGATGGTCGGCGTTGCGAAGGTAGAAAACTCCAGCCCCCGCTGAGGCTCGAAGCGCTCGATCGCTTGGAGCAGGCCGATATAGCCGACCTGCACGATGTCCTCGAGCGGCTCGCCGCGGTTGCTGAATTTCTTGGCTAGGAAGATCACCAGGTTGTTGAACAGCTCAACGAGTTGCTGCCGGACCTGGGGGTCCTTGGTTTTCTGATAGTTGAGAAAGAGGCGGCGAACGAGGTCGCGATTCGGTCGAACGGTCGTCCTTACTGGCGCTGGGCTGTCTACTCGATCAGGTATTTGACCATCCTCATCCGCATGCTGCCCGTCTGGCTGTCCACCTGGTAGCGGAGTTCATCGACGAACAGCCGGATCATGTTCAAACCAATCGTTTCATAGTCGAGCTCCGCCTCGCGCCGGGCGCGGCGTGCGTGTTGCTCGACCGCTCGAGGCGGCACGCTCCGGACCTCGACCTCCAGGCGCCGCGGCTGGCTCTTGAAGATCAACTTCAGCTGACCGTTGCCACTCCCCCACTGCTCGGCCGCGGCAGCGCAGGCATTCTCACAGGCCTGGCTGATGGCAATGTTCAGGTCGTCGATTTCCGGGAGCGAGAATCCTACGACGAGGCCGAGCGATGCTGCTGCCCGCTTGGCGACGACGATGTAGTCGCCGACGGCCGGGAGCTTGAGCTCCGTGACATAGGCGCCTGCGGCAGGTGCCTCGTGGCCGACGGTTGCGGGCTGGCGGCGTCCTCGGCTTTCCGTCATGCTTCCTCCCGATGTTGGCCGGCCGGTGATTTACGGCGGCGGCCGATTCCGCCAAAAGCGTCGCGCACACGATCGCGCCAACCGCCGATCGCGGCACCGGTGGCATTCATCGCGCGGTCGGCGGCAGTGAACTTATCGTTGACGCCGCTGACCATGTCGTCGATCTGCTGCAGGCTGTGGCGGACCTCCGGGAGTGCCAGTCGGGCTTCGTCGAGCGTCAGGGTAAGGATGGACTCGATGGTCCGCAGGCTGCGCGTCATGTTCAGAAGGGTGAATGAGGCGAAGAGACTGAGCAAAAGGAACCCAACGCCCACGAGCAGGACTCCAACTTGCCAGACCATTACCCGATCCTCCAGACCTTCTCGGTCACGGGATACTTCCCAAGTTGTACCGCACGGGGCCCCAGCTTAAACCGGCTGCTCACGTCTGATCCACCGCGTGCCGGCCCATTGGAGCAGGGCGAGCACCGCCAGGTCGTTGATCGGGTGCAGTTCCCCGACCGCCAGCCGGGCCCCGATCCCCGCCGCCCCCAGCCCCTCCCCCAGGAGCACGGCCAGCGTGCTGAGCCCAAGCCGGACAAGGTAGTGCGGCGCCCTCGGGGCGACCAGGTAGGCGAGCTGTGTGCCCAGCAGGATGACGAGCATGGCCAGCACAAAGACCGGGGGAACGGGCACAGGCAACGCCGCGAGTCTAGCGCAAGACGACGGGGCCCACAAACGACGAAGGTCCGGCTCCTGCCGGACCTTTGCTCTCGATAATCTGTCTGCTAGTTGGACGCTCGGTCGTGCGCGCCGCTTCCCGACTGGTTGTTCGTGTCATCGCCACCGAGCTTCCGGGCCGTCGGCTTCGGCGCCGCCGGGGCATTGTTAGCGTCCGCATTCTTGGCGTCCGCATTCTTGGCGTCCACATTCTTCGCGTCTGCGGTGGGCTTGGTCGGAGGATTGACTTTCTTGATCGGAGGATTGACTTTATTGATGTCCTGGTTGTTGTTGTTGTCGTTGTGATTGCCGACCTGATTGCCGTTTCCACCACCGACCACGGGCGCAGTCGGCTGGTAGGCGACGGTCAGACCGCTGGTGAAGAGGTCGTACGGCGCGGCGGCGGCGTTCACGAAGCTCACACCGGTGAGGTTAGCGGTCGTCGACTTGACGTTGACGGACAGCATGTCGATGATCGCGGTCCCTGCGGCCATTCCCGGCTGGGCGGCACCCTGCCAGACGTTGGTCGTGCTGGGGTCGCTGAGCGTGTCGACCAGGAAGCCGGAGCCGGTCCACCATTCCCGAACGTTGCCGCCCACGACCAGGTTCGTGTCCTGGACAGAGCCGTCACTGAAGGTCAGATGAATCTTGCCAACGGTTGCACCTTTGTAGGTGAGGGTCGCATTCGAGGAGTTGAGCAGCAGGTGCACCGACTTGGTGTTGTGGGTGTTGACCGTCACTGCGAACTGCGCGCCCGGCACCGCCCAACCCGTGTTGGCGGTGGTGAACGGCACGCTGCCGAGCTTCACCGCGCCCGTCGGCGGATTGACGTAGATGTTCGACAGCGCGTATGTCGCCTGCGCGCCGAGGTCCACCGGCAGGTAAACGACTGACGGCTGGATCGGGGCGGGGGTCAGCGCGGCGGCGAGGGCGATGCTCGTGGTTGCGAACACACCGCCTGCCGTAACGATAATCGCTTTGCCTAGCGTACCTGCGGCGTTCATGGGCCCTACTGTAGGTTCCGTACCTTACGTGCAGGGTGGCGCTTATCTAGCAGTTAGTAACGGGGCCGCAAAGCGTCGGTCACCGTTTCGATCGGAGTGCTATCGGGGCGGTTTCAACGGCGGCCGCACCAATTCGAGACCGAGTTCGCGGAGCTGCTTGGGATCGGCCGGGGCAGGCGCATCGGTCATCGGCTCTTCGGCCTGCTGGTTCTTGGGGAAGGCAATCACCTCGCGGATCGTGTCCTGGCTTGCGGCCAACATTACGACGCGGTCGAGGCCGTAGGCGAACCCACCGTGCGGCGGCGCGCCGTAGCGGAACGCCGTGAGCAGGAACCCAAAGCGGCGTTCCGCGTCTTCCCGCGTGATGCCCAGGCCCTGAAAGACACGCTGCTGCAATTCCGGGTCGTGGATCCGGATGCTCCCCGACCCGAGCTCCGTGCCGTTGAGCACCAGGTCGTAGGAGCGAGCCCGGACCTTGAGCGGCTCGCTGCTCAGCAGCTCGAGGTCTTCGGGCCGAGGCGAGGTGAACGGATGGTGGGCGGCTGTGATCTCGCCCGTTTCCTTACTCCGCTCGAACAGGGGAAAGTCGGTAACCCAGACAAACTCGAAAACGCCTTCCTTCACGAGGCCCACTATCTGAGCGGCGGCCTTGCGCACGGCTCCCAGCGAGGCGGAGGCGACGGCGACCTGGTCGGCAACGGCGACCACCACGTCACCTGCCGCAGCGTCGGTCGCCTGTTGCAGCTCTGTCAGCTCGCGCTCGTTGAAGAATTTCGTGATTGGCGAACGCCAGCCGTCTACCTCCCGGTGCCAGAAAGCCAGTCCCTTCGCGCCCTCGGTGCGGGCGACCTCCGTGAGCGCCTCGATCTCCTTGCCACCGAGGGTCTTCGGGATCCGGACTCCACGAATGACGCCACCGGCGTCCAGCGCCTGGCGGAAGATCTTGAACTCCGTCTTGGCGAAGATGGAGGACAGCTCTTCAATCTGGAGGCCGTAGCGCAGGTCGGGCTTATCGACTCCGTAGCGGAGCATCGCCTCAGCGTGCGTGATGCGGCGGATCGGGGTCGAGATACCGACACGCAGTACCTTCTGCCAGACGTGCGCAAAGCAGCGTTCGATGACGTCAAGCACATCGTCCTCGCTGACGAAGGACATTTCGAGGTCGAGTTGGGTGAACTCCGGCTGGCGATCCGCGCGCTGGTCCTCGTCGCGGTAGCAACGGACGATCTGGAAATACCGATCCATGCCGGCCACCATCAGCAGTTGCTTGTACAGCTGGGGCGACTGCGCCAGCGCATAGACGTAGCCCGGCTTCAGCCGGCTCGGGACCAGGAAGTCGCGGGCACCCTCGGGTGTACTCCGGATCAAGACCGGAGTCTCGATCTCGAGAAAGCCCTCGTCATCGAGGAAGTCGCGGATAGCTTTGGCCATCCGGTGCCTGAGTTGCAGGTTCTTGGCCATCCGGGCGCGGCGGAGGTCGAGGTAGCGATAGCGAAGCCGCAACTGTTCCTCGACCGGGGTGTCTTCGTTGACGGCGAAGGGCGGCGTTTGCGCGCGGTTGAGGATGGTGACGATTCGGGCCTCGACCTCGATCTCCCCGGTGGCCAGCTCCTTGTTCTCGGTCCCCGCCGGGCGACGCTGAACGGGACCATGGACGTGGATCACGGACTCAAGCCGCAGCTCGCCGCCGGTCGCGTGCGCCTGCGCATTCACGGGATCGAACTTGACCTGGACGATCCCGCTGCGGTCCCGAAGATCGATGAAGATCAGGCCACCCAGGTCACGGCGGCGATGCACCCAGCCGTAGACGTCGACCTCGCGTCCGACCTGGTCGGATCGGATCGCGCCGGCGGGCGTGCGCGGCGTTAGGCTCACCCGGCGCCCAACATCTGGCCGACGGCTGACAGCAGCTCCCCCTCGGCCACGCTGGTCTGGGTCTTGGAGCGCATGTCGCGAATCACGACCTGGTGCTTTTCCCGTTCCTCAGGGCCGACCAGCAGCGCCACCCGGGCGCCGCGCCGCGCCGCCTTGCGTAGCTTCGCGTCCAGGCGTGCCGGGCCCGCGTCGAGGACGACACGATGTCCGCGGGCGCGCAGCGTCGATGCCAGCTGAAAGACGTAGAGCTCGTCGGCCGCTTCCAGCGCGACCGCGTAGACGTCCGGCGGAGCCGGCGCCACCGCCTGGTGCTCCTTCAGCGTGATGGCGGTGCGGTCCATCCCCATCGCAAAGCCCACACCGGGCGTCGAGCGATAGCCCAGTGCCGCCGCGAGTCCGTCGTAACGACCGCCGCCGCCCAGGGCATTCTGCGCACCGCCGAGACTCGCATGCTGGTACTCGAAGACCGTGCGCGTGTAGTAGTCGAGACCGCGGACCAGCTCGGGATTGAGCTCGAACGGGATGTCTTCCGACGCCAGTCCTTCCTTGACCACGCGGAACGCCTCAGCGCAGGGGGCGCAGAGGTGGTCGACGATGTGCGGCGCGTTGCGCTTCACCGTCTCGTCCTGTGGATCCTTGGAATCGAACAGCCGAAGCGGGTTCTTCTCGAAGCGCGCCCGGCTCTCTTCGCCCAGCTTGGAAAGATGCGGCCGATAGTACTCACGAAGCAGGTCGCGGTACGCGGGGCGGCAGACTTCGTCGCCGATGCTGTTCAAGTGCAGGGTTACACCTCCGATGTCGAGCGCGGCAAACCAGTTCCAACCGAGCAGGATGGCCTCCACGTCAAGCACCGGGCTGCCGTCGCCGAGGGTTTCGATTCCAAACTGGTGGAACTCTCGAAAGCGGCCGGCCTGGGGCCGGTCGTACCGGAAATATGGCCCCATGTAGTAGAGCCGGACCGGCTGCGGTTCCCGGTCGAGCCCCGCGTCGAAGTAGGCCCGCACGATGGGGGCCGTGCCCTCGGGCCGCAGGGTCAACGACCGGTTGCCGCGGTCGGTGAAGGTGTACATCTCCTTCGCCACGATGTCGCTGCTCTCCCCTGCGCTACGTTGAAAAAGCTCGGTCGCCTCAAAGATCGGCGTCTCGATCCGCTGGAAACCGAACCGCCCCGCCTGGTCTTTGGCCGCGCGCTCCATCGCATCCCAGTACGGCTGGTCCGCAGGCAAGAGATCCTGGGTGCCGCGCGCGCGCTGCGCGATGGGAGCCATGGTGTCGAAGCTTAGCGAATGGCTTTACGCAGCCCTCGACGCGCGGCTAGCTCGCAAGCTGCGTGTCGACGGAGGGGGCATCGCTGCGAACCACACGGTTGCGACCGGTCCGCTTGGCGACGTAAAGCGCCTGGTCGGCGGCCTGCACCAGTGCTTCCCGGCTATCGCCGTCTCGCGGAAAGACCGCGATTCCCAGGCTGAGGGAGAGGTTCGAAACCGCTTTGCCGTCCAACAACACCGCCTGACTGGCCACGGTCTCACGGATCCGTTCGGCGACCGCCACCGCCGCCCGACTGTCCGCACCTCGCAGGACGAGCACGAACTCATCGCCCCCATAGCGCGCCACGAGATCCTTCGGCCGGATGGCCGGGACCAGGATCTGGCGGGTCAGATGTCGCAACACCTGGTCTCCAGCAGGATGACCGACGCTGTCGTTGATCTCTTTGAAGTGGTCGACGTCGCACATGATGAGGGCAAGCGGTTCCTTGGTCTTCCTGGCCCGCAGCAGTTCCCGATCGAGATGGGCCTCGAACTCACGATGATTCGCGATCCCCGTCATGCCGTCGGTCGTTGCCAGGTGCTTGGTGTGCTCGTAGGCAGCGGCATTTTCGATCGCTATTACGGCCTGGTTGGCCAGCGTCTGTAGCACCCGGATTTCGCTGCGCTCCAAAGGCCTTGGCTCCTTCATGTGGATGACGAGGACGCCGACGATTTCCGTGCCCAGGCACATCGGGACGGCCACCGCCCGCTGCAACCCGGCTCGGCGGGCG
>DATBYU010000192.1:0-2665 GCA_036513555.1 Candidatus Dormiibacterota bacterium | reverse complement strand
CTGGATCAGGCGAAGCAGGATGTTCTCGACGTCCTCGCCGACGTAACCCGCCTCGGTCAGCGAGGTGGCGTCGGCGATGGAGAAGGGCACATCGATGATCTTGGCCAGGGTCTGGGCGAGCAGGGTCTTGCCGCAGCCAGTGGGGCCGACGAGCAGCACGTTCGACTTCTGTAGCTCGACGTCGCCCGCCATCTTGCTGTGCGCGATGCGCTTGTAGTGGTTGTAGACGGCGACCGAGAGCACGCGCTTGGCGTGGTCCTGGCCGACGACGTACTGGTCGAGCGCCGCGTTGATGGTCTTCGGGTTCGGGATCAGCCCGCCCTTGGTCCGCTTCTGCGAGGTGGTCTTGGTGTCCTCTTCCAGGACTTCCTGGCAGAGGTCGATGCACTGGTCGCAAATGTAGACGCCAGGACCGGCGACCAGCTTGCGCACCTGCGACTGATCCTTCCCACAGAAGGAGCAGCGTGTGTGGCGGCGGCGATCCTCGCGTTCGTTCATCGGGATGTCTTGGGACCGTCTCGTTCGGGTTCAGGCTGGAGGCGCGGCTCTGGCCGGCCGCTGCCCGCGGTGCTCAGCTCGAGGCGGCCATCCTTCTTGGCCGCGTTGCCGTCGATATCGCGCGCGGTGCTCACGATGATGTCGTCGATGATGCCGTAGGTCTTGGCTTCATCCGCGCTCATGAAGAAGTCCCGCTCGGTGTCGCGCTCGATCTTCTCGATCGGCTGACCGGTGTGCGTGGCCAGGATGTCATTGAGGGTTTTGCGGATGCGCAGGATCTCCTGGGCGTGGATCTGGATGTCACTCGCCTGCCCCTGGAAGCCGCCGGACGGCTGATGGATCAGGATGCGGGTGTTGGGCAGCGCGAAGCGCATGCCCTTGGTCCCTCCGGCGAGCAGGACGGTCGCCATGCTGGCGGCCAGGCCCATGCAGACCGTCGAGACGCGCGGACTGACGTAGCGCATCGTGTCGTAGATCGCCAGGCCCGCGGTGACGACGCCGCCCGGGCTGTTGATGTAGATGTTGATGTCCTTGTCGGGGTCCTCGGAGGCGAGGAACAACAGCTGCGCCATCACGACGTTGGCCACCTGGTCGTCGATGGGAGTGCCGATGAAGATGATGCGGTCCTTGAGCAGCCGGGAGTAGATGTCGAAGGCTCGCTCCCCGCGGTTGGTGGTCTCGATGACCATGGGAATGAGGGCTTCGGGACGCCGGCTGAGCCGTTCGAAATTCATGCGAGGCTCTCCTGTCGTCATTATAGGGTCCAATTCTTACAATCCAGTCGTCTGCGTACTCACTTTTGAATACGCAGTTCGGTCAGCGTTCTTTCTTCCCTTTGGGCTTTTGCTCCCTGCGCGCCGCCGACTTCCCCGCGCCCTCGAGCTCCTTCGCGGCCGGAGGCGGCTCCATTGTATCCGAAGATTCTGGGGACGCCACCGCACTCAAAAAGTCAATGGTCTTTCGCATCAAAAGCTGGTGCCGAAAGTAGGCACGCACCGGATCGGCGGTACGGAGATCCCCGTGTTGATGGCCGGTGTGATCCTCCTCCGCCAGGGCGTTGGCCACTGCCTCTTCCACCTCGGCATCGGAGACGACCAGCCCTTCGCGCTCGGCCACGGTTTCGAGCGCGAGCTCGAGCCGGACCTTCTGCACCGCCTGGGGACGCTGCTCCGCCTGGAGGACCTCCGGCGTGGTGTTCGTGTACTGGAGATAGCGCTCCATCTTCAGCCCCTGCTCCTCGAGCCGTACCTCAAGCTCGCGCACGCGCCGGTTGACTTCCCGCTCGATGAGGGCCTCGGGAACCTCCACCTCCATCCGCTCATCGAGTGCCTTGAGCACGTCGTTCTCGAAACGCTGCTCGTCGCCCCGGCTGGCGGCATCCTGGAGTTCTTCGCGGATGTCGTGTCGCAGCTCCTCGAGTGTTTGCCGGGCCGGCGTGTCCGGGCCGGCCTCAGTCGGCGCCATCAACTGGGGGAGCTCATCGGCTGGGGGGAGCCGGCGTTCCTTGATCGATTTCACAGTGACGCGAAACACGACGTCAGAGCCGGCGAGATCTTTCTTGGGGTAGTCTGCGGGCAGCGTTAGGCGGATATCACGCGTTTCACCCTGGGCTTGCCCAATCAGGCCATCGGCAAGTCCCGGAATCAGTCGTTCCTTGTCAACCTCGAGCTGGGCATCGGTCTGGCTTTCGCCGATCAGGACGGCGCCCGATTTGACGATGTGGGTGTCGACCGTCAGAAAATCGGCGGCCTGCACCGGCCGCTCGACCGCATGTAACTCGGCGTACCGATTGCGTAGCCGCTCGATGGCTTCGTCCACATCGTTATCAGCAATTTCAGTCTGCGGCCGCGGTACCCGGATGTCCTTGTAATCCTTGAGCGTGATTTCCGGCTTGATCGACACCGTGGCCGTGAACTTCATCGGTTGGCCGCGGTCGAACTGCTGCACCTCGACCCGGGGCACGTCGATCGGGTCGAGGCCGGCTTCGTCGAGCGCCGAGTTGTAGGCGGTCGGAAGGATGAGGTCAAGGGCCTCCTGGCGCAAGGTCGACCAGCCGATCTCGCGTTCGACCATCGGCCGCGGCGCCTTGCCTGGTCGGAAGCCGGCAATGCGCACGCGCGGCGCCAGCCGGCTGTACGCCTGGTCGATCGACCGCGAAACCTGGTCG
>DATBYU010000191.1:0-4789 GCA_036513555.1 Candidatus Dormiibacterota bacterium | reverse complement strand
CGAGCGCCTCGAGTACCTGGGCGATGCCGTGCTCGAGCTGATCGCGGCTGAGCACCTCTACAACACGTATGCGACCTCGGACGAAGGCGAGCTGACCCGCCTGCGCGCTTCCGTCGTCAATACGAAAAGCCTGGCGCGCCTTGCCTCGCGCCTTAGCCTCGGTGACTATTTGTTGTTGGGGAAGGGGGCCCACAAGACAGGGGCGCGCTCGCTGCAGTCGATCCTGGCCAACACCTTCGAGGCGGTCATCGGCGCGATCTTCCTGGACCAGGGTTACCGGGCGGCTTACCGCCTGTTCAGTCGCAGCCTGATCGACGTACAGGCCTGGCCCGACGACAACTACAAGGGCCGCCTGCAGGAGGTCACCCAGGAGCGGTTCCTTACGACGCCACAGTACGAAATCGTCAGCGCCTCAGGCCCGGGCCATCGTCGCGAGTACACCGCTGAAGTCAGTTTTGGGGACGGCAACCGCGGCACAGGACAGGGGCGCACAAAACGCGCGGCCGAGCAGATGGCAGCGCGCGAGGCCCTGTCGGCGCTTGGAGCGCTGGATCATCCGCCGGCTCAGGACGAAGTGCTCGAGGCCGTCGCGGCGCACGAGGCTAAGCGCTCGCCGAACTAGCTCTCGGCCAACACCGCGGCGAGAGCGCAGCCCGGCCGATGACCACGGCCCTCAGGGGGTTTCGAACCGGCGCACTCCGGGCAGGCCCCGTTGGATTTGGCCGGGACCAATCCGCTCCACTGGTGCTTTCGGAGAAGTCGGCGCAGCTCAGCGTTCTCGATTAGCAGACCGGCGATGTTCTCGTCACTCACAGGAAGGATTGTAGCGAGACGCTTCTCTGTAAACGGCGCCACACCGGACGACAGAATTATCGATAATCAGAGGGGTTCTGCGTGAAAACCGCGCAAATGCTAGAGTCTGTTTGGTCTCGCAAATGGCACCCTACAAGATCGGCGAGGTGGCGGAGCTCCTCGGGATCAGTGTCGACAGCGTTCGCCGGCTGACCGATAGCGGTCGACTGGCCACGGTCAGGACCTCCGGCGGGCAACGCGTCGTGGATGGGAGGCAACTTGCGCGCTTCATGGCGAAGACGGCCGCTGACGTATTGCCAGAAACGACGATAGCCAGCTCGGCACGCAACCACTTCCAGGGCATCGTCACGCGCGTAGTCAAAGACCGCGTGATGGCCCAGGTCGAGCTGCAGGCGGGGCCGCATCGACTCGTGTCCCTCATCTCCCGCGAAGCGGCCGACGAGCTTGGCCTCGCGCCTGGCGTACGCGCGGTCGCCGTGGTCAAAGCCACCAACGTGATGGTCGAGCTACCCGAAGCCTGAGGCTGCGATGCGCTGGACCACGGTCGCCGCATTCGCCATTGCCGTCGCGCTATGTAGCTCATGTGGCAACAGCGCGCCGGCATCATCGAGTCCTGCCGCGGTGAGCGGCACGATCACGGTTTTTGCGGCCTCCTCCTTGACCGCCGCCTACACCGCCATTGGCAAGGACTTCGAAAAGGCCCATCCCGGCAGCATGGTCAAGTTGAGCTTCGGGGGATCGTCAACGCTGGTTGCGCAGATTCAGCAAGGCGCGATCGGCGATGCCTTCGCGTCCGCGGATCAGCCCAACATGCAGAAGGCGGTTGACGCCGGGCTCGTCAGCGGCTCGCCGTCGATCTTCGCCCACAATCGTCTCGAAATCGTGGTCGGCGCCGGAAACCCGAAGCACATCACAGGACTCTCGGACCTTGTCCGTTCGGGGCTCTTGATTGTCCTCTGCGCCCCCGCCGTTCCGTGCGGGCGTTACGCCACGCAAGCCCTGCAGAAAGCAGGCGTCATCGTGAAGCCGGCCAGCCTGGAGACCGATGTCAAGGCGGTCGTTACTAAGGTGGCGCTGGGCGAGGCGGACGCCGGCATCGTCTATATCACCGATGTCAAAGCGGCCGGAGCCGCGGTCCAGGGGGTGGACATTCCTTTGGGACAAAACGTCGTGGCTGACTATCCGGTCGCGATCCTCAAGGATTCCCAAAACACGAAACTGGCCAAGGCGTTCGTCTCGTATCTCCTTGGCGCCGGCCAGGCGACTCTGGCCCGCTATGGCTTTACAAGTCCGTAAGGCCACGAGGGCACGGCCAGCCGCGCCAGTCGCGCTCCTCGTGTTCGCCGCAGTGGGCGCCGCGTTCTTCGTCGTCCCGCTGATCGGCATCGTCCTACGCACGCCCTGGGCCGCAACCTGGGACCAACTGCGCTCACCTGAGGTCTTGACGGCGCTGCGCCTTTCTCTGCTCGCCTCGTTCTCGGCGACCGCCATCGCCCTCGTCTTCGGGGTGCCGCTGGCTTGGACGTTCGCGCGCCTCAGCTTTCCGGGGCGCGCCGTGTTGCGCGCGGTGACGGTGCTGCCAATGGTCCTGCCGCCGGTGGTCGGCGGTGTTGCCTTACTGTTGGCCTTCGGCCGGCGCGGTGTGCTGGGGGGCTGGCTCGCCACCTTCGGCATTCATCTGCCCTTTACGACAGCCGGCGCGATCATCGCCGAGACGTTCGTGGCGATGCCCTTCCTCGTAATCACGGTCGAAGCGGGCCTTCGCTCGATGGACGCGCGCTTCGAGGACGCGGCGCGAACCCTGGGAGCCAGCCGCTGGACCGTGCTCTGGCGGGTGACCCTACCGCTCATACGTCCTTCGCTGGTGGCCGGTGCGGTCCTCTGCTGGGCCCGCGCGCTGGGGGAGTTCGGCGCCACCATCACGTTTGCAGGCAACTTTCCGGGACGCACCCAGACCATGCCGCTGGCCGTGTACCTGGCGCTCGAGACCAACCCGGACGCCGCCATCGTGTTGAGCCTGGTGCTGCTGGCGGTCTCGCTTGTCGTGCTGATCGGACTCCGGGACCGCTGGTTGGGGTCGTCGTGAGCCTCGAGGCGCGGATACGCCTGGGCATCGGCGCGTTCGAGCTCGATGTCGACCTGAAGGTGGACCCCGGCGAAGTGGTCGCGGTGCTCGGGCCCAACGGCGGGGGCAAGACGTCGCTGCTCCGCGGTCTGGCGGGACTTCTGCCACTGGACGCCGGGCGCGTTTCTCTCGACGGGGTCGTGCTCGAGGAACCGGCGGCCGGCGTCTTCGTCCCGTCCGAGCGACGACCAATCGCGATGGTCTTCCAGGATTACCTGCTGTTTCCGCACCTCAGCGTGCTCGAGAACGTCGCCTTCGGCCTTCGCTCGCGTGGTATGTCACGGCCAGAAGCGTCCGCCACCGCTCACCGCTGGCTCGAACGGGTCGGCTTGGCGGCAGAAGCGCAGCGGAAGCCGGCATCGCTGTCAGGTGGACAGGCCCAGCGGGTCGCCCTGGCACGTGCGCTGGCGACCAACCCCGCGTTGCTGTTGCTCGACGAGCCGATGGCCGCCCTCGACGCCAGCACTCGTGTCGAGCTCCGTCGCGACCTTCGTCGGCACCTCGAATCGTTTCAAGGGGTGCGCCTGCTCGTCACCCACGACCCGGTGGAAGCAATGGCGATGGCGGATCGGCTGGTGATCCTCGAGCAGGGACGGGTGTTGCAATCCGGCTC
The DNA here is from genome assembly GCA_036513555.1 of Candidatus Dormiibacterota bacterium. GTDB lineage: Bacteria > Chloroflexota > Dormibacteria > CF-121 > CF-121 > CF-13. Next base: position 1,238 of record DATBYU010000191.1, on the reverse strand, counting down.
GCCGGCCGATGTGACGCAGCGACCGCGCTCGCGCTACGTGGCCGACCTGGTCGGCGTCAACCTGCTGAAAGGACAGGCTGATCATGGGTTCGTGCGGATGCCGGGCGGACGGGTGGTCGCGGCCGCCAGCGCGGAGTCTGGCGAGGTCTTCGCGGTCATCCATCCGCGCGCCGTCGCAGTTCACAGGCAGCGCCCCGAGGGCAGCCCGCGCAACGTCTGGCCAGGCCGCGCGAGCGGCATCGAGCTCCTCGGCGATCGCGCTCGCGTCCGCATCGACGGCGAGGTCCCGGTTATCGCGGAGGTGACCACTGCCGCTCTCAAAGAGTTAGACCTGGGCGAAGGAGCGGAGGTCTGGCTTTCCTTCAAGGCGACCGACGTGGGGGTCTACCCGGTATGAACAACAGGAGGCATCAACGTGGAACTCAGCGCACGCAATCAGCTCAAGGGTGAAATCGTTCGCGTAAAGTCGGGCACCATTATGGCCGAGGTCGAGGTCAAGATCGAGCCCGGCAACGTGGTGGCAGCGATCACGGATGGATCACTGAAGCGGCTCGGCCTCAAAGCCGGCGACCGGGTGACCGTCATCATCAAGGCCACCGAGGTGCTCATCGGGAAGTAGGGGTCAGAGGCCGCCGTTGCCTTCGGCAACGGTGACATGCTCTAATACACGGGTGACCCGCGCCGTGGTCCATGCTTTCGTCACTGATGGGCGCGATAGCTCAGCCATGTCTTTACCTATCTAGCCCGTGCATTTGAAGTCACTGCGGCTGCAAGGGTTCAAGACCTTTGCCCGCCGCACTGAGCTGCCATTCAGCCGGGGCATCACTGCCATCGTTGGGCCCAACGGCAGCGGCAAGTCCAACCTGGTCGATGCGATCCGCTGGGCGCTCGGCGAGCGCAATGCGCGCGGCTTGCGGGGCCAGAAGATGGAGGATGTCATCTACTCGGGCGGGCCCGGCAAGTCGGCGGTCGGCATGGCCGAGTGCACGCTCACGATCGACAACGCTGACCAGCGACTGAATGTCGAATTCAACGAGATCGAAGTCGCGCGCCGTCTCTTCCGCTCCGGTGAGAGCGAGTACCTGATCAACGGATCGCGCGCCCGATTGAAAGATATCGACGCGCTGCTGGCCAGCACCGGCCTACGCCAGGACGGCTACGCGGTGACGGCGCAGAACGATATCGACTTCGTCATCCAGGCCGCCCCGGCGCTGCGACGCGAGCTGATCGAAGAAGCA
>DATBYU010000190.1:0-4917 GCA_036513555.1 Candidatus Dormiibacterota bacterium | reverse complement strand
GCGGCAGCAGCTCAAAGCTCAAATACTTGTCGTAGCCGACGTCAGCCAGGGCTGAGAGGATTGGCCTGAAGTCCAGATGGCCGGATCCCGGAGCCGCGCGATTGGAGTCGGCGAGATGGACGTGCTGCAGGAGGTGGCCGTAAGCGCGGAACGCTCCCTCTATCGACTCTTCCTCCAGGTTCATGTGAAAGGTATCGCCCTGGATTCCGCCGTTGTCCAGCCCCACCTCTCGCCACAGCGACGCGGCCTGGTCCAGGCGATTCAGAAAATAGGTCTCGTAGCGGTTCCAGCACTCCAGCGAGAGGTTGACTCCGAGATGGGCGGCGTACTCACCGCCCTTACGAATGCCGTTCACCGCCCACCTGCGCTCCTCTGCCTCGGACGCCAGACGCTCGGTCTTCCCGTTCGCCGTAGGGTGCAGGATCATCGTCGGACACTCCATCTCCGAGGCGAATTCGGCGACTTCCTTGACGTACCCCACCGCCTGCGCCCGCTGGTTGGCGTCGGGATGGACCAGGTCCCGGGTTGGGGTGTACAGAGGACAGATCGAGCTCACCTGGATCCCGGCATCCCTTGTCAGGGCTTTGATGCGCCTGGCGTCGAACTGCTCCGGCTCGCCCACGACCTCGATGGCGTCGTAGCCGAAGCGCGCGACACGGTCGATGCTCCTGGCGATGTCCTCGCCGTAGTACACCAGCGCGTTGTAGCTGTACTTGAACCGGCTCACGATGCCCTCCTGAGTCCGCTCACCTGCTGTGACGTGCTCATCGACGCCGCCCCAACCGGTTGACCGCCACGGCGCCGATGATGATGGCTCCGGTTATGAACTGCTGGAGCTGCGCATTCGCACCGAGGAGGATCAGACCGATACCGACAACCCCGATGAAGAGGGCGCCGATTACCGTGCCCACCACCGATCCCTTGCCTCCAAAGAGGTCGGTGCCGCCGAGGATGACCGCCGCGATCGCGGCAAGCTCCATCCCAGTACCCACCGTGGGATCACCTGCGCCGGCGCGCCCCGAGAGGAGCAGGCCGGCGAGCGTCGCAAGCAGGCCGGAGACGACGAAGCTGATCAGCACCACCCTCTTGGTGTTGACACCGGAGTAGGTGGCCGCGCTGCGATTGCCGCCCGTGGCGTACACCCAGCGCCCGTAAATGGTCTTCCGGAGGACGAAGATTCCGGCCAGCACCACGAGGGCGGCCCACAACACCGCTATCGGGATTCCGAGCAGCGAGCCGGCGCCAAACACAGTCGTGAAGGCGACGGATGTTATGGGGATGGCCACCGTCTTGGTCAGCATCAATGCGCCTGCACCGACCGCCTCCAGCATCCCGAGGGTTACCAGGAACGACGGCACGCCGATGTAGGCCGTGACCAGGCCGTTGAAGGCCCCGATCCCGGCGCCGACTGCAAGAGCGACCAGGACGGCCGCAAGCATCGGCCAGCCGTTCGACATCAGGACGGCTGCCAGGGCGCCGGTGAGGCTGACAGTGGCGCCGACCGAGAGATCGATCTCGCCGTTGATGATGACCAGAGTCATGCCGACCGCGACGATGGTTATGGCGGCCGTCTGGCGCCCGATGTTCGCCAGCGAGCTGCCAGTTGCGAAGGATGGGGCATAGACCGCGAAGAAGGCGATGATCCCCAGGAAGATGACGTAGACGATCGCCTGCGAGCCGAATCGCTCCATCACGGCATCGAAGCGCCCGCGAAGTCCAGAACCGGACCGGGCGCGGGTCGTTGTTGCGCTGATCTCACTCATGCTGCTTCTCCTCTACTCGAGTGCTTTTGGATGGCTCGCCTGATGGCGTTCTCGTCGCTGGCCGCTTCACTGTCCAGCTCTCCCACGACCTGTCCGTCGGCGAGCACGAGGATCCGATCGCAGATTGCCGCCAGCTCCTCCGCGTCCGAGGAGCTGTAGATGACGCCCACACCTTCGTCCGACAGCTGGCGCACCGTCTGCCAGATCTCGTTCTTGCTGCTGACGTCCACCCCGGCCGTGGGCTCGTCGAGCAGCAGAAGCTTCGGCCGGCGGATGAGCCACTTGCCGAATACGATCTTCTGCTGGTTTCCGCCGCTGAGCTCACCGGCCGGCTGCTCGGGCCCCGTCGCCTTGATCCCGAGCCGTTTCATCAGATCGAGTGCGAGCGTCCGCTGCTTCTTGCCGCTCAGCGGGCTCACACCCACGAGGGCAGGCCACGTGGCCAGGTCCTGCGGAAAGCCGATCGTCAGGTTGTCCTCGATGGACAGCCCGGCGAAGATTCCCTGATCCCTTCGGTCCTCAGGTATGAGGACCACGCCCGACTCAACGGCGGTTGACACGCCAGTCGGGCTGTAGCCCTCGCCCAGGAGTGTCATCCGCCCTTCGTCTGTGCGCTCGAGGCCGAAAAGGCAGCGCAGGAGGGTCGACCGGCCCGCCCCGACCAAGCCCGTGAGCCCGAGCACCTCACCAGGCTTCAGGCGGAAGCTGACCTCGGTGAGCTTGCGCCGCCCTGTCACGGCCTTCCCGCCGCCCAGTTGCTGCACGTCGAGAATTGCTGATCGGTCTGCGCCTGGCTCAGCCCCACGGTCCGCGGAGCCCGGGGGCAGACTGGACCGGTAAGAAGGCCTCGCGTCGACGCGCCTGCCGGACATCATCTCGACCAGCATCGGCACGGTCGCCTCGCTGGTCGGCATCGACCCTGCCACGAGTCCGTTTCGCAGCACGGTGATGCGGTCTGTGATTGCCAGGACCTCGTTGAGCCGGTGACTGATGTAGATGACCCCGACCCCGGCCTTCTTGAGCCGCGCGATGGTGGCGAACAGGGGTTTCTCCTCGCGCGGGGTGAGGGATGCCGTGGGCTCGTCCAGCACGATGACCTTGGCGTCGCCGAACTGTGCCTTGAGGATCTCGGTGATCTGGCGCTCGGCGAACTTGAGATTCTCTACTCTGACTGACGGCCGGATCCGCGTATCGAACTCCGCGAGCAGCGTCTCAGCCCGCTGCTTGGCGCGGTCGTCGTGGACGACTCCGACGAGGGAACGACCTTCCCGTCCCAACGCGAGGTTCTGCGCCACCGAGAGCTGCGGCACGAGGCTCAGCTCCTGGTAGACCATCGAGATGCCCTCCTCGCGTGCGGCGTGCACGGAGAAGGACGAACGCTCATGCCCGTCGACCCGGATGCTGCCGGCATCGGGCCGGTGCACGCCGGCCAGGATCTTCATGAGAGTCGACTTGCCCGCACCGTTTTCTCCCAGCAGGCCGTGCACCTCGCCTGCACAGACCTGAAGGTTCACGTCCGCGAGGACTGTGGCGCGACCGAATGCCTTGGCGATGTGGACCATGTCGACGAGCACGCGATCGGAGGAGACTGATTCTTTTGTCGGTGACATGTGATTACCTTCTGTTACCTCAAACCTGTGGTTCGATCCCAGCAGTACGCTTGAGGGCTGTTACGAGGGCCGGGGGAGGGTCCGTGTGCAGCACGATCTTGTATGCGGGAAGCAGGGTCTCGATCGTCACCGGTACGGTGGGCAGCTCCAGGTATGGCGGCACTTGCTTCCCCAGCAGCGCGTACGCCGCGGCGTCAGCCTCGGTGACGCCCTGGTTGTAGGGTTGCTGCGCGCCGATGGCGTGGATGTAGCCCTGCGCCACCAGCAAGCCGGAGATCGCACCGAGGTCGACAGTCGCTATGTAAATCTTGCGGTTCTGCGCCCGCTCTGCGGCGACCACCTGCTGGGCGACGGTGTCCCAGGCCGCCCATGTCGCCTGCATGTCAGGGTGGGCCAGCAGCATGCCGGAAGCTGTGTTGTACGCGGCCTTCGTGGGTTCGCTGAAGCTGCCCCTGTCAATCTTCATGCCGGGCTGCCCCTGCAGGACGCTCATCGCCCTCTCATCGCGAATGCTTGCGCTGAAGAAGTAGTAGCCGATCCCGAGATGTCCGACCTCGCCCCGTCCTCCCAGTGCTTTGACGAGCTGGGAGGTGGCGAACTGCGCGTTGCCCCTGTTGTTGGCAGACACGACCGTCACGAAGTCCTTGCCAGGCACGAGCCCCTGCGGCACGCCATCGAGCAAGACCAGCTTGATGCCGCTCGCCGTCACCTGCCGGAAGGCCGGCCCCTCCGTGGTGGGGTTGACAGGAATTGAGAACATGAGGTTCGGACGCCTGGCGACCAGCGTGCCCACCTGGTTTATCTGGGTGGCGGCGTTGAAGTTGGCGTCGGTGGTGGCGACCACCTTGATGCCAAAACGCTGCAGCTCATCGGTGATGCCCGCGACCTGGAGCTGCGGCCAGGCGTCATTCATGAGGTGCATCGCGATCGCCGCGGTGTAGTGACCCTCCTTCAGCTTGGCGATGTCCTCCGGCGTGAAATGGAACATGTCGGCCTTCGAGGGCGGCAGTCCTTGCGGGTAACCCGGGACTGCCTGACCGACTCCCAGTGGCGGAACGTCGTTGAGCTGCCTCTGGACCGACGCCGGCATCTCCCCTCTGAGCTCGGCCTCCACGATGGGCTTCAGGCGGGAGGCGTCGATCTTCGCTGCCGCTGGACCTGAAGGCTCACTGACTGGAAGACCGCCGCAGGCCGAAAGGACGATCGCGGCCACCAATAGAGCCAGAATTCGAACCGATTGCAAACGAGCGCTTCTGCTTATCATCTGCCAGACTCCGTCTTGTTCGTGTGATTGCGGTGCGCGCCTACGCCCACACCGGCTGGCCGTTTGTGACCGTCGGCGATGTGCTCGGCGACGCGCCATGCGTTGGCCATGATCGTGAGGGTGGGATTGGCGCCTGTGCCGGTCGGGAAAGGACCGCCGTCGACCACGAAGAGATTGTCGACCTCGTGTGCCTGGCACCATTTGTTGAGCACCGACGTCGCGGGGTCGTTGCCCATGCGCGTAGTGCTGTGCTGGTGTGAGCAGTTCCCGGTGACGCGGT
>DATBYU010000189.1:0-22480 GCA_036513555.1 Candidatus Dormiibacterota bacterium | reverse complement strand
AACGACAACCCGCCGAGACAGAGCGTATACGACATCCGGATCCACGAACGGCGCACGCGCACCGGATGGATGTGCAGGACGAAGTTCGTCAGCGCCGTGCGGGCCGCGATCTTGTCGGTGAGTGGCAGGCCGTGGCGAAAGACCGAGCCGACCATCTGCCCGACGATGGAGAACATTTCGTCGATCGCCGCTCGAATAACGCTCATGAACCCTCCCGGTTAGCTGATCAGACCTTCAGGCGGAACGAGCGGTCGACGATGACGGACCGGTCGATCAAGAGTTTGCCATCCGGGGCCACTTCCATGTGGACCCGGTCCATCGGCCTCGGCGCCGGCCCGAAGAAATTGATGGCGTCACGAAAATAGCGGCTGCCATGGCAGGGGCACTTGAAGCCAGGCAGGACGGGATTCGCCTTGGTCGCCTGCTGGCCGGTGTCCGGGTCTTTGGCGATCTGCGTTCCCGCCAGCACCAGGTCGCTGGTCGCGTCCGGGAAATAGCGAGGGGTGCACCCGAGGTGGGTACAGATCAGGCTGATGGCGTAGAACCCGTTGGGATCGTGATTGATCACGACCCGCTTGTCGATGATCACGGTCGTCGACCCGACGGCGTAGCTGCTCGGTGGGTCGGCTTTGAACGCGGGAGGGTCTTCGTACGTCGCGTTGGGGTACAGCCACCGGATGCTCTGGTAGAGGGCGATCAGGCTGGCAACCGTGAAGCCGGCCCAGCCGGCGATGGCGAAGAAACTGCGCCGCGACATCTCGCGGCTGTCCTCGATCAGACGTCGAAAGTCAGCGGCCATTACACGAATGGGTTATGGGCTGGTGGCGTCAGGATGGTCGCAAAGATGACCGTCGACGCCATGATGATGATGAAAAGCGCCGCCACGAGCAGGCAACCAAAGTCCGCCTTGATCGCCGCTATCACGCCGCGCACGCAGTCGAGGATAACAAAGCCACGCGGGGCGAAACATCGGGTCTCCGCCCTACGTCGTCAGTGACTTTCGCTTGCGGACGTATTCGTGTACGAGCGACACCACGGTCGCATGGCTCCAGGTGAGGGGCGAGACGGACAGCTGCGCCTTGCTGTAGGGGTCGAGCTGCTCGGAGAGCACGCCACTTGGAAGCGCGGCGCCCGCCACCCAGTCCAGGATGTCGCGCGCCCGGGCCAGGTCATCCAGGGTGCGCGCCTGGCTGACCAGCCATTGCCCGTGCCACATGGTGCAGATGAACCAGGGGTTGCCCGGAACGTTGGCGATGTCCTGGCTCACCTGATAGTACCAATCGTTTTCGTAGCGGGCGATGCCGCCGACCTCGGTCTTGCACCACAGCCGGTCATAGACCGCCGTCATGGTGCTGACGATCTGCGGATCGTCGGCCGCGAACATGCCGAAATACCAGAGCCCATAGACGCTGGAGTCGATCGTGAGGTCGCGCGCGGTGGTCCCGTCCGGTCGAACATAGATTCGGCGGAGGAAGCGGTTCGCCTCCGGGTCGAACAGAAAGCGCCTTGTGCCCTGTTTGATCCCGTCGGCGACGCCACGGTAGCGGTCGGCCAGTGCCGTCTCGCCGTAGAGGGCAGCGAAGTTGGCGGCGGCCTGCAGCCCGGCCCACACCGTCGCCACCGTGAAGCTCATCACCCCGCGACGCTCTTCCCACAGGTCATAGCTCGGCTGCGGTAAGCCGGTGAGCGGGTCGATGTAGCTGGCCAGGAAATCGCCCACCAGGATGATCAGTGGCCGGTAGTAGGCCTTGAAGAATTCGAAGTCGCGATGGTGATCGTAGTGCTGCCAGAGGGCGAACAGGACCAGTCCGGTCTCGTCCTCCTGGATCGGATACTGCGGCTTTCCGGTGGCATCGACCCAGGGGTGCCAGCTGCTCCCCGGATCCCCGGCCGGGGTGTACTTGTGGCGGAAGTAGCCCTCCTTGGTCACGATCTTGGCGCAGAGCTCGAAGAACCGCCGGGGCACATCGACATAACCGGCCTGATCCATGGCGTAGACCGCCAGCGCCGCGTCGCGCGGCCACATATAGCTATAGGTATCGCGCGCGAACTTGATGATGTCCGTATCGTTGGCGGCGAGCACGGCGCCGCCGCTGTCGATCTGGGTCCGCACCACCAGCAGGCAGCGTCGATACAGGTCGGCGATCTGCGGCGAGAGATCCGCGAAGCCGCGCTCCTCTTTGTTGACCCAGGCGATCCAGTAGGAACGGGTCCGTTCGAGAAAGGCTTCCGGCCCGCGTAGGGTGACGACGTCGGCGACCGTCTGCAGCTCGGCCAGGTTGCGGGCGGCGATCAGCCAGTGGTACGCGGTCGCCGCCTCCCCCTGCGCAATCCGGCCCAGGTTGAGCGCCAGCGTCATGTCGACCGAGCCTTGCTCGATCGGATTGTTGCCGAGTTCGCCGTCCTCCGCGTCGCGCCAGGTTCCCTGTGCGCCACCGACGTCCTTCTTGCCGCAGGCATAACCGTCCAGTCCGATGCGATCACCAACCTGGCCGCAGGCAGCGAAGCATCGCTGGCCCTTGTAGGCGACCAGGCCCTTGACCGGCGGGTAGTACATCACGGTGTCGCCGACTTCGGTGCCGTAGATGTGCCAGTCGAAATGAAAGAAGAGGCGAACTTCCCGCTCCGGCCCTTCATTCAGGACTCGCACCCGCCGCAGCAGCAGGTCGCGGCCCAGGTCGACAGCATCGTTGAAGGTCAGGCTGACCAGGAGGTCGGGGTGTCGGAGCGTGACGTTGGTGACCAGGGTGTCCGCCATGTAGACGAGGTTGCGAGACCAGGCGGGGTCGTCAAGCCAGGTGAATCGTCCGTCCACCCAGATCCCGAAGCGGCACGGTTCACCGCTGGTGTGGTTCTCCTGCCCGACGCGCGGATAATAGATGTCGCGCAGCTGGTAATTGCGATCGAAGGTAACCAGCAGGGATCCGTTGCCGATCGGCAGGTCGCGTGACACGTCGGCCCATTATCGGGTGCGGGTCTCCAACTTGGGAGCGAGCCGGATGCGTTGTTACGATGTCGTGCATGGCGAGCGCGGCAAAAACCGACACCGTGACGATCCGTTCGGGCAAGCGGGCGGATGCGATCGAGATCACGGACCGGGTGCAACAGGTGGTCCGCGAAAGTGGCGTGGAAAGCGGCGTCTGCCAGGTCTATGTCCCGCACACAACGGCGGGCGTCTTCATCAATGAGAATGCCGACCCCGACGCCCTCACCGACATCCTCAACACGCTCGAGGCGCTCGTGCCCTGGGAGAACGGCTACCGGCACGCGGAGGGCAACGCCGCGGCACACATCAAGGCGTCGCTGATAGGGACCTCACAGACAGTGCCGGTGCGGAACGGGCGACTTATGCTGGGACGCTGGCAAGGGATCTACTTCGCCGACTTCGACGGGCCCCGGGAACGGCACTTCCAGGTCACCGTTCTCAGCTAAAAACGGAGTCGACGGGGGCGGCCTTCTCCTCGGCAACAGTCCTGTTGACGGTCCGTGAAAAGCCGTAACTAGTCCCGAGATGCCGGTATATACTGGCTAGATTCTTTAGCCGGGGAGACGCATGCTCACCAGCATCAAGTCGGTCGGTAGCTATGTTCCGTCCGGCATTCTGACCAACGCCGACCTCGAAAAAATGGTCGAGACCTCCGATACCTGGATCCGCGACCGGACCGGCATCGTGGAGCGGCGGATCGCGGCCGTCAACGAAACGGCGACGGACCTTGCCGCGGAGGCCGCGAAGGACGCCCTCAAGGTGGCCGGCCTTCGTCCGCAGGACACGGACCTCATCGTGTGCAGCACGTCCACGCCGGACTCGATGTACCCGTCGGTTGCCTCGCGCGTGCAGGAACGCCTCGGTGCCCATGGCCCGGCGTTCGACGTGCAGGCGGCCTGCACCGGCTTCCTCGTCGCGATGAGCGTGGCCGATCGCTTCGTCAGCAGCGGCGAGTCGAAGCAGGCGATCGTGATCGGCAGCGAGACGCTGACCAAGATCCTCAACTTCAAAGACCGTGGCACCTGCGTCGTCTTCGGAGACGGCGCCGGCGCTGTGGTCCTTGGACCGGGCGTCAACGGCGCCGGCATCAAGTCCTGCGTGCTGGGTTCGGACGGCTCGGGCGGTGATCTGATCTATGTCGCGCCCGGCGCCGACGGTCCGGAGGGACGCGGTCGCCCCGAGATCCGTATGGATGGGCGGAGAGTTTTTCGTTTTGCCACCGAGATCCTGGCGCAGTCGACCCTCGAGGCGCTCGAGAAGGCAAACGTCCGGCTGGAGGACGTCAAGCTGATCGTCCCCCATCAGGCGAATGCCCGCATCATCGAGGCGGCCGGTAAGCGGCTTGGCGTCGGCCCCGACATCATGGTCAACGCCATCGCGAATTACGGCAACACCTCGACCGCATCCATCCCCCTCGCCCTCAAGGATGCGCTCGCGGCGGGCCGGCTGAACCGCGGCGATCATCTCGTCCTGGTCGGGTTCGGCGCCGGGCTGACCTGGGGTGCCTGCGTGATCGAATGGGAAGGCGCGCCCGTAAGGGTCGCGGCCTAACCCATGTTTCGTCCCAAGACGCGGTACGTCGCTCTGCCGTCGCCGCGGGCCGGCGTCGGCGAAGAAATCGACCGGCTCATCTGTCCCAAGTGCGACACCTCGCTCGAGCCGCCACGACTGACTGCCGCGCTCGGCGTCTGTTATCGATGCGGGTACCACTTTCGGCTGCGCGCCCCGGAGCGAATCGCGATGCTCGTTGAGCCCGGCTCGTTTCAGGAAGAGGACCAGGCGATCGTGGCGAAGGACGTGCTGGGCTTCACCGATTCACAGCCCTACGTCAAGCGGATCGAGCAGAGCCGCGCCAGCACCGGCGCCAACGAGGCGGTTACCTGGGGTGAGGCGATGCTCGCCGGACACCGGTTGGTGCTGGTCGTCCTCGACTTCGCCTTCATGGGCGGCAGCATGGGAGCGGCCACCGGCGAAAAGATCACCAACGGCATCGAGCGCGCCACGCAGAGCCGGCTGCCGCTGCTCATCATCTCGGCGTCGGGCGGAGCCCGGATGCAGGAAGGCATGCTCTCCTTGATGCAGCTGGCCAAGACTTCGGCCGCGCTCGGGCGGCTGGCGGCTGCCGGGGTTCCCTACATCTCGCTGCTGACCGATCCGACGATGGGCGGCGTGACCGCCAGTTTCGCCTCGCTGGGCGATGTCATCATTGCCGAGCCAGGCGCGATGATCGGCTTTGCGGGCGCGCGAGTGATCCAGCAGGCCACCTACGAAACGCTCCCCGACGGCTTCCAGACCGCGGAGTTTCTGCTGGCGCACGGCATGATCGACCTGGTGGTGCCGCGGCCGGAGTTGCCCGCAGTCTTACGCCAGTTGTTGGACCTCTACAGCCCGAGTGGGGCCGCCGCCGACCTCCAGCTCCAGCGGCAGGTCGAGACCGCAGCCCCGGCGCCCGCCGTCACGCGGTGACCGACAACGGGTCCGTCGCCGCCGCCACCTGGGAACAGGTCGAGCTCGCACGCCATCCCGACCGTCCCTACGCGCTCGACTACATCCACGCGATCTTCAGCAACTTCCTGGAGCTCCACGGCGATCGCGTGTTCGGCGACGATCACGCCATCCTCGGTGGGCCGGCCAGCTTCGACTCGCGAACCATCATGGTGATCGCGCAGCAGAAGGGCCGAACCACGTCGGAACGCGCGCTGCGCAACTTTGGGATGGCCAACCCGGAGGGTTATCGCAAAGCGCTCCGGCTGGTCCGTCAGGCCGAACGCTTCAAGTTTCCGATCGTGGCCTTCGTCGACACCTCGGGCGCCTTCCCGGGGGCCGGCGCCGAGGAGCGCGGCATCGCCTGGGCGATCGCGGAAAATCTGGTGGCGCTCTCGGCGGCACGCATCCCGATCCTGACCATCGTGATTGGCGAAGGCGGCAGCGGCGGCGCGCTCGGTATTGGCGTTGGAGATAGGCTCCTGATGATGGAACACTCGATCTACAGCGTCGCCATGCCCGAGGCCTGCGCCTCGATCCTCTGGCGTGATATCGCGAAGAAAGTTGAGGCTGCCGACGCCCTCAAGCTGACGGCCGCCGATCTGAAGCGGCTCGGACTCGCGGATGAGATCATTCCCGAACCACCGGGCGGCGCGCAGAACGACTATGGCGTGGCGGCCGACGCAGCCGGAGCCGCACTGCGCCGCCACCTCAGCAGTCTTGAGGCGATCGACATCGACCGCCTGGTCGAAGAACGCTACCAGCGCTACCGGAAGATCGGCGCTACCTCTTAACATCTAACACACTGAGGTGGCAACCAAAGCCCCAACCGATACGCCTGTCCGGCGCCGCGAGCGGCTGGATCCTTCCGTCTTTCGACTGCCGGTCGAGCGAATCCGCGAAGGCTATTACAGCGACGTCTATTTCAATCGAACCGTCGACGTGCTGCGCGCCGATCAGCGCCATCCGCACGCGCTGATGCAGGTCTTTCAGAAGCAGCAGGCGGTCATCGGTGGCATGGATGAGGCGATCGCCATCCTCAAGCTGTGCTCCGAGGATTTCTCCCAGCTACGCCTGCACGCCCTCTATGACGGCGACGAGGTGGCGCCCTGGGAAACCGTGATGACGATCGAGGGCGACTATTCCCTCTACGCCCGGCTGGAGACCGTCTACCTGGGCGTCCTCACCCGCCGCACCAAGGTCGCGACCAACGTCCGCCGCGTGGTCAACGCGGCCAAGGGCAAGCAGATCATCTTTTTTCCCGCTCGCCACGATCACCACCTGGTCCAGACCGGAGACGGGTACGCGGCCTACGTCTCGGGGGCGATCGGGGTTTCGACCGATGCCCAGGCCGCCTGGTGGGGCGGCAAGGGCACCGGCACCGTCCCCCACTCGCTGATCGCGGCCTATGACGGCGATACCGTGCTCGCGGCGCGCAAGTACGCCGAGTATGTCGAACCGTCGGTGAACCTGGTCGTTCTCGTCGATTTCGAGAACGATTGCGTCCGGACGTCGCTCGAAGTGGCACGGGCGCTGAAGGATCGCCTGTGGGGCGTGCGACTGGACACCTCCGAGACGATGGTGGACGTCAGCGTCCAGAAGCTGATGGGCGACTTCGACCCCCGAGGCGTCAACCCGCAACTCTGTCAGCTGGTCCGCCGCGCGCTCGACCGCGAAGGCTTCCAGCATGTGAAGATCGTGGCCAGCGGCGGCTTCAACGTCGAGAAGATCGAGCGCTTCGAACGTGAGCAGGTGCCGGTCGATGCCTACGGCGTCGGCAGCGCCTTCTTCCAGGGCAACTTCGACTTCACCGCCGACGTGGTGATGGTCGAGGGACGGCCGTGCGCCAAAGTCGGTCGCCGCTACCGGCCAAACCCGCGACTCGAGCTGGTGACCTAGCCGTGCCCAACGTCACGATCGTGGTCGACGTTCTCAATGGCTTTTGCAAACAGGGCAACCTCGCCTCCCCTCGCTGCGACGCCGCCATCCCGAAGATCCGCGAGGTCATCGAGGAGCGCCTGAAGTCCGGCGACCACCTGATCTTCCTGGCGGACACCCACGACCCCAACGACCGCGAATTCGAAGTCTTTCCTGTGCACTGCGTCAGAGGAACGACCGAGTCCGAGGTGGTTCCCGAGCTCCAGCCCTTGCTCCACGACGCCACCCTGATCCGCAAACGGCGCTATTCGGGGTTCTTCGAGACCGACCTCGATGAACGGCTCAAGGCGGCGCAGCCGGAGCAGGTGACCGTGGTCGGCGTGTGCACCGATATCTGCGTGCTCCATACGGTTGCCGACCTGAGAAACCGCGATTACCGAGTGGTGGTGCCCGCCGCGGCGGTCGAAACCTTCGACGGGCCGGGGCATCCCGGCGACGAGGTGCAGCGCTGGGCGCTGGCCCATCTGAAGGGCGTGCTCGGCGCCCGGGTGCTTCAGACCTAGTCCCGAGTTTGTGGGGGCTTTATGAGCCTCTCGTTATAATCTAACCCGTCAACGTGAATAGGACATCCCCGGAAACGACGGGATCGTTCTGCGCCGCCTGTGGCGCTTCGTTCAAGCCGGACAGCCGCTTCTGCTCGACCTGCGGTCGTAGCGTCGCTCGGCCCCTTCGGCGGTTTCGGATGCGGCCCTGGATGATCGTGCCGGCCGTTGTGCTCGCGCTGCTCCTGGTTGTGCTCCCGGGCGTGCTCTACGTATGGGCCGGCCTCCCCTCCACCGCGAATCTCAGTACCGCCCGCCTCCCGCTCTCGACTCGCATCTATGACCGGACAGGAACCATCCTGCTGGCCGAGATCCATCAGGGGTCCGACCGGCGCCACATCGTGCCGCTAAGACAGGTCGCACCGGCGATGCAGAAGGCGACGGTTGCCGTCGAAGACCGTACCTTTTACCAGCACGGCGGCCTCAACCTCCTCCGCACCGGGCAGGCCGGCCTCGATGACCTGCTGCATCTTCGCTTCAACCAGGGCGGCAGCACGATCACGCAGCAGCTGGTCAAGAACATCTATCTTTCGGGCGATCGCTCGATCCTCCGCAAGCTGGACGAAGCCATCCTCGCCGTCGAGATCGAGCACCAGTACTCGAAGGCCCAGATCCTCGAGGCCTACCTCAACCGCGTGTACTACGGCAACCGGTCCTACGGTGTGGAGGCCGCGGCGCAGAGCTACTTCGGGAAACCCGCCAGCCAGCTCTCGCTCGCGGAGGCAGCGTTTCTCGCCGGCCTGCCGCAAGCCCCGACCGAGCTGGATCCCTATAGCAACCTGAACGGAGCGAAAGCCCGACAGCACGTCGTGCTGGACGCCATGGTTCGCGCCCACGACATCACGCCGGCCCAGGCTCGAACCGCGTCCGCGCAGGCGCTCACCCTGCAGAAGCCGTCGACGTCCGACGACGTGAAGGCCCCCGGCTTCGTGCACTGGGTGGCGGCACAGCTGGAGAAGACCTACGGTGAGCAACTGCTGAAGAACGGCGGACTGACCGTGATCACCTCGCTCGACTGGAACCTCCAGTCGATCGCCGAGCGCCAGGTTCGTGAGAAAGTCATGGCGCTCCAGGGCCAGCATGTGACCGACGGCGCACTGGTGGCCCTCGACCCGACGACCGGGGAAGTGGTTTCGATGGTCGGGTCAGCGGGCGCCGACGTGCCGGGCGGTGAGTACAACATGGCGATCATTCCCCGCCAACCGGGATCCTCGTTCAAGATCTTCACCTACACGGCCGCGATCGAGTCGCAGAAATTCACGATGGGCTCATGGGTGCTCGACGAGCCGATCAACGTCCGCCTCGCCGATGGCAGCACCTACACGCCCCAAAACTACGACGGGCGGTATCACGGCTGGCAGCCGATCCCGTTAGCCCTGGGCAACTCATTCAACATCCCTGCGGTGAAGGTCGAACTCGGCACCGGAACCGATCATGTCGTCGACGCCGCGCGCCGGATGGGCGTCGAGACCCTGACCCAGCCGGCTACGAGTTATCAGCCCAGCCTGACGCTCGGCGGCTACGAGGTGCCGCTGATCGACATGGCCGCCGGCGCCAGCACGCTCGCCGCGCAAGGAACCTACCGGCATCCGCAGGGCATCCTGAGCGTCGTCGCGCAGGGCCAGACGCTCTACCGGTATGACGCGAGCGTCAACCATCAGGCGGCAGTCGCCCCGCAGGTGAGCTTCATCATGGCGGACATGCTGTCGAATGACCGTAACCGGACGCTCGCGTTCGGGTCCAACAGCGACCTGGTCATCCCCGGTCATCACGTCGCGGCGAAGACCGGCACGACCAACGACTTTCGCGACAACCTGACGGTGGGCTTCACGCCGAACCTGGCGGTCGCGGTCTGGGTCGGCAACGCGGACCACACGCCGATGCTTCACGTTTCCGGCATCGTTGGCGCCGCCCCCATCTTCCACGGCTTCATGACCCAGGCGCTCAGCGGGCAGCCCGACAGTTGGTTCGCCGTACCGGAGGGCCTGCGCCCCGTCAACGTGAATGGATATACGGCCTACCTCCTGCCCGGCACTGACCAGGTGGCGCAGTCTCAGCAACCGCCGGCGCGGCGTGCTGGGTGCGATGAGGATTGCGGCGGCGGTGGCGGCCAGGGCCGGCAGAAGAAACACGGTTAGCAGATCAGCCAGCCCGCCGCTCGAGCCGCGCTTTTGCTAAGGCTGAGGTCGTTCGCGCGTCGCGGTCTGGCCTGACGCCGACGGCGTGGCACCGCCGCTCTTCAGCGATTCGAGCTCGCTCTTGAGCTCCGCGACTTGCCGTTCCAGCTTGGCGATTTCGTCGCGCGTCGCCACCGGCATCGATGAGCGCATGCCCTCAGAGACGCGGCGGCTGAGATCCTCGCCCCGACGACGGGTGTTGGATGCAAACTCCTCGAATCGCCGGCGGCCTTCCTCGCGGCTGACGTGCCCCTGATGCAGCCAGGTGTCGACCAAGTGATCACCCTGCTCGAACGCCCAACTCGCGGCGCCCAGCATGATGGTGAAGCTGTCGCGGACGACCTCGCGAATGCGCTCGGTGCCTTCTGCGTGTTGATGCTCGTGGGGATCGTGATGCTCTGCCATGCGCTAAGTTTAGAGCTACGCCATGCCCATCTACGAATATCGCTGCGCGGACTGCGGCAAGCGGCCGTCGATCTTCTTTTTGAGCTTTGCCGCGGTCGACGCTTCGCCCGCCTGCCCGCTCTGTGGCGGCCGGCAGCTGACGCGGCTCATCTCGCGCACCGCCCAGGTGCTGTCCGAGGACAGCCGGCTGGATCGCCTGAGCGACAGTCCCGACCTCTCCGACGTCGACGAGAACGACCCGAAGAGCATGGCGCGCTGGGCGAAGAAGATGGGGCAGGAGATGGGTGGAGACGAGCTCGGTGAGGACTTCGATCAGGTGGTGGACGAAATGGGAGACGGGGAATCGAACGGCTCGGCCGGCATGGAGGATGACGAGCTATGACCCGGGCCCGCATCGACCGTGTCCGCGGCCGCGAGATCCTTGACTCACGCGGCAACCCAACGGTCGAGGTGGACGTGCTCCTCGAGTCCGGCGAGGTGGGCCGAGCCGCCGTTCCTTCGGGCGCGTCGACCGGGGCGCACGAAGCGGTCGAGCTGCGCGACGGCGACCAGGGCCGCTTTCGCGGCAAGGGCGTGCTCAAGGCGGTTGGCCACGTCAATGACGAGATCGCCGGCGCGTTGCGGGGCGCCGACCCGAGTGACCAACGCGGGATCGACGAACGGCTGATCAATCTCGATGGCACCGCCAACAAATCGCGGCTGGGCGCCAATGCGATTCTCGGCGCCTCGCTCGCGGCAGCGCGGGCGGCTGCGCTGGCGGCCCGGCAACCGCTTTATCGCTATCTCGCAGGCGATCGCGAGCTAGTGATGCCGGTGCCGATGATGAACATCCTCAACGGCGGCAAGCACGCGCAGACCAAGGTCGATTTCCAGGAGTTCATGGTGGTGCCGGCAGGGGCACCTACCTATCGGGAGGGGCTTCGCTGGGGCGCGGAGGTATTTCACGCGCTCAAAGAGAGCCTGCACCAGGCAGGACTCAGCACCGGGCAGGGCGACGAGGGCGGATTCGCGCCCGAGCTCGACACCAACGAAAAGGCGATGACGCTGCTGGTCGACGCTATCGAGCGGAGCGGCCACCGGCCGGGTGAGGATGTCTTCATCGCGCTCGATCCGGCCGCCTCCGAGCTCTACCAGCACGGACACTATGAACTGAAAGGCGAGGGTCGCACGCTCGATCCGGGCGAGCTGGTCGATCGGTGGGCTGACTGGGTCGACCGATACCCCGTGATCTCCGTCGAAGATGGATTGGCCGAGGATGACTGGGACGGCTGGCGCCGGCTCACGCAGCGGCTCGGTAAACTCGTTCAGCTGGTCGGCGACGATATCTTCGTCACCAATGTCGTGCGCCTTCGCCACGGCATCGAGGAGGGGATCGCCAACAGTATCCTGATCAAGGTCAACCAGATCGGGACGCTGACTGAGACGCTGGAGACGATGGCGACCGCCGCGCAGGCCGGGTACTCGACCGTGGTCTCGCACCGCTCGGGCGAGACGGAGGACACTTTCATCGCCGACCTCGCCGTTGCCACCGGCGCCGGCCAGATCAAAACGGGTGCGCCATCACGATCGGAGCGGGTCGCCAAGTACAATCGGCTCCTACAGATCGAGGAAGAGGTGGGTATCACCGCACACTATCCGGGGCGCGCCGCGTTCGTTGGCATTTCCGGATCGCGGGTCCCCGATGTCTAGGCGAGTTCCTCCGCGAGGATTCTTCGAGGGCGGCGAGTCACCCTTCGGTCGCCTGCCGACCGAGCCCAGCTTCCCGACCATCCGCATCTCCGGACGCGGAGTCTTCTGGATCATCGCGATCGCGCTGGTGCTTCTCATCCTCTTCCTGCTCAAACCGTTCGCGACGCTCTACACCGACTACCTTTGGTTCCGCGCGCTCAACTACGGCAGTATCTTCGGCGTTCGCTTCGCCGCCCAGATCTGGTCCTTCTTCATCTTCGCCATCCTCTTCTGGGTGATCGGCGCGGCGAACGTGCTGCTGGCGCTGAATTCCAATACCGGCCGGCGCCTGTCGTCGATCGGCATCCGCCAGCGGCCACTCGCGTCGCCCTCCACGATGCTCGCCCTGCTTTTCGTCTTCCTGCTCGGGCTGATCTTCGGACGGGTGGCCGCCGGGCAATGGCAGACGATTCTGGCCTTCTTCAACCAGAAGCCCTTCAACATCCAGGACCCAATCTGGCACAGCGACGTCTCCTTCTATGTCTTCACCCTCCCCTTCTATCGATTCGTATGGGGCTGGCTGTTGTGGGTCGTGATCCTGATGACGCTGGTCGCGGGCGGCCTCTACGTGTCTCGGGCCAATCTGCAGACCTTCGCCCTACCCGCCAGGGCGATTCGGCACCTATCGGTGTTGGCAGCCGCGTTTGCCGCGCTGCTGGCGATCCATTACCGCCTGGATCTTTATGAGTTATTGCTTAGCAAGCGCGGCTTCGTCACCGGCATCGGCTATGCGGATGTCGCCGCCCGCATCCCCGCCTACTGGATCATGACGGTGCTGATGGTCCTGATCGCCATCGGTCTGCTGGTAAATGCGGTCGGCGCGCGCCTCGCGCCGCTGCCGGCCGCGCTGGTGGCCTGGCTGGGCGCAGCCTTCATCCTGCTGGTGGTCTTTCCTGGCCTGGTGCAACGTTTCCAGGTCGCGCCCAGCGAGCTGGCACGCGAGACGCCGTACATCAAGAACGAGATCGACTTCACGCGACAGGCATACGGTCTGAGCAGCATCACCGACCGGCCGTTCACGCCCCAGGACACGCTGACCGCCGATAAGGTGGCGAACAATCCGCAAACGGTCCAGAACGCGCGCCTCTGGGATCCGCAGCTGGCCCTTCCCTCCACCCTGGAGAACATCCAGAGCCTGCGCACCTACTATCAGTTCTATCCGAACGAAGTGGCGGTCGACCGCTAC
Organism: Candidatus Dormiibacterota bacterium; assembly: GCA_036513555.1. Classification (GTDB taxonomy): domain Bacteria; phylum Chloroflexota; class Dormibacteria; order CF-121; family CF-121; genus CF-13. The sequence goes on along the minus strand of DATBYU010000189.1, from coordinate 9,034 downwards.
CAGCTCGGCAACCAGTACCTGCAGCTCTTGCTTGCCGCGCGCGAGCTGAACCCTGACAAGGTGCCGGCAAGTTCCTGGGTCGCACTCAAGCTGCAGTACACCCACGGCTACGGCGTGGTCGCGGCGCGCGCCAACGAGGCCACCGCCCAGGGCGATCCGGTCCTGACACTCCAGGACATTCCGCCGGCCGGCGTGCCAGCGGTGACACAGCCGGCAATCTACTTTGGCCGCCACACCTCGAACTACGTGTTGACCGACTCCAAGCAACCCGAATTCGACTACCCGTTCACACCCGACGCGTACACGCAGTGGAAGGGCACCTCGGGTGTGCCCCTCTCGTCAGCGCTCCGGAGCCTGGCCTTCGCCATCCGGTTCGGCGATATCAACCTGCTGATCAGCCCACAGCTGACCTCGCAGACGCAGGTGTTGTTCAACCGCGCGGTCCTGGACCGCGTCACGGCGCTCGCGCCCTTCCTGCAGTTCGATCAGGATCCGTATGTTGCCGTCGTCGATGGTCACGTCTACTGGATCCTTGACGGGTTCACGGTGACCGACCATTTCCCTTACAGCGACATGGCCCCCGACGTCAACGGCCCTTTCGCGGGCGTGAACTACGCGCGTAACTCCGTGAAGGTCGTCATTGACGCCTATGAGGGAACGACGACCTTCTACCAGATCGACACCAAGGACGCGCTCGCCAATACCTACGCCTCGATCTTCCCCGGACTCTTCAAGCCGTTTAGCCAGATGCCCGCCGGCCTCCAGGCCCACATTCGCTACCCGCGCGACCTCTTCAATTTGCAGGCCGAACTGTACACGTACTTTCACATGACCGATCCGACGGTCTTCTACCTGCGCTCGGATCTCTGGAACATCGCCAAGGAAAACCTGCAGCAGGGCGGCGGCGCCTCGCCAATGCGCCCCTTCTACGTCATCAGCCGGCTCCCCGGCGAGCCCCGCGAAGAGTTCCTCACGATCTTGCCGTACACGCCGAATGGCAAGACCAACATGATTGCCTACCTGGCGGCACGCTCCGATCAGCCGGACTATGGCACCCTCTTCGATTTCCGTTTCCCCAAAGACAGCCTGGTGGTTGGCCCGCAACAGGTCGAGGCCAACATCGACCAGGCCCCCCTGATCAAGTCGCAATTCGCGCTGCTCAATGCCCCTGGCTCGAGTGTGATCCGTGGCAACCTGCTCGTCCTTCCCATCGAGACGTCTCTGCTCTACATCGAGCCGGTCTACCTCGAAGCGACAAACGTTGCCAAGCCGCAGTTGAAAAAGGTGATCGTGGCGACCGGCCAGAACGTGGTGATGGAAGACACGCTCGACAAGGCGCTGGCCGCCCTGCTCGGCCAGGCGACGCCGACAACGCCGTCAGGTGGTCCCACCACGCCACCGAGCGGCACCGTCGCCCAGCTGATCGCTTCGGCCAAGTCGCACTATGACGCGGCACAGGCTGCCTTGAAGAACGGTGATTTCACCACCTATGCCAAAGAAATCCAGACCGTGGGGAGCATCCTGAACCAACTGGCGGCTCTGCAATCGGCGGCCCCGTCGCCGAGCGCTTCCCCCAAGGCCTCCCCGACCGCCTCGCCCTAACAAGCCCCCCGGCCCACTATCGGCGTAAAAAGGGCGCTTGCCCAGCGGCAAGCGCCCGTCCAAACCCCCCGGAACCTTTGTTAGTGGCCTCCTGGCATCACGTCGGCGACGGCGAGCACAACAGCGGCGACGGCGACGACAAGGGCGACAAACCGGTTCATGAGCAGCTCCTCCGCGGCAGGGGATGCTCCGACCGATTGGCCGGAATTTAACACCCGGTGCACGCGGTGTCAATATACTTTCGGAAAGCGGTGTAGTGGAGCTATACTTCTTGAGGCTCTATGAACTCCGTCGGTGAGCGTCTTCGACAAGCGCGGCTGGCTCGGGGACTGACGCAGGAACAGCTCGCGCGCGGGGTGGCGACCAAGGGATTCATCAGCCAGGTCGAATGCAACCGGGCGACGCCCTCCCTCGCCAAGCTTCGCCTGATGGCGGAGCGCCTGGGTCTTCCGCTCGGCCACTTCACGGGCGATCACACACCGCTGGAGCTCACGTACTTGCGGAAGGGCGCCGAGCTGGCGGTCAAGGCCAAGGAACCGGCGCAAGCGCTCGCGATGGTCGACGAAGCCGGCCCGCTCGCTCGGACCGCCAATGAGCGCGCCGACCTGGAGCGGATCCGGGGGACGGCGCTCGACGCGCTCAACCGACTGCCCGAGGCGCTCGTCGCGCTCCAGACCGCCGCCGCCGATGCGCCGCCGGACGACCCCGAGCTGAACGGCGCGATCTACGCCGAAATCGGCACGGTGCTCAACGAACAGGAACAGTTCAATTTCGCGGTCGAGGCAGGGCGGCGCGCCCTGCACTGGCTGGAGCGCGCGAAACACGCCGATCCCGCCCTGCGATCGCGCGTGCTGACCAACCTCGGCCGCTCCTGCTGGGCCCTGGGGCAGCTGGAGCAGGCGCACGGCTTCTCGCTCCAGGCGCTCGAGGCGGCCACCGATGCCGAAAGCCTGCTACGGATCGCGAATGCTCACATGGCACTGGGTATCACGGCTCGGGCGAAAGGCCTCCTGGATGAGGCAATCGAGCACTGCAATCGAGCACTCGAGATCCACGCCCGGATCAAGCAAGAGCGCGCGGCCAATCGGGTTCTCAACAACATCGGCGACGTCCACTACGCCGCCGGACGGAAGGCGGAAGCCTGGGATGCCCAGTCTCGCAGCCTTCTGCGCGCCCGCGAGCTGTCGGATGATTTCGAGGTCGGCGTCGCCGCCGGGGCGCTCGCCCGTTATGCGCTCGACGCGGGAAAGGATGCCGAAGCATTGCAGCTCGCTCGCGAGAGCCAGCGCGCCTCGGAACGATCGCAAGACCACCTGCATCAGGCCCTCGCCGCGGCGATCGAGGGCGCCGCCGCCGAACGGCTCGGTCATCCGGTGATCGCCGATCGGCGCTTCAAGGCTGCGACCAGGCTGCTCGTCGATCGTGACGCCGCTGGAAAACTCAGCGAGGTCTGCGCCATGTACGCGGACGTCCTTCGCCGCCGTGGCGAGCAGGACCGCGCCTTTGCCGTCATGCGGATGGCGGCGGAGCGTGACTTCAGCAAGCTCCCGGGGCTCCTGAAGGCGGGGTGGTGAGCGCGACCGAAACGCCAAACGGCCGGCAGACCGTGCTGGTGGCCGACGATGAGGACGCCAGCCAGCGAGAGCTCCGGACTCTGCTCGAGCGCGGAGGTTACCGCGTCATCACGGCCGGCGACGGAGCCGCCGCCTTGCGCACGCTCGCGGCCCACGAGTCCGACCTCGTTCTCTGCGAGGCGGTGCTTCCAGACATGGATGGTTTCGAGGTTTGTAGAGCGATCAAGCAGGCGCCGGCCACCCGCGACATCCCAGTCGTGCTGCTCATGTCCGGTGAGGACGAGGTGCAGCGCGAGCGCGCCATCCAGGCGGGTGCCGATGAGGTGGCGCTCAAGCCGGTCGACCGCGCCCGGTTGCTCGCGCTGGTGCGTGTGCAGCTGCGCATCGCTGGCCTGAACCGTCAGGTGAATAGGCTCGAGAGCGTCGTCGTCACGCTCGCGCGCGCCGTCGAGGATCGTGACCATACCAGTGCGGGGCTTTCGGAAAAAGTCGCCCATTGGGCGATGCAGCTGGGCACCGCCATTGAGCTACCGGAGGACCAGCTGACGCTGCTGTACCGCGCTGCCCTCCTGCATGACGTCGGCACCGTGAGCGTTCCCGTCGACGTCCTCTCGAAGCAGGGTCGTCTCGATCCCGGTGAATTCAGCCAGGTGAAACGTCATCCGGTCGTCGGCGAAGAGATCCTCGCCGCCCTGCCGAGTGCCGAGCAAGTCTTGCCGGCGGTTCGCCACCACCACGAACGGATCGACGGCGCCGGCTATCCAGATGGACTGGGTGGCGAGGACATTCCCCTGTTCGCCCGCATCATCGCGATTGCCGATGCCTTCGTCGCCATGAGCAACGATCGACCCTACCGTGCGCGTCGCCCCCGTGACGAGGTGATCCGCACCCTGCGGCAGGGTGAGGGGAAGCAGTGGGACGCGGCGCTCGTCGAACGCTTCCTGCGGCTCGTCGAACAGTCTGACGCTGCCCTTCCCGAGGCACGTACCGGCTAGTCAGTCACGCCGACCGGGCGTTCGCTGGAACCCGTTGAACCGGCGGCTTGGCCTGCCAGTGGCCGTCTTTTCGCTCCAGCGTCCAGCCCTCTTCGTGCAGCATTCGGTGGTGGCGCCCGCACACCAATGCCAGGTTGCCGAGCGCCGTCTTCCCCCCTCGCGTCCACCAGACCACGTGGTGTCCGTCGCACCAGGCCGGCGGTCGGTTGCAGTTGTTCACCACGCAGCCGCGATCGCGAGACACCAGCGCCCGCCGGGTGGGCGCCGGGATCCGTTGATGCGCGTGACTGGTCTCGCTCTCCAGCTCGGCCTGGCCCAGGAGCCAGCTGACCGATGGGTCGCAGGCGTGCCGCTGCGCGGTTTCGATCGGAATCGCACCGACGCCTTCCAGGTGTGCGGGCGGCGCGCCCTGAATTCCGGCCAGGGTCTCGGCGCTGGCTGTGATCACCAGATGCGGCCGCTGGCCGCCGACAGTGCCTAGCTTATTGCCATCGAGTGGTCGCCGCGCCAGCTCAACCAGCGCATCGGCGCGCCTCTGAGCGGTCGTGCGCTCGTCATCCTTCTTCGGTGGTGGCATGAAGGCGCTTAGCGCGGTCTTGAGCATCGCACCGCCCTCCGCGTCCAGAAGGCCCTCGAGGTGGACCAGCCCATCCTTCACGTCGCTGATATGGAGATAGCGGCGCGTATAGGCACGGTTCGCCTCGGCGAGTGCCGCCGCGTGATCCACGCGATACTCGAACTCTTTGGCCACGCCGGCAAAGCGACCGGGGTCCATCGTTTCGGCGGCCTTCAGCAGATTTGTCTCTTCGCCCTGGACCGCCGCCGCGCCGACCTTCTCCGCCGTGCGGGCCAGCAAGGCCACGTGCTGGTACCCGACATCGCCGCTGGCGAAGGCCTGCTGGGTCTGGGGCAGCTGCTCCAGCTGGCGCGCGATCGTGACGCGCTCCATAGCGGCGCCGCCAGAGAGCTTCGCCTTCCAGCGCAGCCAGTCGACCAGCGACACGGCGCCGTCGGCCTTGTACTCGCCGGACTTGTCGAAGCGTCGTAGCCCGCCGGCGAAGACGGCCTCTAGCTGCACGACCGACTCCCGGATCTCGACCAATTCCTCACCGAGGTCGCTGTCATCGACGTCGCGCAGCCAGCCAGGGAGCCGTCCGATCAGGACTTTCAACTGCGCAACCGGGCTCCCGAGCCGATCGCCTGACGCGGCCATGCTTCCATGGTGAGGCACAGTCGCGACAGCTGTATGTCGCAAGCCCGTGCAACGAAAAAATCTCTTTAGCTAGGTCTGCGCGGCTGCCCCGAGCAGGCGCTCGACGATGACGCAGTCCATCCATTTGCCATCGAGCTGACCGTGCCGGCGATAGGTGCCAACCTCTCGAAAGCCCAGTGCCGTACAGAGCCGACGGCTCGCCACGTTCTCCGGGAAGATGCGCGAAACCAGCTTCGTAAATCCGCGCCGCTCGGCCTCCGTCATCAGCGTGGCCAGGCCTAACCGGCCCACGCCCTGCCCACGTGCGGTGCGAGCGACGTAGATGGTGAATTCCGCCACGCCGGCATAGGCGGCCCGGGGCCGGTACTCCGACGTCCACGCGAAGCCGAGGACGCGATCGCCGTCGGCAACGACCACGGCTGGGTAGCGGCCCGCTCGAGTTCGCAGCAGCTCCTCGATCGCCTCCGGGGTGCGTGGCTCGGTCTCAAAGGTGGCGGTGCGGTCCTCGATGCCCTGGTTGTAGATCTCCGCAATGGCGACGGCGTCGCGGAGCTCCGCGAGACGGGCTTTGAGCTCGGCAAGCACTTTCTCAGCGTCCTCTAATCCGGCTCAGCATCGGCACTCATCTACGAGCGCCATCCTGAATCCAGACCAGACATGAGCACCCTTCATTCGATTCTCGAGAACGTCGCGGCGGCGGGAACCCTCTATGGCTGGCGGATGGATGCAATCCTGCTCGGCAGCATGCTCTGGGCCCTGGCCGCCGGCTCCGCGCAACTCCGGCTGGCGACCAGCCGCTAATCGGGCCAATCTTCCGGCCGATCGACGTCGGCGCCGATCGCCTCAGCAAGGCTCACCTCTATGACGGCCTCCGGGTGAGCGTTTACGACGATCTGGCCTCCCCGATCGCCTCGTAATTCGATCAGCTCTGCGAAAAATCGGCGATCGAACACCGGCGGATTGCCCCGGTGGTCGCCGAAGCGAGGTACGACGATCCGTCCCGCGGAGTACGCCTGGACCAGCTCCTCGACGGCCTCTGCACTGAGGTTGGGTTGGTCGGCGACGCCGATCAACGCGGCGCTCGTCGTTTCTGGCAGGGCGCTGAGCCCAATCGCGATCGAGCTGCTGATTCCATCTTCCGGGCGGGCGTTCTCGACCATTATCAGGGGCAGCCCTGCCAGTGCATCGCCGAAAGCAGGGTCGGTCGACACGACGACGACGACCGGTTGCAGACCGGCCTCCAGGAAACAGCGCGCGGTTTTCCGGACGAGTAGCTCACCCCGGTACGGCTGGAGGAGCTTTTGACGACCAAATCGAGTCGATAATCCCGCGGAGAGCAGGATCCCGGCGATCAGGCGAGGGCCGCGGCCTTGAGCTCCTGGTCGACGCAACTCGCAAACCGCTGGGCCATCCGCTGCGCGACATCCTGCACGATGCCGGTGCGCCCGAACTGGGCCACCACGCCGCTTACCGCCAGGTCGGTGCTCATGACGACGCTTGTCCCGGTGGCGCTCGGTTGAAGTTGCGCCGTCATCGTCGCCGAGGCGCCGCCCCGTCCGCGGGTTTCGTTGCCCGATGCCTTGACGCTCACCGTGTGCGTCGTCTCGTCCTTGCTTTCGATGGTGATCTGACCTTTGTACGAAACGCCGATTGGCCCTAGCTTGACCTCGACCTTGCCCTCGTAAGTCTTGTCATCGATCACCTGGGTGAGGGACGCACCCGGGACGCAATGCGCGATTTTCGGCACGTCGAGGAGGTAGGCCCAAGCGGCCTCTACCGGGGCGGCCAGTTCGAACCGGGTCGTGATGACCATGCCTTTAGCCTACTGATTTTCGCGCCAGCCTGCGAAACTCAAGTGGTGTTGGCGCGGCTGGTCAAAAACGGCCGGCCCCTTGGGGGAGCCGGCCTCGAGCGCCTGTTGGGGCGAGTCTACGTCAGGAGACCGTGACCGGCGTGCCGGGGTCCACCAGATGGATCCAGGTGAGGCCAGCCGGAAGGTGCATCGGCTTGCCGTCGGCCCCGAGGATCTTCAACGGCTGCTCGGCGTTGGTGAGGTCCCACTTCGCCGTGTAGCGATGACCCTGACTGAAGACGTCGGCCGGGCCGGTCCCCTGCAGGTCGAAGTCGACGGCCGGCGCGCCCAGCACGTCGGTGAAGCCGGCGTCGTGATGCGCCACCTGGACCAGGATGACGTTCACCGGCTTGATCGGCTGGCCGGTGTTCTTGTCGATCAGCGGACCCAGCTCGGTTCCATACGAGTAGGCGGTATCCGCGGCCGAGTAGGTGTAGGTGACGCGATGGAAGTTCGTCTGGTCGAAGACGAAACGATTTGCCACAGCGGGGGCGGGGCTCGCCGGCGGTGTGCCGGACGCGGGCAGTTGATAGCTGACGCGCGGCGCGTACTTCTTCAGGCCCTGGGCCAGGCGGTCGCCGTCCGTATAGAGGTTGTGCGGGGCGCGGCGGCTCGGGTCGCGAGCGAAGTAAATGCCGCCATCGCTGCTCTCGCTGAGCGCCGGGATGTGCTCGGCCCCGATCATGTCCAAGACCTTTTGATTGGCGCCCGAAAAGAAGATCACGCCGTGGTAGGCATGCCACAGGTGGATGGTGACCGGGCGGGCGCTGCGCACCGGCTCGATCCGCTGACTGCCGGAGGGCTTGAAATAGATCACCGTCATGCGCGTGATCCCGCCCTCGGCCAGGTACTCGTAGACCAGGTCGGCCTGCTGCAGTCCCGATTGGGGCCGGGCCAGGATCGAATTCTCGACCTGCACCATGGCGGGGCCGAGGCGGCTCGGCGTCGGGGTCGGGGTCGCCGTTGGAGCGGCCGACGGCCCGCACCCGGCCAGCAGGATCAGAGCCAGGCCCAAAACCAAGCTGGAGGGGCGGCCGGACGTATTCCTCATTGGCAGCCTCAGTATAAGAAAAGGCGATAGTGTAGCCCGCGTCACCGTGTGGTACGTTCCAAGCGATGCTTCCGCACGAAATGCTCCAGAGCCAGACGCAGGTCGAGCGCTCCCTCCTCAGCCGCACGATGGGCTGGCTGGCCGCATCGCTGGCGCTCACCGTCGTTGGTGTTACGTTGTACGGCGCCAAGGTCGTTCCGCAGAACGTTCCCTGGATTCTCTATTTCATCGTCGCCATCGGGCTGATTTTCGGGATCCAGGCGGCCGCGACGCGCAATCACACGCTCGCGGCGGGGTTGCTCGGGGTGTTCTCGGTCGTCGAAGGCCTTTTCATCGCCCCCATCATCTACCTCTATCTCAACATCAATCCGGACGCCGTTGGTCAGGCGTTGCTGGGCACCGTCGGCATCTTCATGGTGGCCGCGGCGGTCGTCTATCTGACCAGCATCAACATGGCGGCCTGGGGGCGGTATCTGCTCGGCGCCCTACTCCTGGGCATCCTCGTCAGCCTCGCCACCCTGATTTTCCATCTCGGCATTAGCCAGCTGGCGATCAGTGCCTTTCTCGGGGTCGTCTTCGTGGGGCTGACCTTCTTCGACTTCTGGCGGGTGAAAGCCCAGCGCGCGGGTGATAACAACTCGCTGCTGCTGGCGCTCAGCCTCTACCTGGACTTCATCAACCTCTTCCTCATCCTGCTCCGGATCTTCGGCGGCCGCCGAAACTAGCAGGGGCCCTCAGCCCGGAACC
>DATBYU010000188.1:0-6986 GCA_036513555.1 Candidatus Dormiibacterota bacterium | reverse complement strand
TGGAGGCGAGTGCGGGATTCGAACCCGCGGTGGAGGTTTTGCAGACCTCTGCCTTACCACTTGGCTAACTCGCCACCGGCCCAGCCAATCGCATAGTTTAGTGGGCGGCTCCGCCCCTGCCCGTTCGGCTATCAGCTTATTTGTAGGCAAGTTGCAGCGCCCGCAGCAGGCGAGGGGCACATAATCACGCCTCGTGCGGAGATCGCCGCTTCCGCTGGCCGGGCTGATCGTAGCTTTTTCACTCCTTGCCGCCTGCGCCCCCATTCCTGGGATGACGGCATCCCCCCTCGGGAGCGCGATCACCGTCGGTGCGGTCCTCTCGCTGACCGGCAGCCAGGCGGAAAGCGGTCAGATGGCCAAGGAGGGCTACCTCTTCTGCCAGGACTGGATCAACGCCAAGGGGGGCGTCGTCGTGAGGGGCGCGGGCCACCGGCTCAATATCGACATCGCGGATGACCAGAGCCGCCCGTCGATCGCTGCCGCCGTCACGGAACAGCTCATCTCGCAGAACCACGACACGCTGCTGCTGGGCCCCTCCAACGACGCCACCGCAGCCCGCGCCGCACCCGTCGCCGAGCAGCACCAGGTGCCAATGGTCAGCAGTGGGGCTTCGTCAGACACCATCTTCACCAACCATTACCATTATCTATTCAGTGTCCTGGCGCCTCTTGGCCGCCAATTCGAGGGCGTGATCGATATGGCCCTCGCCCAGAACCCGAAACCCCAGTCGCTGGCCATTATGTTCGCCAGCGACAGCCTTTCCCAGGAGTTGGCGACGGCGACCGCCGATTATGCCCAGGCGAAGGGGCTGAGCCTCCTCTCCGGAGCGAGCTATACATACGGCGTCAACGATGTCAGCGGCCTCCTGGCGGGCGCCGCCGGCACCGGCGCCGACCTGCTCCTCGAAGCCGGCCACGTGTCAGAGAGCGTGCGCACCGTGCAACAGGCCGCGCAAATGAAGGTCCAGCCAAAGTTGTTGGCCTTCAGCGACGGACCCGGCGCCCCGCAATTTACGCAAGACCTCCAGGCGGCGGCCAACTACACCGTGGGGACGACGCAGTGGGCACCCGGAACTCGCAACCGCACGAGCTACTTCATCGACAGCTTCCACTACTCGCTCGCCTTCGCCGACCAGTTCGGGCATATTCCCGACCAACACGCAGCCGCGGCGACCGCCGCCTGCTTGACGCTCGAGGTGGCGATCGAACAGGCCAACTCGACGCAGCCACGCTGGGTTCGCGACGCGCTCGCCATCACGGACCTCAACACCTTCTTCGGGCCGATCAAGTTCGACGATCGCGGCGCCAATGCGGTGAAGCCGGCGTACGTTCAGCAGATTCAGGCAGGCCGGGCCGTGTTGATCTGGCCCCCCGGTGTCGCCACCGCGCGCCCACGCTACCCCGACCCGGGGTGGGCGAAGCACTAAGCGTCAGCGATCGATCGCGTACCAGACGACATCCAGGTTTTTCCAGTAGGCCGTTCCGCGATAGGTCAGGGAGAGCCGCTCCATAACCGCACGCGACCGCGTGTTCGCGGGGACCGTGATCGAGATCAGGTGCTGGTCCGCCACCAGACGCTCCCGCCAGATTTCCATCGACACCCGGCCGCCTTCCGTGGCCAACCCCCGGCCCCAGTAATCACGATGTAGGGTCCAGCCCACCTCGATCGGATCGGGCTCGATCGGCCAATCGTGGTGCCGGAGCAAGCCGATCCGGCCGATCAGGCGATCGGTTTCGAGATCGACGGCCGCCCACTGACAGACACCGTCGTCTCGCCACCTCCGCATGAACGCTTCGATCTGCTTCGCCGTTCCGCCCCGGTCGAGTGCGGGCATGTGGGCGAGGTATTCGGGTTGCGAATAGATTTCGGCCAGCGGATCGGTATCGGCCTCGCGCCACTGCCGGAGCAGCAACCGTGCCGTTCGGACCTCCTTCGGAACGCCGAGCTTCGTGACCTCGGGAATGGTCTAGTGCTCGGCGAGGAGCTCGGCCAGATGCGCCATCACGCGCACCCCCGAACCGGTGGGACCGGATGGGACACTCTTTAGCTCGGGCGCGTCCTGCCAGGCGCTTCCGGCGATGTCGAGGTGGACCCAGGGTTTGCCGTCGACGAACTCGCGCAGGAAAATCGCCGCGGTCGTCGCGCCCGCCCAGGGGACGCTGGCATTTTTGAGGTCGGCGATCTGGCTATCCATCAGTCCGTTGTACTCGGCCCATAACGGCAACTCCCACAGCCGCTCGCCGGCAAGGTCGGCGGCGCGACGCACCAGGTCCATCAGCGGCGGGTTGTTGCCGAAGGCGCCGATCGCAAGCGGACCCAAGGTGCGCATGATGGACCCGGTCAGCGTGGCGATGTCGACGATGTGGGTGGCTCCCTCCCTCACGGCATACGTGAGCCCATCCGAGAGGATGAGGCGACCCTCCGCGTCGGTGTTGATGATCTCGATCGTCTTCCCGCCCGACCCGGTCACTACGTCGCCGGGCTTGATGGCGTGACCGGACGGCATGTTTTCGGTGGTGGGGACAATGCCGATGACATTGATCTTCGGCTCGAGCTCGGCGATCGCAAGCATGGCGCCGACGACGGCGGCGCCGCCTCCCATGTCGGATTTCATCATCTCCATGTTCTGGGCCGGCTTGATGGAGATGCCGCCGCTGTCAAAAGTGATGCCCTTGCCGACCAACGCCAGCATCGGGCCGCCCTTCCGGCCGCCTGAGTAGCGCAGCACGATCATCTTCGCCGGCTCGTCGGAGCCGCGTGCGACCGCCAGCAACGCGCCCATCTTCAGCCGACGCATGTCGTCGACCTCGAGGACTTTCAGGTCGAGGCGTGTTCCCTTGACGGCCTCCTTCACTTTCTCGGCAAAGACCGTCGGTGTGAATGCGTTCGCCGGTGCGTTGACCCACTCCCGTATGCGGTTCGTGGCGTCCGACAGAACGATCGCGTCTTTCACCGCGGCAGCAGCCGCTTTGTCCCCGTCGAGGCCAACGATGCTCAGGGCGCTGATCTGCGTCACCGCGTGCTCGTGCCGCGTCTTCAGCGAGCCAACATCGAAGTTGCTGAGCCCGATCCCCTCGGTGACCGCCCGCGCAACGTCACCTGCGCTGCCCCTGGCAGCGACGGCTTTGGGGAGGATGACGGCGACCCGACGATGACCGCGCTTTCGCAGCACCCGGCCGGCAGCCTGTAGGGCGTTGCGCAACCGAACCATGTCGAGCTCTTCGGGCTTGCCGACGCCGGCCAGAACGGTCCACTTGCTGGGAAGGGTGTTGAGATTGTGGACGGGGACCAGCTCCATGAACTTGCCGCGGAACTCCCGATCGGCGAGAAGCTGGGTGATGGCGCCCTTGAGCTTCTTGTCCAAGGTGACGGCCTCCGGCGGCAGCTTCGACTGGCCCTCGAAGATCGGCAGGATGACCGCGTCCGCCTCCGCCTTCTCAGGGGCAGTGGTCAGCAGCCGTGCCTGCATGCATCCTCCGCGTCTCGCCCTCGCAAAGCCTCCGTATTGTACGTGCCGGGGCTATGGAGGTTGGGGGGTTCGCTTGCGAGCCTGCCGTTCCTGGAACCGGCGTTCCATTTCCTTCAGGTCCGCCTCCGTATAGCGATTCCTGCCGAGCTCGTCCTGGCGGCTGGCTGTCCCGATGCCAAGCCGGATCCAGGTCGCGATCGTCGCCGGCGAGACGCCCAGCTTTTCAGCCGCCTCCGTGATCGAGTAGAGCCGCTCCTCAGCCATTGTCCGGCGGGCTATCGAGCCACGGCCTGGTGACGCAGACCGGCCAGCGTCTTGCCCGCCAGCTCGATCGCCTCCGGATCTTCCATGTGGGGCATGTTGAAGATCAAGCCATCGAGCCCGGCATCGAGCAGTTGCTGGGCTTGCTCCGCGATGCGGTCGGGACCACCGACCATGAGCACGGAGCGCACGTACTCCTGATTGATCCCGGGTCGATTGAGCACTTGCTGGAAGACGCGCTCGGCCTCGGCGTCGGTCTTTCGGATGAGCAAGGTGCCCAGCCGGGTCTTGGTGATCGTTCGCGGGTCACGACCAACCGTCTGGCAGTGCCGCTCGAGGACGTCGATCTTGTGCCGCACGGTTGCCACGTCGCCGAAGATGTTGCACATGTCCGCGTACTGTGCGACCAGCTTGAGGGTTCTTTGCTCCCCGCCGCCGCCGATCATGATCGGCGGGCCGTTCGGCTGGATCGGTCGCGGGAAATTGAGCGCGCCCTCGATCCGATAGAAGCGGCCCTCGAACGTGGGCGCCTCTTCGCGGAACATCGCCCGGCAAATCTGCAGCGCCTCCTCGAGCCGGCTGATTCGTTCACCGACCGGTGGAAAGTCGTAGCCGTAGCCACGATGCTCGTCCTCATTCCAGGCAGCGCCGAGTCCCAGGATCGCCCGGCCTGATGAGACGACATCGAGCGTGGTGACGGTTTTGGCCAGCAACGCCGGGTTGCGATAGGTAACGCCGGTCACGAGTGCGCCGATCCTGACTTTCTTGGTCCGCGCGGCGATCCCCGACAGCACCGTGTAGGCCTCGAGCATGGGTTCGGTCCGCGGGCCGATGTTGGGCAGCTGATAGAAATGATCCATCACGTAAACGGAATCGAAACCGGCCTTTTCCGCGGTGCTGGCGAGCATCACGACGTGATCGAAGAGCTTGTCGTTCGTCACTCCCGGAAAGGTGTAATTGGGAATCTGAAAACCGAGCAACTTCATCGTTCAATTATTGATTCGGGCCCCTTGGTGATGCCGAATTGATCGGGAGCCCCCATCCTGCCCTCCCCCGCGAGCGGGGGAGGGAAAATCCCACGGCCCAGATACCATTGCTCTGCATGGAAGACCTCCGGCCGCCGGTGCGGTGTCCGCAGTGCAACGGTGAGCCCAACTGGCTGGAGGTGCGGCAACCCTTTGTCGATGAGGATCCGCCGGGCCGCCTGGGCGTGCATCCGCTGATCGGCTGGCGCTGCAACATCTACCCGTACTTTCTTCCCGTCTCGCAGTGGGAGAGCTAAAAAGAGAGCTTGGCGCCGGGTTAGTCAGGCGTCGACCACGAGGCCCTGGAGGGGGCCGAGCAGCAGGCGTGAGCGGCGGGAGACGCCGGGCAACGTGCTCAGCCGGTGCGTCGCCCGTTCTCCACGCGTTCGGCGTTCCGCCTGCTCGCGCGCGATCGGCTTCCACAGCCGGTCGATAACGTCGGTCGGATCACCTGCCACCTCGCTGGCAGGCCGTTGCAGGTGTTCCGCCCACAGGCGCAGCCTGGTTTGCTGAGCAAGACGTGCGTCGTGCGTGACGAGGTTCATCTCGGTGTCGTTGAAGAGCGAGTGCTCGTTCAGGTTGGCCGAGCCGATCGTCATCCAGGCGTCGTCGACGATGCCTACCTTGGCGTGGATGTAGACCTGCCAGTCCTTCTCCCCACCGATCGAGTAGAGCGTGCACGCCAGCAGCAGGCCACCATCGCCGTCGGCCTGGACCAGCGTCCCCAGCTGGCCGCGGGTGTCGTCGCTCCCTGAGTCGGGCTTGGCGGGGAGGAGCAGGACGATGCGAAAGTCGGGCGTGGGCGGCCGCGCCAGCTTGTCGCGAAGGACGGCGAGGATCTCGGGTGACCAGAGAAACTGGTTCTCCAGGTAGATGAAGCGTTGCGCGGCGCGCAGCGCCCGCAGATACGACTCGAGGATGCGAAAGTCCCCACGGGGGAGCAGCTGCCGGTAAGTGCCATCCGGTACCGTCCGCACCACCTGCACCTCGATGTCGCCGGCCGGTGGTGGCGTGGCAACCGGCGTGAGCACCTCACCGGTGATCGCCTGCCAGCGCATCGCAAAGTTTTCGGCAACGTCCTGCACGGCGGGCCCGGCGATACGGGCCGCGACATCATGCCAGCCGACCGCGCCGCGCGGCTTGTGGTCCTGGGTGTCCCAGCGGTCGGCATGGAAGCTGGTCAGGTCGATGCCACCGACGAAGGCGATCCGATCATCGATCACGATCGTTTTCTCGTGGTGGCAGTGCATCGGCCGCTCTCGGGCATCGAGCGCGCACTGAATATGGTTGCCGGCGGTCAGCTCGTCGCGGATCTTGCGGACGTCGCCCCGCCGGGGCTGCATCACCGGCACCGGTACGCCCGCCCAGATCAAAACCCGGACGGGGATGCGTACGGCGACCTCAGCGAGCAACTCCTTCAAGACGACCGGCCGCTCGCCCCGGGTCATGGCAAAGGTCGGCGTGATGTGCCAGTCGGTGATGTGGACATGCGACCGGGCTTCCGCGATAGCCACGGCCATCGCCTGGAGTGCCTCAGCTCCGTCGATCAGCACCGTAAGCGTGTTTCCCGGGCGTGGCGGGGGTTGACCCCCGGCCCATCCACCCGGCGGGGGATCGATCGCGGTGTTCCATCCCACGCGCCGGAGCCGCCGCCGATGATGTGATGTGGACAGCCGCTCGACGAGCTGGCCGAGGGCGTCGTCGGCCATGTCGCGCGGGCTTTTTTGCGTCACGTCCCGATCAGGCTAACTGCTAGGCTTCGCCGGATGTCGCATCAGATCATCCAGATCATTACCGCGGGCGGGCTCATCGCCATCTTCCTTACGATGGCCGCGGAGAGCGCGGGAATCCCGATCTCCAGTGAAATCGTCGTCCCCCTCGGTGGCGCGCTGGCCTCGCAGGGCAAGCTCTCCTTTATCGGCGTCGTCATCGCGGCCAGCGTCGGCAACCTCGTCGGCTCCCTGGTCGCGTACCTGCTCGTCCGCCGTTACGGCGAGGTGCTGATTCTGGGTCCGGGCCGGCGCGTCGGCCTCACCACCGGCCACCTACGGCTCGCGAATCGGTTCTTCGAGCGCTGGGGTTTGTTCGCCGTCTTCCTCGGGCGCCTGCTACCGGTCATCCGCACCTACATCTCGTTTCCGGCGGGCCTCTCGCGCATCACGGTCGTCCCCTTCACGCTGGCAACCATCGCCGGCGCCATTCCGTGGAACCTGGCGCTCGCGTTTGCCGGC
>DATBYU010000187.1:0-8857 GCA_036513555.1 Candidatus Dormiibacterota bacterium | reverse complement strand
AAGATGCTCAAGGCGACGCGCTGGCAGCGACGGACGAAGTAGCGAGCTTCTGAACTAAGTTCTCCAGGTGCGCCTGGGACGTCTCACCCGGGTAGCGATCGACCACGACGCCGCGTTGGTCGACGAACACGAACGAGGGCGGCGAGTCGATCTGGTAGGCCGCCGCCAGGCTGCCCGAATCGTCGTACAGGCTCGGATACGCCACCTTGAACTCGGCCACGAAGGCACGGGCCAGTGCTCGGTCGTGGTCCAGTAGGTCGACCCCGACAAAGCGGACGCCCTGACTTTGGTATTTGACGGCCAGCGTATTCAAGCCGGGCTGCTCCTGACGGCACGGTCCGCACCAGGCGGCCCAGAAGACCAGGACGGTCTTCGATTGGCGAAAGTCGACGGAGAGGGTGTCGCCGGCCAGCGTCTGGCCTGAGAGCGCCGCCGCCTTGGTGCCGACCCGGCCGTTGGGCGCCGCCTGCGAGACGTCCGGCTGCAACGTGCATCCGGCCAGCAGCAGGAGAACGAATAACAGGCACGCCGGCCCCTTCAGGATTTCCCTCCCCCTCGAGGGGAGGGTCGGGTGGGGGCCCAGCAAAACTAGTTGACCGTGCCGGGTTGACTTTCCCCGAGCGGCCGCCGGAACCCGAGCCCCGGGGTCGATGGCCGCGCTGCCGCCGGCAGCAGGGCCTTGTCGAGCACTTCGTCGACGTGCTTGACCATCACGAGCTCCATCGATTGCTTGACCTCGTCGGGCACTTCGTGCAGGTCTTTGCGATTCTTCTCCGGCAGGATGAAGACCTTGATGCCGGCGCGATGCGCGGCCAGCAATTTTTCTTTCAGGCCCCCGATCGGCAGCACCTTGCCGCGCAGCGTGATCTCACCGGTCATCGCGACCTCACGTCGTACCGGCCGGTCGGTCAGGACCGAGACGATCGCGGTCGCCATCGTGATGCCCGCCGACGGTCCGTCTTTGGGAATGGCGCCGGCCGGTACATGGATATGGAAAAAGTGGTCCTCGAAGAAGCCCGGCTTGAGGCCCAGCTCGAGGGCGTGCGAGCGCGCGTAACTCACCGCCGCCCGCGCTGACTCCTCCATAACCTTGCCGATCTGCCCGGTCAGGGCGAACTCGCCGCGGCCCTGCATCAGGATCGCCTCGACCGTCATCACGTCGCCGCCATATTCGTTGACCGCCACTCCGGTGACGGCGCCGACCTGGTCTTCCAACTCGGCGACGCCAAACTCGAAGCGTGGTGGCCCCAGGTAGGCCATCAGGTCGCTGGGCTCCACGGTCACTTTTTCGGTCTCGCCTTCGGCGATGCGACGGGGAATCTTGCGGGCGATGTTCGCGATCTCGCGCTCCAGATTCCGCACCCCGGCTTCATGGGTGTACTCGCGAATGAGCATGCGCAAGCTAGCCTCAGGCAACTCCAGGTTCTCGTCCGTCAGCCCATGCTCCCGCAGCTGACGCGGCACCAGGAACTGCTTCGCGATATGCATCTTCTCGTCTTCGGTGTAGCCGGGAAGCCGGATGATTTCCATCCGATCACGCAGCGGCGGAATGATCGTGTCCACCACATTCGCGGTCGTGATGAAAAGCACGTGCGAGAGGTCGTAGGGGACCTCCAGGTAATGATCGGAGAAGTCCCGGTTCTGCTCCGGGTCGAGGACCTCCAGTAGGGCGGACGATGGATCACCGCGCCAGTCGGCGCCCACTTTGTCAATCTCATCGAGCATGAAGACCGGGTTACGCGCACCCGCCACTTTCATTTGTTGAAGAATCCTTCCCGGCATGGCGCCGATGTAGGTGCGACGATGACCCCGGATCTCGGCCTCATCGTGGATGCCGCCCAGCGACAGCCTGACGAACTTGCGCCCCAGGGCCCGCGCAATCGACTTGCCGAGGCTGGTCTTTCCCACACCGGGCGGGCCGACGAAGCACAGGATCGGCGAGCGCAGGGTCTGCGAACGCTGGCGGACGGCCATATATTCGAGGATGCGTTCCTTGATTTTCTCGACGCCATAGTGATCTTCGTCGAGCACTGTGGCAGCCGTCTTGATGTCCCAGGTCTCCTCCGGTGGCGGCCCCCAGGGCAGGGCGATCAACCAATCGACGTAGGTCCGGATAATGCCGACCTCGGGCGAGGCGGCCGGGATGCTCTGCATCCGGTCGATCTCTTTCAAGGCACGCTCTTTCACGCCGTCGGGCATGCCGGCGGCTTCGATCTTCTCGCGCAAGCCGTGCAGCTCGGCGCCTTCTTCGTCTTCGCCAAGCTCTTTGCGAATCGCCTTGAGCTGCTCGCGCAGGATCTGGTCGCGCTGCAGCTTGCCGATGGTGCTCTGGACCTCGTTCTGGATCTTGGCCTTGAGCTCGAGGATCTCGACCTGCTTGCTCAAGAAGAGCGAGAGCAGGCGGAGCCGCTCGATGACGTTGGGCGTTTCCAGCATGTGCTGCTTCTGCTCGAGCGTCTGGTCTGGGGCTGCCGAGACCAGGTCGGCCAGGTAAACCGGGTCGTCCGTCTTGGAGACGGTGGCGGCGATCTCGGGTGCGACCGTGGCGCCGGACTCGACGTACTTTTCGTAGAGGCTCTTGACCGAGCGCATGTGAGCCTCCATCTCGAGGCCCTCCCCCACCTGGTCCGCCACCGTTTCAATCTCGACTTCGATAAAGGGCTTGAATTGGACGAAGCGCACGATCCGCGCGCGCTGCGCACCGGCGACGAGCATCTGCACGCCCGCGGGCGTCTGGCGCATGCCGTTGATCTCGGCGATGGTGCCGATCGCGTAAAGGTCCTGCTCGGTCGTATCGTCGACCTGCGGGTCGCGCTGGGCCACCAACAGGACCTGCTTGTCCTTCTCCATCGCCGCCGTGATGGCCGCAATCGAGGTGCGCCGCCCGACCGACAGCGGCACGATTAGCTTGGGAAACACGACGTCGTCCCGCAAGGGGACCAGGGGAATCCGCCGCAGCTCGGCGGCGTCCGCCATGGTCTAGACCTGCGCTCCGGCGTCGGTGACGGCCGGCCGCCATGCCTTGGGCGACGCAATCCCGCCTTCGAGCGCCCGAGGTCCGATCAGCCGCGCGATCTGGTCTTCGTCGAGAACCTCTTCTTGGAGCAAGGCCGCGGCCAGGGTATCGAGCTTGGCGCGGTTCGCGGTGAGGATGCTCTCCGCCGTCTGGTAGCCCTCGCCGAGCAGGCGGGTCACTTCCTCGTCGATGATCCCGGCCGTCCGCTGGCTGATGTGCGGGCTCCCGGCGAGCTCGCGGCCGAGGAACACGGCTTGCGGCGAATCGTCAAAGGAGAAGAGGCCCATCTTCTTGCTCATCCCCCAGCTCACGACCATGTGTCGCGCCAGTTCGGTCGCGGTCTCCAGATCGTTCTGCGCGCCGGTCGTGATCGATCCGAGGCCCAACTGCTCGGCCGCTCGTCCACCGAGCGCCATCGCGATTCGCGCCTCCAAATATTCTTCTGACAGGTTATGCCGGTCGTCGGTCGGAATTGATTGGGTGACCCCCAGCGCCATGCCGCGTGGCACGATCGTGATCTTGTGCACCGGATCGGACTGCGGCTGGTACCAGGCCACCAGCGCGTGGCCTGACTCGTGGTAGGCGATCACGCGGCGCTCGGCCTCGCTGAGGTAGATCTTGCGTTCGGATCCGAGGACCACTCGGTCGAACGACTCTTCGAAGTCCTGCATGGCGACGCTCGTTCGATTGGTGCGCGACGCGTGCAGGGCCGCCTCGTTGACCAGGTTGGCGAGATCGGCGCCGACCAGGCCCGGTGTCGAGCGGGCGATGATTTCCAGGTCGACGTCGTCGGCCAGCGGCACGCTGCGCGTGTGCACTTTCAAGATGGCGGCGCGACCGCGGCGATCGGGCCGGTCGACGACCACGCGGCGGTCAAACCGACCGGGACGGAGCAATGCCGGGTCGAGGACGTCGGCGCGGTTCGACGCGGCGACCACGACCACCGCCTCGCGCTGGTCGAAGCCATCCATCTCGACCAGCAGTTGATTCAAGGTCTGCTCCCGCTCGTCGTTGCCACCCCCGAGTCCAGCACCGCGCTGGCGACCGACCGCATCCAATTCGTCGACGAAGATGACCGAGGGCGAATGCTTCTTGGCGTCTTCGAAGAGGCTGCGGACGCGGGAGGCACCGACGCCGACGAACATCTCGACGAACTCCGACGCGGAAATACTGAAGAAGGGCACCCCCGCCTCGCCGGCGATGGCACGGGCGAGCAGTGTCTTGCCGGTGCCCGGCGGGCCAATCAGCAAGACGCCCTTCGGCATGCGGCCGCCCAGCTTCTGAAACTTCCCGGGATCACGCAGGAAATCGACCATCTCCTGCAGCTCGAACTGGGCCTGCTCCACGCCGGCGACATCATGGAAGGTTGTCTTCGGGGTGCCCGGCTCCTGCAAGCGGGCGCGGCTGCGACCAAAGCTGAAGATACCCTGTGCCGCCTGGCCGGATCGGCGCACGAACCAGATCCAGATCGCGATCAGGACCAGGAACGGGAGCAGGGTAAACAAGAGGCTGCCGATACCGCCGGTATCTGTCTTGACCGAGGTGGGCACGTGGTTGCTCTTCAGCAGCGGGAAAAACGTCGGATCGGTCAACCCGACGTTGTCAGGGACGGTCGCGTTGAACTGGGTGTTGGTGATGCCATTGTTGGCAAACGCCACCTTGAGGTCACCCTGGGCCGACTGGCCCTGGATGGTGATGTCTTGGACATTGCCCTCCTCGACCTGGGTCACGAGCTGCGAGTAGCTCAGCTCGACCCGGGCCGGTCCGCCCAGTTTGGCGATGAAGGGCGCGGTCAGGATGACGAGATACAGGCTCAGGCCGGCGAGCAGGGCCAGGCGCAGCCAGGAACTGGGCTGCCGTGGGGTCTTGGGCGCTTGCGGGGGCGGCGTCTGGTCGGGCCGGAATTGGGCCATATCGCTAGTCTATGCGCGCCTCATGAGAATGAAACAAGCTCGATCAGGCAAAGCCTTCGGTCGCCTGACCTGAACGTATAATTCCGCCGGGGCGATAGCTCAGCTGGCAGAGCGCCGCACTCGCATTGCGGAGGTCGAGAGTTCGAGTCTCTTTCGCTCCACCAAGCCTCAACCCTCGGGCTTGCCGCTACGCCGCGGCGGGCAGGACCCGGCTCTCGCCCTGCGCGATTGGCGCGACCCGAGGGATGCGGGCAAGGGCGGCCCAAATCAACAGGGGGGCGGCGCCGGCTACCACGACGACGATCCGGGCCAGCAGCATCTGGTTCATGGGCGCGGCCAGCAGCAGAAAACAGCCGATGCTGAGCACCCGCCCGATCCCCAGGCACAACTCCTGGTGGACGATATAGTCGTAGCGCATCGTCGTCGGCGTCGGATCACGGTCGATTACCTGGAGCGCGACCGGTGCCAGGGCGTTGCCGTGGAGCGGGCCGCCGATCGCGCGCAGTAACCCGAAGGCAACCAGCGCCCAGGCGGTCAGGTAGAGCGGCAGGAGGAAGGTCGACAGCACCAGCAGCGCGCCCCCGACCAGGGCGCAGGCGATCCGCTGGTGGGGCTTCATGAAGGCGGCCAGCCCGAGGCTGATGACCACGCCCAGCAATCCCATCACGCCGTTGAAATTGCCCACCTGCTGTTCGTTCTTCAGCACGAGGAACGTCAGGATGGTCAGCACGAGTCCCAGCAGGCTCCCGGTGAAGCCATCGGTCAGCCGCGCGGCGGTGACCCAGCGCCAATCCGGGTTGCGGCGCGCCAGGGTCGCCACCCGGCGGAAGGACAGCCGCGGACGCGCCGCTGATGGCAACCGCCCGGCGAGCACCATGGCCGCCATCAGCAGGACCGCCGCCAGGGCGAACACCAGCTCGTAGCCGCGGTAGGGCCCACCGACGTGGGTGCCCGCGACGATGATGGCGCCCGCCGCGGGGGGCAGGGTTGCGGTCAGGATCCAGCTGGCCGTCGCCTGCGCGCCGAAGTACCGATCCCGATTCCCCTCACAGGTCGTGTCGTAACTCACCAGGTGGAACCCTGACCAGTAGAAGCCTTCGGCGACACCCCGCAGGAGCCCCAGCACGACGATCCAGTGCGGGGTATCCGCGCCCAGCAGCAGGATCACCAGGTAGGTGAAGCCGTTGCCGAACAGGCCCAAACGGATGGAGGCGCCCGCGCCCATCCCACGGCAGACCAGCCCGTTGGCCACGAACGCGACGGGAATCATGACCGCGCTCAGCCCGCTGTAGATCGCGATCGGGACCAGGTCGTGACTGGCTCGCCAGAGAAAGATGGCCAGGAAGGTCCCGGCCAGCAAGTTGGCGGCCGTGTAGGCGCCGTTGACCAGCACCATGGTGCCGGCCCGCCGGTCCAGCCCGCTCGATAACCCCGTCCGCCGAAACACCCGTCCCTCTCTTCGGACCCGTCCCGCAAGCCCGTATCCGGACAACGCCACGCCTCAAAGCCACCTTCCCCGGTCATCGGCCTGTGACGAATACGACGGGGCCGTGACGCCCGCCCGTCCCGCGACCCGGGAGTCAGTCGAAACGTCTCCCGCAACAGGACGGCGCTAGCCTCGGCCTAGACGTTCGATCGAGCGCCATTCAAGGGGGTCGCGACTACGGAAATCAACGACGTTTACACCAGCAACGGAGTACTGCCCCGGCCGGCGGCGCTGCCGCTGCCAGCCGCCACCCACGAGCTGCTGGCGGCGCTCCAGCAAGGGGCGATTTCGGCCTCCGCCTACGACACCGCTTTCGTCGCCCGCCTGCGCCAGCCGGACGACCCGAACGCGATGGCGTATCCCCAAACCCTTGGCTATTTGCTGCGCAGCCAGAACGCCGACGGCAGTTTCGGCACCACCCTTCCGATTCCGAAGGACAAGCTGATCTCGACCCTGGGCTCCCTGGTGGCGCTCGCCGACCTTCCCCACAACCTTCAGGATGGGGCGGCCCACCGGGTGCGCACGAAAGCGCTGCGCTACCTCTACGAGGACACCGGCAACTGGCAGACCGGTCCGGACATGGCCGGCTTCGAGCTCGTCCTCCCGGCCCTGCTCGACGAAGCCAAGGTTCGAGGACTCCCGCTGCCCTTCGAGCGCTTCATGGGGATCTCCGCCCAGCGGGATGCCAAGATCGGCCATATTCCGCCCCGGCTCATCTACAACGTCAAGACGCCCCTCCTGCACTCGATGGAGTACCTCGGTAACCGGCTCGACGTCGAGGCCGCCCGGGCCCAGATGTCCCCCAACGGCTCGTTTGGGAACTCGCCCTCAGCGACCGCCTATTTCCTGCTCAAGACGCGCGACGAGCAGGCGAACGAGTACATCGCCCTGCTGCTCCGCAACCGCGGGGACGGCAGCATTCCGACGGTCGCACCGTTCGAGGTGTTCGAGATGGCCTGGGTGCTCTACAACCTCGCCCGGGCCGACCACCGCCCCGCTGAAGCGTCGCCGCTGCTGCGCTACCTGGCCCAGTCGCTGACGGACGACGGGGTGGGCGTATCCCGGGAGGGCCTGCGGGCTGACGCGGACGATACCGCGCTCACCCTCAGCGTCCTGCACCGCTACGGGTTCCCGATCTCGGCGGGCCCGCTCCGGCCGTTCGAAGGCGTGAACTTCTTCTTTACCTTCCCCCTCGAGCGGGATGCGTCCGTTACCGCCAATGCGCACGTCCTCGAAGTCCTCCAGGTCGTTCAGCCCTTCCCCCGCCAGCATGTGATTCAGCAGAAAGTCGTCAAGTACCTGCGTGATGCGCGCGTAGACGGCGATCATTGGGTCGACAAGTGGCATGGTTCCCCCTTCTATGCCACCGCCCACGCCGTCTTCGCGCTCACCGCGTCGGCACCCGACGCCTGTCTGAAGGCCTTTAGCTGGCTGCGGGACAGCCAGCGCGAGGACGGCTCCTGGGGCTGGTTCTCGCATGGCACCCCGGAAGAGACCGCCTATGCGGTCCAGGCGCTGATGCTGGCGCCGGCCGAGTTCAGGGCCTCCCTGAAGGAGCAGCTGAGCCGGGCGGCTACCTACCTGAATGAAACCGACGGAGAGCCCGTCATTCCTATGTGGGTCGGCAAGACGCTCTACGGACCGACCCAGGTCGTCCGGTCGGCGGTGCTTTCCGCGCGAATCATGCTGGCGAGGAGCGAACATGCTAGACCGGCGGATTAACCGGCTCAAGGAGACGCTGCTACGGCAGGCCGACGAGCGCGCCGTCATCCGCCACCTCGTCGATGCCAACCCGCGTGGCGACGACATGCTGGGTGAGGTCTGCCGTGCCGCCGTCCTGCTCCATCCAAGTGCCAGCTTCGAGCAGGCACTGACGCTGGCCAGGACCATGGCCTACATCGTCTACATCGACGACTACCTCGAAGAAGAACACCCCGAGCTCGACCTCGCCGATTACCGGCGCGTCTGCCAGAACTTCCTGCTCTGGCCCAACCGCGACCTCAGCCAGATGCCGCTGGTCAACGCCACGGTCACGCGCAAGATCGAGGAGCAGTTCCGCGAGGACGAAGTCCCCGAAGAGTGGACCGCGATGCGCCGGCTGGTCTGGGAGAAGTCGATCTGGACCATGCTCCAGGAGAACCACTGGCTGAAGAACAAAGAGCGCGTCACGCTCGACGCCTACCTGGCCAATGGCATGTACAGCAGCTCCTTCCCCATCGTCCAGGTGTCGATCCTCGCCTTTTCCTATCAGGACGTCTCGCAAGAGCTCAAGAACCGGATCTTCGGCCACATCTGCCAGGCGTCGCGCGTGGTGCGACTGGCGAACGACCTGCGGACGCACGAGCGGGAAGCGGCCCAGGGACGCTTCAACTCGGTGGACCTGATCTTCGGCTCACCGGCCGAGCGCACGCTCGAGAGCGCGCGGGTGGCCGTGCATCATCT
>DATBYU010000186.1:0-9764 GCA_036513555.1 Candidatus Dormiibacterota bacterium | reverse complement strand
GGCCCGCCGCTGATCCCGTAGGCGATGTAGTCATCCGGTCCTACCTTCACGTATACCGTCATGCTGCACGGCAGCGGCCCGGAATATGGAGTGGCGCGGCGGATGCTGTCCGGAGCTACCTTGGCGAAGATGGCCGCGCCGCTCGGTGTCGTCCCCACCTGGCGAAACGGAAAGACGGCAAGAGCATTCCCGCTGGAGTCAATCTGCGCTCGGCTGAAGTGCCATCCGGGGTAATAGCGCCGGTCGCAGTAATCGATTCGCTTCGGCTGCGCCAACGGATTCCAGATGCCGTATGCGGTGCGGCTGTAGTAGACCCAGCCCACCAGCACAATTGCCGCCAGCACCACGGCGACCAGCCCGGCCCGCTTCAGCAGGCTTCCCATTACTCCGGGGAAACGGCGATTCGATCGTGGAGGTTTCGGCCCCGGCACCAGTGGTTAGACCTCTTTAAGTTGCCGCAGCCACGAACTTACAATTAACGGGTGCCAAAGTTCTCGTTCACGGCTGGCTTTTCCCCGGCGGGGGGCCAGCCGGAGGCTATCCGGAAGCTTGCCGAGGGGGTCGACAAGGGCCAGAAACACCAGGTCCTGCAGGGCGTGACCGGCTCCGGCAAGACGATGGTCGTCGCCCAGATGATCCAGGAGATCCAGCGGCCGACGCTCGTCATGTCGCCGAACAAGACGCTGGCCGCCCAGCTCTGCAGCGAGTTCCGGGCGTTCTTTCCGCAGAACGCCGTCGAGTACTTCGTCAGTTACTACGACTACTACCAGCCGGAGGCCTACATCCCCCGGAGCGATACCTACATCGAGAAAGACTCGTCCCGAAACGACGAGATCGACCGGTTGCGCCAGTCTGCCACCCGGGCGCTGCTGACTCGACCGGACGTCATCGTCGTGGCCAGCGTGTCGTGCATCTACGGCGTCGGTTCGCCCGAGGATTACCTCGGCGAGTCGGTGGAGATTCATGCCGGCGAGGGTTTTCGTCGCGATATTTTTCTTCGCAAGCTGACCAACCTGCAGTACCAGCGCAACGACGTCGACTTTGGGCGGTCGCGCTTCCGGGTGCGGGGGGACACGGTTGACGTCCAGCCCTCCTACGATCAAATCGCGACCCGGATCCAGTTCAACGGCGACGAGGTGGAGCGGATCGTTCAGCTCGACCCGCTGACCGGCGAGATCATCGGCGAGGTCGAGGCTTTCCAGGTCTTCCCGGCCACCCATTACGTGACGCCCCGGGAGAAACTGTTGCGGGCCCTCGACGCCATCAGTGACGAACTGGAGGAGCGGGTCGCCTGGTTCGAGAGCCAGGGCAAGCTGCTCGAAGCCCAGCGGCTTCGGCAGCGAACCATGTTCGACCTGGAGATGATGCGGGAGACCGGCAGCTGTGCCGGGATCGAGAACTACTCGCGGCACCTCACCGGCCGCCGTCCTGGGCAGGAGCCGTACACGTTGATGGACTTCCTTCCCAAGGACACCCTGATCGTCGTCGACGAGTCCCACGTCGGGGTGCCGCAGATTGGCGGCATGTACGGCGGCGACCGGTCCCGGAAGATCCCCCTGGTCGATTACGGCTTCCGGCTGCCGTCCGCGCTCGACAACCGGCCGCTGACGTTTGCGGAATGGGAACGCAAGGTACAACAGGTGGTCTACGTCTCCGCCACGCCCGGTCCGTACGAAGAAGAGCGGTCGCAACAGACGATCGAGGTCGTGATCCGGCCGACCGGGCTGGTCGATCCGACGGTGGAGGTGCGCCCGACCACCGGTCAGATCGACAACCTGCTGGGGGAGATCCACAAGCGGGTCGACAAGAAGCAACGGACGCTGATCACGGTGCTGACGAAAAAGATGGCGGAAGACATGACGGACTATTTGCGTGAGATGGGCATCAAGGTGAACTACCTGCACTCCGATGTCGATACGCTCGAGCGGGTCGAGATTCTGCGCGACCTGCGGCTGGGCGTCTACGACGTGCTCGTTGGCATCAACCTGCTCCGGGAAGGCCTTGACCTGCCGGAGGTCGCATTGATCGCCATCCTCGACGCCGACAAAGAGAGCTACATGCGCGACGCGCGCTCGCTGATCCAGACGATCGGCCGCGCGGCTCGCAACGTCGAAGGGCACGTCATCCTGTACGCCGATGGCGTCAGCGGCTCGATGCAACGAGCTATGGATGAGACGGAGCGCCGCCGCAATATCCAGATCGCCTACAACGAGGAGCACGGCATCACGCCGGCGACCATCATCAAGGCGGTCTACAACCTCGAGCGGCAGCAATCGCGGGCCATCGAGGACACGATCGCCACCCTGGCGTCCGGGTTGCCGCCGGACGAGATCGAGCGCCTGATCAAAGATCTCGAGCGTCAAATGAAGAAGGCCGCCCGCGACCTGCAGTTCGAACGCGCCGCCGAGCTGCGCGACCGGTTGGTGGCGTTGCGTCGGGATGCGATGGAATATCGAGACTCCCTGCCGCCGGCGGCCGCCGCCGAGTCGGGCCAGTGGCACAAGCCGAAGACCAGTCGCATGAGGGCCAGGGTCCGTGGGTAAGTCAAAGAAGGCAGCCGCGCAGCACACCGAGATCGTCATCCGGGGCGCACGCGAGCACAACTTGAAAGATATTGATCTGACGATCCCCAGGGATAAGCTCGTTGTCTTCACCGGGCTTTCGGGGTCGGGAAAGTCCTCGCTTGCCTTCGACACCATCTATGCCGAAGGACAGCGCCGCTATGTCGAGTCCCTCTCCTCCTATGCCCGCCAGTTCCTCGGGCAGATGGACAAGCCCGACGTTGACCAGATTGATGGGCTGTCGCCTGCGATTTCGATCGACCAGAAAGGATCGAGCCATAATCCGCGATCGACGGTGGGCACGGTGACGGAGATCTACGACTACATGCGCTTGATGTGGGCCCGCATCGGCCACCCGCACTGTCCGATCAGCGGCCACGAGATCACCCGCCAAACGACGGAGCAGATTGCCGACAAGGTCATGGAGCTTCCCGAGGGGAGCCGCATGATGATTCTGGCGCCGGTCGTTCGGGACCGCAAGGGCGAGCACCACGATGTGCTGAGCGAGGCACGCAAGTCCGGCTTCGTCCGGGCCCGCGTCGACGGCAATCTGTATGAGCTGACCGAACGGATCACGCTCGACAAGAACAAGAAGCACAACGTCGAGATCGTGGTGGACCGGGTGGTCATCGACAAGCAGGGGATCAGCCGGTTGCGCGAGTCGGTCGAGACGGCGGCCAAGATGGCGTCGGGTCTGGTGCTGGTCGTGCCCACGGACGGCAAGGGCCCAGAGCAGCTCTTCAGCCAGAATTTCGCCTGTCCCTACGACGGCTTCTCGATGGAAGAGCCGGCGCCGCGCAACTTTTCGTTCAACAACCCACACGGCGCCTGCCCGTCGTGCACCGGGTTGGGCAGCAAGCTCGAGATTGACCCCGACCTCGTCATCCCGGACAAGAACCGGCCACTCAGCGAGGGCGCGATCCGCAGCCTGGGCCGCTCCTCCTACTTCTACAACGACCTGGTCGAGGCGGTGGCGCGCCGCTACAAGATCCCGATGGACAAGCCGTTTGGAAAGCTCACCGTCAAAGAGCGACAGATCATCCTCTACGGCAACGACGGCGATCCGCTCCGGGTGAAGTATCAGACCAGCGAGGGGCAGCGGCGCTGGTACGAGACCTCATACGAAGGCATCATTCCCAATCTCGAACGGCGGCATCGCGAGACCGAGTCCGAGTTCATCCGGGCGGAGATCGAGCGGCTGATGACGCCGCGGCCCTGCCCCGTCTGCAAAGGCAAGCGGCTCAAGCCGGAATTCCTCGCGGTGACGGTGGCCGATCGCTCGATCATTGACATCTGCGACCTCTCGATCACGGCTGCCCAGGACTGGTTTACCAAGCTCCAGCTCTCGGACCGTGAGCTCCTGATCGCTCGCGCCATCCTGAAGGAGATCCGCGAGCGGCTGCAATTCCTGGTCGACGTGGGCCTCGACTACCTGAGTTTGGCCCGCGCCGCCGACTCGCTCTCGGGCGGGGAGGCGCAGCGGATCCGGCTCGCCACCCAGATCGGCTCCAAGCTGATGGGTGTCCTGTACATCCTTGATGAGCCGTCGATCGGGCTGCACCAGCGTGATAATCGAAAGCTGATCAGCACGCTGCTGACGCTCAGAGACATCGGCAACACCGTGGTCGTCATCGAGCACGATGAAGAGACGATGCGGACGGCCGACTTCATCGTCGACATCGGGCCCGGCGCCGGCGAGCACGGCGGGAGGATCGTGGCGACCGGCACCTTCGATGACATCGTGAAATCGCCCGAGTCGATCACCGGGGCCTTCCTGCGCGGCGAGCGATCCATCCCACTGCCGAGACGGCGCCGCAAGGGCAACGGACAGATGATCGTGGTTCGTGGCGCGACCGAGAACAACCTGAAGAACATCGACGTGTACTTCCCGTTGGGCAAATTGATCTGCGTTTCCGGTGTCAGCGGCTCGGGCAAGAGCACGCTGGTCAGCGACATCCTTTATCGGCGCTTGGCGCAGCACTTCTACCGCGCCAAAGACCGGCCCGGCACCGCCCGCGAGGTTTCCGGGCTCGGCTTCATCGACAAGGTGATCAACGTCGACCAGTCGCCGATCGGCCGGACGCCGCGCTCGAACCCGGCGACCTACACGGGAGTGTTCACTTACATTCGCGAGCTGTTCTCCGAGATGCCGGAGGCGCGGGTGCGCGGCTACAAGCCGGGCCGGTTCAGCTTCAACGTGAAGGGTGGCCGCTGCGAGAACTGCGAGGGCGACGGCATCATCAAGATCGAGATGCACTTCCTGCCGGACGTCTACGTGCCCTGCGAAGTCTGCAAGGGCAAACGCTACAACCAGGAGGCGCTCGAGGTCACCTACCGTGGCAAGACGATTGCCGACGTGCTCGACATGAGTGTCGAGGAGGCGACCGAGTTTTTCGACCGCATCCCGAAGATCAAGCGCAAGCTGCAGACCCTCTGCGAGGTGGGTCTTGGCTATATTCGCCTGGGACAGCCGGCGACTCAACTGTCCGGCGGCGAGGCGCAGCGGGTCAAGCTCACCGAAGAGCTCAGCCGGCGTGATACGGGGAAGACCTTCTACATCCTCGACGAGCCCACCACCGGACTGCATTTCGCCGACATCGAGCGGCTGCTCAACGTCCTGCATCGCCTCGTCGATGCCGGCAACACGGTCGTCGTCATCGAGCACAACCTCGACGTGCTCAAAACCGCCGATCACATCATCGACCTGGGTCCGGAAGGCGGGGACAAGGGTGGCGAGGTGGTCGCTGCCGGCACCCCCGAAGAGATCGTTCGCAACCGCCGCTCCTACACCGGCCAGTACCTCAAGCGTGTGCTCGACCCGGAGCTCGCGATAGCCTAAAGACGTGGCAACTGCGACCCAGAAGGCGGCTCCCATCACGGAGCGGCCGGAATATCTTCGAGAACGACTGAAGGCGCTGCCGGAGACGCCGGGCGTCTACCTGATGCGGGACGCCCAGGGCCGGGTGATCTACGCGGGCAAGGCGCTCAGCCTGCGAAACCGCGTGCCGAACTATTTCCAGGCCTCCAGCGTCCTGCCCGAGCACATCGCGGCCATGGTCGCGCGTGTCTACGAATTCGAAGTGATCACCACAGCGACCGAGAAAGAAGCCCTCGTGCTGGAGCAGACGATGATCAAGCGGCATCGTCCCCGCTTCAACATTCGGCTCCGGGATGACAAGAACTACCTGTACATCAAGCTGCCCTTGAACGAGGACTTCCCGCGCATCACGCTCGTTCGCCGGCCCGGCAACGACGGCGCGAGGTACTGGGGACCGTATACCCACGCGATCGCGCTGCGGACGACGCTAAAAACCGTCCGGCGCGTGATCCCTTATCGCAGCTGCAAAGACTCGGAGTTCGCGCTCGGGCGCCCCTGCTTTTACTACCATCTCAATCTTTGCTCGGCACCGTGCGCCGGCTTCATCAACCGCGAGGACTACCACGAGCAGCTGAACCAGGTAGCGAGTTTCCTCGACGGCCGCTCCGACCACGTCGCGAAGCGCCTCAAGGAGCAGATGCAGGCAGCGGCCGACAAGCTGGAGTACGAGGCGGCGGCTCGCTACCGGGACCGTCTCGACGCGATGGAACGAATGGCGGAGCGGCAAAAGGTTCTGGCGATGGGCCGCTATGACCAGGACCTCTTCGGCCTGGCGCGGGCGGACGGCCAGGGATCGGTCCGCGTCTTCAGCGTGCGCGAGGGGAGACTGTCCGGCTCCGAGAACTTCGATCTCGTCGGCCTCGACAAAGACCAGACGGATGCCGACATCCTGAATGCGTTTGTCAGCCAGTACTACGTGAACGCCACGCACATCCCGAAAGAGGTCTTTGTCCCGGCGGTGCTCCCCGATCGCGAGCTGATCGAGCAATGGCTGACGGAGCGTCGTGGCAGCAACGTCACGGTCCGGGTTCCGCAGCGGGGCAAGCAGCGGGAGCTGCTGCAGCAGGCTGCCGCCAACGCGCAGGAAACGATGCGCCAGCTGCGCATCAAGCTGGACTACGACGCCGACCGGACGGCATCCCTGCTCAACGATCTGCAGACCAGGCTGACCCTTCCGACCCTCCCGGTCCGGATCGAGTGCTATGACATCTCCAACATTCAGGGCAAGTACCCGGTCGGTTCGATGGTCGTCTTCGAGGACGGCCGGCCCAAACCGGCCCACTACCGGCATTTCAGGATCAAGACGGTCCAGGGCGCCAACGACTTCGCCATGCTTCAGGAAGTGCTCCGGCGGCGCTTCAGCCGGCACGCCCGGTCTGAGGAGGGGATCCCCGAGGAGCCGAGTTTCAGCCGCCTGCCCGACCTGGTCCTGATCGACGGCGGCAAGGGCCAGCTATCGGCCGCCCGCGAGGTGATGGAAGGCATGGGGCTCGCCGCCGTATCGACGTTCGGCCTGGCCAAGGAGCAGGAGGAGCTGTTCCAGCCGGGCCAGAGCGAGCCCATCCGGTTGCCGATCGATTCGGAGGCGCTCTTCCTGGTACAGCGAGTCCGCGACGAGGCGCATCGATTTGCCATTACCTTCCATCGGGTGGTCCGCAAGAAGGATGCCTTCGTCTCGGTGCTGGACGGCATCACCGGGCTGGGGCCGGTTCGGCGCCGAGCGCTGCTCCGCCAGTTCGGCAGCATCGACAACATCCGAAACGCCAGCGTCGAGGAGTTGATGGCGGTCAAGGGGATCACCCGCCCAGTGGCGGTCGCCATCAAGGAGATGCTCTGATGCCGGGAAAGCCTGCGATAATTCGGGCCGTGGATCGGCCGGTCCCCCGTTGCTCCTTCTGTGGCAAGAAGCAGGGTGAGGTGCGGCTGGTTGCCGGCCCCAGCGACGTCTATATCTGCAACCTCTGCGTCGGGCTCTGCAACGAGATCCTGGCCCGGGACGCCCCTCCGGAGCTACCCTCGCCGCCCGGCCAGCGGTCCGGCCCGGGCGAGCTGAGCCGGACGGAAGTCATCTCCGGCTAGGGCGCGCCGGGCGCCTCGGGCCAAAAGCTGGCAAGGGTGCCAGCCACAGGGGCGACCGCCGTTATAGGGGCGTGCCGGACTCGCCGAACCTGTCCAGTGCGCTCGGCGAGACCGTCGACCATGGGCGGCAATTCCTCGCGCGCGTCGAATCGCTCGCCGAGAGCCTAACCGCCGAACTGGCCAGCCACGAAGAGGCGGGCCGGCGGTGGGCGGGCGAACGGCAGGCGATCCACGCCGAGGCCGAGAAACTGCGCGCCGAGGTCGAGTCCCTCAACGCGACCCTGGCGGACCTTCGAAAGACCGTCCACCGCGTTGAACAGGAACGTGACCAGGTGGCCGCCGATCGCGATCAGGCACGGCAGGCGCGGGAGTTTGCCGAGCAGGAAGCCGGCCGGCGACAGGCCGAGATGGCAGCCAGCGCCGCGGATCTGGCCAGACTGCGCGAGCAAATGGCTGTCATCGCGAAAGACCGGGATGCGCTCCAGGCCGACCAGATCCAGTGGGGCCTGGACCGCGAGCAGCTGCTCGCGGAGCAGACGCGCGTCACGGATCGCCTTGCCGAGCTCGATCGGGACCTCGCGGCCCAGCGGGCCGAGTACCAGGCGCTGCTCGCGCGCCATGCCGAGCTGACCGAGCAGTCCAACAAGCTGGCCGCCGATTGGGTCACCCGCCGGCACGCGCTGGCAGCCGAGATCCATGCCCAGAACGAAGAGATGGATCAGGTGCGCACGTTGCTGCAGGAAAGCCAGGAGCGCGAGCGCCACGTGATCGGCCTGCCGCAGGCCGCGGCTGGAGCCGGGGCGCCCAGCGCCGAGCAGACCCACCTGATCAACTCGCGGCTGAACGCGCTGGTCGGCTTCTCCAGCGTCCTCCTCGACGAGCGGACGCATCAACTCAGCGTTGAGGAGCGACGCGAGTACCTCAAGTATTTGCACGACAGCGCCGTGAAACTGGGCGAGACCGTTCGTACCTTGACGGGCGCCCACGCCTCGACGGACGAGGCCCCGATCGTCGTCGACCGCCGGCCGCCCGACATCCTGGTGGCGGACAACGACGCCGGGTCACGCCAGCGGATCGAGCCCTTCCTCAAGCGGGCCGGCTACGAGGTCATCTATGTCGACAACGGCCCACGCGCCCTCGAGAAGGCATCGACCCTCCAGCCGCTCGCCATCCTCATCGACGGACAGCTTCCGCCCAGCGGCGCGCCAGCGCTCGTCCGCGAGTTGCGCAAGGATCCCCGGACCCGCGAGACCCCACTCGTCCTGCTGGTGGCCCCCGACGTGCCGGCCGTGACCATTGCGGATTGCGAGGTCCTGGTCAAGCCGATCGATCGCCAGCAACTCGTGCAACTGATGGTCCGTTTCGATTTGATGGCGGACGGCAAGCTGGCCAAGAAGATGCCGGCGAACCTGCTGGTGATTGACGACGATGCCCAGGCGGTGAGCCTGGTCAAGGCGATCCTCAAGCCGTACAACGTCCGCGTCAGTTCGGTGGACAACGCCCGGGCTGGTATCGAGCAGGCGCTGCGCAACAAGCCCGACCTCGTCATCCTGGACCTGGTGATGCCGGGCGTCGACGGCTACGAAGTGATCACCGCTCTGCGCCGCGACAAGGACATGAGCCGGGTTCCGATCCTGGTGCACACCGCGAAGACACTGACGACCGAGGACCGGCAGCGGCTGCAGGGCAAGGTCGAGTCGATCGTCGAGAAGGCGGAATTCCAGCCTGAACGCTTCCTGGAACTGCTGCTGAAGCGCGGCGAACGCCGCAAGCGCGCGGCTTAGCCCGGGACTTCCTCCGCGGTCGGACGTGCTTCTGCCGGGTGCACGTCGGGTTGTCCCGCCATGCGTTCGGTCCGCAGGAGGTAGGCGATCACCGGGAGCGTGAGCGCGATCACCACCAGCGACGTCACTTGCGCCTGCTTGAGGCCGCCGAGGATGACGATGTTGTCCCGCAGAAAGAAGATGAAGAACTGACTGACCGAGTACAGCACGATATAGATCATGGCCAGCATGCCCG
This sequence comes from Candidatus Dormiibacterota bacterium, assembly GCA_036513555.1. Taxonomy (GTDB): domain Bacteria; phylum Chloroflexota; class Dormibacteria; order CF-121; family CF-121; genus CF-13. The sequence goes on along the minus strand of DATBYU010000186.1, from coordinate 227 downwards.
CGGGGTGGACCCGGGTGCGTAGGTTCCAGAGCAGCACGAAGAGCCCGAGGCTGATCAGCAGCTCATACAGGCTCGCCGGCTGGACTGGGACGTTGAGCGGCCCGAAGGTGTTGGGGTTGGTGTATTCGAATCCCCAGCCGTTCGTCTTGTAGCCCACGATGTCGCCATTGATGATGTTGCCGATGCGGCCGATCGCCTGGCCGATCGTCATCCCGATCGCCCCGATA
>DATBYU010000185.1:0-12181 GCA_036513555.1 Candidatus Dormiibacterota bacterium | reverse complement strand
CGAGACTCAGCCTAAGAAGAAAGCCTCCTATTACCGGACAAAGGCCAAGGTCGCTGGGCGGAAGATCTATCTGGGCAAGAAAGGGGTCGAGAGCGAGTTCAGCAGGTTGCTGGTACGAATCCAGATCCGCCCTGAGATGGCAGAGGGATGTAGGGCGGAAATGCTGGCCCGACTCAAGGAGCGCGTCCCTGAACAGCGCCAGCTTGAAGCCGACAAGCTCGGGAAGCAGGTGCAGCGGCTTGAGGAAAAGGCGAGAACGCTGATCCGTCTACACACAAACGGCGATATCTCGTACGACGAGTTCAGGGGCGAGCGGTCACTGAACGAAGCCGCCCAGAGAGAGCTTCGGGAGCGGCTGAGCCATGTCAGCGCCGGCTTCGAGAAAGAGGCGCATGACGTCACCACCGGGCTGGCGATTTTGTCGAGCCTCGAGGTCATCTGGGACCGGTGCGCGACGGCGGAACGGCGGCGAGAATTCGCAGAACTCCTGTTCTCCCGCGTGACCGTCGACCAATACTCTCGGACCCGGGATTGGGCTCTTAATAATCCTTTTCAGCGGCTTTTTGAATTCGCCCAGCCCGGTTCGAAACTTGTTCTGGATGGCGACCCCGAGCGGATTCGAACCGCCGATCTCCTCCGTGACAGGGAGGCATGTTAGACCGCTACACCACGGGGCCGCGGAAGCCCCAGTATATATAAGGTTGCGCCGGGCTAATCGCGGCTGCTGGGCACCTCTTTCCCGATCACAAAGCGCTCGATGACCTGGGCTACGCCGGCCTCGTCGACCGTCCCCGTGACGTGCTTGGCAAGCGCCTTAAGAGCAGGGGGAGCGTTACCCATGGCCACGCCGAAGCCGGCCCAGTTAACCATGTCCTCATCGTTGGTGTTGTCGCCGATGGCACACACATCCGCCTGCGCGATCCCGAGCCGTTCCGCCACCATGGCAAGGGCCCGGGCCTTGGACACCTCGGGATTGACGACTTCAACGAACCAATCGAGCGACCGGGTCACCCTCGCGACATCCCCCATCCAGGCGGTCAGCTCGGTGATTCGGGCGGGCACATTTTCAGGATCCAGGTCGACGAGCACCATCTTGGTCGAGTCCTGGCGAACCCACTTGGACAGCGGGCCCACCACCTCATAGGGCACCATCCCGATCCGGGCGTAGAGGTCCGCTTCGGGGCGGGCCCGCGCCGTATAGACGCGCTCGTCCACGTATACGTTGACATGCCAGTCCTTCGGCTCGGCGAGCGCGAGCACCTGCTGCTGCATGGGCACCGTGAGTTCGCATCGGAACCACACCTCGCCGCTCGCAATCTCGCGGACGATGGCACCCTGGTAGTTGATGATCGGCCCTCGAAGACCAAGGGGCTCGGCAAATCGAAGCGAGGATTTGAACATGCGCCCGGTGGCGAGGACGACCGTGACCCCCGCCGCCGACGCGGCCTTGACCGCGGCCACGTCGCGCGGATTCATCACCAGATCGTGGTTGACCAGCGTGCCATCGAGATCGATGGCAAGGAGCCGGATCGTCACCTAGCGACGGACGGCGATCGCTTCCGGGTTGACCAGGTTGGGCGGAGTCTGCCCCTCGACCGCGGCAATCAGGTTCTTCGCGGCCGTCTCGGCCATAGCGGCGCGGGCCGTTACCGTAGCGCTTCCCAGATGTGGCAGCAACACGGCGTTCCAGCAATCCGTCAACCCGGGTTCCGTCTTCGGCTCCTGCTCGTAGACATCGAGACCCGCTCCTTTGATCCAGCCTTCCTTGAGTGCCCGCACGAGCGCCTTCTCGTCGACGATTGGGCCGCGCGCGGCATTGATCAGGTAGTGCTCGGGGCCCATCAGCTTCAACTCGCGCTCGCCGATGAGGTGGCGAGTTTGGTCATTCAAGTCGGCGTGAATCGTCACGTAGTCGGCCTTGCGCAGCAGCTCATCGAGCGGCACGTACTGGGCGCGCAGCTCCGACTCGACCTCGGGGCTTGCCCGGCGGGCATCCGAATAGAGAATCGACATGTTGAAGCCCAGCCCGCGCCGTGCCACTGCCTGCCCGATGCGACCGAAGCCGATGATGCCCAGCACCCGGCCATAGACATCGGTGCCGAGCAGGAGGTCGGCCTTCCAGCCGTTGAACTTCCCCTCTCGAAGGAAGCGATCGGCCTCCACGACCCGACGGGCCACAGAAAGGATGAGGGCGAACGCCAGGTCGGCGGTGGCGTCGGTCAGCACGCCGGGCGTGTTCGTGACCAGGACGCCGCGACGTGTAGCCGCCGCGACATCAACGTTGTTGTAGCCGACGGCGTAGTTCGCCACCACGCGGAGGTGCGGTGCCGCCGCCATGATCTCCTCGGTGATCGGTACGTTGACCATGCCGATGATTCCGACCGGGTCTGCTTCGGCAACATGCTTCTTGAGCACCTCGGGCGGCATCCCTTCCGCCTCCATCATGGTGACCTCGAACCGCTGTTTGAGCATGTCGATGCCGGGCGATGGCAGGGGCAGCGTGACGAAGACACGGCTCATTTGGGACGCCGGACACGAAGGTCGAGCAGCATGACTTCCATGGCGAGCCGCGGATTCACATTCTGATCGATCAGCAACTGGGTTCGCTGGGCCGCTGCCAGCGCCGCGCGGACGTCGTCTGCCGATACGCGCGCGATCCACGACTCCAGCGAGGACTGCCGGGCCGGCGGCATCGGCCGTAGGAGGCCGGCGCGGAGCAGCATCGCGTCCCGCAGAAACGCTGTGAAGCCGTAAAGCGCGTCCGAGGCGACCACCCGCATCTCCGCCTGCGGTCCCTGCCCGAAGCGGGCGGCGTAACTGAGCACCCCATCGGCATCCTCGAACGCCAGCGCCGCCAGCTCGTCGGCCCAGCGGTCCAGCCGCAACGCCCAATCCCGATCCGTCAGTGCCCGCACAGCCCAGCCGGGTCGGCCGTGGGCCAGGCCGGCCAGGGCTTCGGCTTCCGCCTCGTCGTTATGCCGCGCCTTGATGAACTCCGCCAGTGCCGGCCGGCCGACCGGCGACAACGCAATCAGCTGACAGCGCGAGAGACACGTGGACAGGAGGTGGTCAGGATAGGCGGTGGTCAGCACCAGGACGGTGTTGGGGGGCGGTTCCTCGAGTGTTTTCAGGAGGCAATTCTGGGCAGCTTCGGTCATCCGCTCGGCGTTGGCCAGCAGCGCGACCCGAAGAGGAGCAACGAATGGCTTCAGGCTCAAGAACTGCTGTAAGGACTGGTCGTGCGCGGGCGCACCCCCTTCGGGATGAAACCGGATCTCGTCGATGCTGATCGCCTCAGGCCGGTCATCGCACCAGAAGTCGGGATGCACCTCGAGCCGTGATGGCTGACCCTCGCCCAGCAGGAGCTCTTCCGCCAGCGCACGCGCTACGGCAGTTTTGCCTATCCCCTCTTCACCGATGAGACAAAAGGCATGCGCGAGCCGACCGGCCGCCTGCTGCGCACGCAGGATGCTGATGGCCCGCTGATGACCAGTGATCGCGGCGAATCCGCGCACGATCGTGGTCGGTGCTCGACGCGTTCGGGATGCTGGCATTGCCTAGCCACCTTAACAAGTCTTTCTTGACCCTGCCTCAGGCCACTCCTATGCTGTTGGCGTTTCCGACAGCGAAGCTGTCAATCTTGGAGACATCGTCGTCCGTCGTCAGTCGCGTCGAAGCCCACGTCATAGCAGCACACTGATGGATGCGGAAGACACCCAGAAGCAGAGCAAGATCCGGGAATTGCAGGCAGTGGTCGCCAAAGGCCTGAAAGGCATCAACGAATGCCGCTTCCAGACCGATTGCGAATTTGCCCACGAATGTCCCGGTACCTGCTGACCCACTAGCGACTGCGTCGCGCGCTAGGCGCGACGACTCCTTGCTGACGCACGCACACTGCCTAATAGAGATGAATAAGGCCTGCTATAATCCATAAAGAATCCTTTATATGGCCTCTCCAACACTGCTTACTAATCCCTCACTGCGGGAGTTCCGCGCCCATTACCAGGCGCTGGCGAGCGTCACCCGCCTTCGCATCCTGCAGTTCCTGGCCGGGATCCCGGAGATCACGGTGCTCGAGCTCGCCGAGGCGATCGGAATCAGCCAGCCACGACTGAGCTGGCACCTGCGGATGCTGCGGCGAGGCCAGCTGGTGCGCGCCCATCGGGTGGGACGGGCCGTTTACTACTCACTCAACCGGGAAGGCCTCAGTGCCTTCCATCGAGAACTGACGACCCTGATCGCGCCCCGGCCACGGGTTCGGGCGCTGCAACATGAATGGAGCGAGGTGTAGTAAGCGATGGCAACAAGCAAGAACGGCAGTCGACACAACGGCAAGGCGTCGACCGGAACCGCCCTGAAGACGAGTTCGCGGTCACGGCGGAAGGTGCGGGTGGCAATCCTGGGCGTAGGCAACTGCGCATCGTCGCTGGTCCAGGGCGTCGAGTATTACAAGGATGCAAAGCCCGGCGCCTCGATTCCCGGGCTGATGCACGTCGAACTGGGTGGCTATCACATCCGTGACATCGAGTTCTCGGCCGCCTTCGACATCGACAAGGAGAAAGTCGGCAAGGACCTGGCCGACGCCATCTTCGCGGGCCACAACAACACGGTGAAGTTCTCCGAGGTGCCCCACCTGGGTGTCAAGGTCGAGCGAGGCATGACCCATGACGGGCTGGGCAAGTACCTGTCCGAGATCATCACCAAGGCCCCCGGTCCGACCGCCGACATCGTCGGCATCCTCAAAGCCACCAAAACCGACGTCGTGGTGAACTACCTGCCCGTCGGCAGCGAGGAAGCCGTGAAGTGGTACGCGGAGCAGGTGCTCGAGGCCGGCTGCGCATTCGTGAACTGCATGCCGGTATTCCTGGCGCGCGAACCCTACTGGCGCGGACGCTTCGAGAAGCGCGGCATCCCGATCATCGGTGACGACATCAAGTCGCAGGTCGGTGCGACCATCGTCCATCGCATCCTGACCCGGCTCTTCGAGGACCGAGGCGTCAAGCTGGAGCGGACCTACCAGCTGAACTTCGGCGGCAACACCGACTTCCTCAACATGCTCGAACGGGAACGCCTGGTTTCGAAGAAGATCTCCAAAACGAACAGCGTCAAGTCGCAGATGAAGACGGATATCGGCGCCGACAACATCCACATCGGCCCGTCGGATTACGTGCCCTGGCTCGGCGACCGCAAGTGGGCCTATATCCGGCTGGAGGGTCGCTCCTTTGGCGACGTGCCACTCAACGTCGAGCTGAAACTCGAAGTTTGGGACTCCCCGAACTCGGCCGGGGTGGTGATCGATGCCATTCGCTGCTGCAAGCTCGGCCTCGACCGGAAGCTGGGCGGGGCGCTCGAGGGGCCTTCGTCATACTTTATGAAGTCGCCGCCGGTGCAGTACACGGATGGGGTCGCACATCAATTGACGGAAGCCTTTATCGCCGACACCACCGTCAACGGGGAAACCGCAGCCGCCGTTCCGGCGGTGCCCGCGTCCGAAGCGTCTTCCCGCCGCTAATGTTCCTTCCTCGCCTCTTCAGGCTGGGGAATTGGGTCATGCGGGCGCTGCCGCCGCGGGTTCGCTACCCGCTGGCGGCGGTCACCGGCCGCTGTGCCTTTTACTTGATGCCGCGCCGGCGCCGCGTTGCTTTCGAAAACTTTGCCCAGGTGCTCGGGCTGCCCTGGAACGACCCCCAGGTCAAGCGCACCGCCCATCACGCCTTTGGCAATTACTTCAAGATGTTCGCCGACTTCATGCTGATGGACACGCTCAAACCCGAGGAGATTCGCCGCATGGTCCGGCCAAACGGTCGCGAGCAGATCGATCGGGTCTTAGCCCAAGGCAAGGGCGCCATCGTCGTGACGGCCCACGTCTCCAACTGGGACATCCTGGCGGCCGCGGCGGCGGTCTATGGGTATCCGATCAGCGCAGTAACCAGTGATCTTCCCAGCGGCGGCATCAACGAGCTGATGATTGCGTCCCGCGAGCGGATCGGCATGAAAATGATTCCGCTGGGTCCGGGAAGCCCCCGCCAGATCCTCAAGGCGCTGGCTCGCAATGAACTGGTGGCCCTCGCGAGCGACCTGTACAGTGGTGACCGTGGCGTCCGGGTGCCGTTCTTCAACCGGCCGGCGCTGTTCCCCTCGGGCCCGGCGGCCATTGCGTTGAAGACTGGCGCGCCGATTCTGCCGGTCTGGTGCCGGCGCCAGACCGATAACGTGTATGTCGCCGAGATCGAGGCGCCCATCGAAGTGAGCCGGACCGGCGACACGCCGCGCGACATCCAGGTAACCACCGAGCGGATCGTGCAGTTCTTCGAGCGGATCATCCGCCGCGAACCCGACCAGTGGCTCGTCTTCCTTCCCGTTTGGCGGCCGGAGCAGGCGCCGCAGCCTCCCGGCCCGCCGATGCAACCGGTGCTCGACCCGTCGTGATCACCTATCTCGGCTTTCGGCTGATCGAGGGTGTGATTGCCCGGCTGCCGAGGCGGCTTGCCTACGCGGTCGGCGTGGTCGTCAGCACGCTGGCCTTCCCTCTGCTGAGCCGTCAGCGGCGGGCGCTCGAGTCGAACCTGCACCACGTCTTGCCCGACATGCCTGGCCCACAGCTGCGCAAGCTCGCCTGGCGCAACTGGCTCAATTACACCAAGGCCTGGATCGATTTCTTCAAGATTCCGCGGATGGACCGTCGCCGACTTGGTGGACTCTTGACTCCGTACGGCCTTGAGAACCTCGACGCCGCGATGGCGCGTGGCCTGGGGGTGATCGTCGTTGCGCCGCACATGGGATCCTGGGAGCTGGCCGCTGCCAGCTGGGCCGCCACCTTCGGTGAGATCGGGGTCATGGTGGAGCAGATCGAGCCGCGCCGGCTTTTCGATCACATCTCGCGTGTCCGCTCGAAAATGAACCTCCGGATCATCCCGCTGAGCCGCACCGGGGCTCGCGACATCATGCGAATGCTGAAAGATCATCGGATGGTGGTTCTCGCGATGGATCGGGACATCCTGAACACCGGCCAGCGATTCAAGTTCTTCGGCCGGCTCACCTCCTTTCCGACCGGGCCAGTCGAGATCGCGCTCAAGACCGGCGCTCCCATCCTGCCGGCCTATTGCATCCGCGACGAGAACGACGCCTATATCGCCATCGGCGACCCACCGTTGTTTCTCACCCCAAGTGAAGATCACGCCGCCGACGTTCGAAGTGCCATGGAACAGATCCTGGCGACGTTTGAACGGTATATAAAGAGGTATCCCGACCAGTGGCACGTCCTCGAGCCCATCTGGCCGGAGAAGCCCGTCGTCCCGGTCGTCACGATTCCGTCACCGCCGGCGCAAGCCGCTGTGGGCGATTAAGGAGGAGTTCGTGGGCAAAGCGGATTTCCACATGCATACGTCCCTCAACGATGGGACGGCCACCGTCCGAGAGGTACTGAATTACGTCCGGGATCGTACCGACTTGGACGTCATCTCCATCACCGACCACGACCGGTTGACCGGCAGCTACCAGGCCATGGAGCTGGCCAACGAGTACAAGTTCGAGATCCTGCCGGGCTGCGAGATCACGACGCTGCATGGTCACCTGCTGGGCTTGTTCATCGAGAAGCCGATCCCGATGTGGCGTCCGCTCGATTGGACCATCGCCAAGATCCACGAGCAGGGCGGGCTGGCGATCGCCGTCCACCCGTTCTCGATGCTCACCCGCAGCATCGGCTTCCGGTCATTCGACGGCATCATGAAAAACGCATCGCCGGAGATCTACTTCGACGCCGTTGAGACCTTCAACCCGTCGGTTGCCGGACGGACCTGCGCCGCCAAGATCGACCGGCTCAACCGGACGCGGTTTCACCTGCCGGAGGTCGGCTGCTCCGACAGCCATCACCTGGAGGGAATCGGCACCGGGTTCACGGCTTTTCCCGGCAAGACTGCGCAGGACATGCGCAAGGCAATCCTTAGCAGCCAGACGAAGGCCTTCGGCGAGTACTGGGATTTCATCACGCATCGTCGAATCGCGCAGCTCAAGTTCCGGCGGATCGGCCGCAATTGGGCTCGCATGGGTCGGTCAGCCGTCCGCGCGTTCGCCAAGGGTTGACGCGATGAGGGGAAGCATCGCCCCCACCCTGCCCTCCCCCAGAGGGGGAGGGGATTGAGATGAAAATCGCCCTCGTTTCCGCCTACGACTACGCCCATCCAGGCGGCGTGACCGAGCACGTCCGTCACCTGGCTGCCGGGCTCCGGCGGCGCGGCCACGACGTTACCGTGTTCGCGCCCTGCTCCGACCGTGAGCTGGCCGAGCGCGACAGCGACTTCATTCGGGTCGGCCGGCCCTTCCCGATCCCAATGCACGGCTCGGTCGCCCGGATCACCGTCAGCCTGCACCTCACCAACCGCATCAAACACTACGTGCGTGACAGCGGGTTCGACGTGATCCACTATCACGAGCCGCTGATGCCGGTCCTGCCGGTGACCGCCCTGCGCTACTCCAAGACCTGCAACGTCGGCACCTTCCACGCGTTCGCCCGCTCCAACATCGGCTACTACTACGGAAAGCCCCTGCTCAAGCGCTATGTGCGCCGGCTGAATGTGCGGATCGCGGTGTCGAACCCGGCGCGGGAGTTCGTGCGGCACTATTTCCCGGGTGATTACCGCGTGATACCGAATGGCATCGACGTGAGCCGCTTCCAGAATCAGCTGCCCTACCAGGAATTGCGGGACGGCATGGTCAACCTGTTGTTCGTCGGCCGGCTCGAATACCGCAAGGGCCTCGGCTACCTGCTGCGTGCCTTCGCCCAGCTGAAGCCGCAGTATCCGAAGCTGCGACTGATCATCGTTGGCGATGGGCCGCTGCGGCGCTGGTACGGCAACTTTCTCGCGCGCAAACAGCTCGACGACGTGGTCATGGCTGGCTACGTCTCCCCGGAAGATCTGCCTCGTTACTACGCCAGCTGCGACATCTTCTGCAGCCCGGCGACCGGGGACGAGAGCTTCGGCATCGTCCTGTTGGAGGCGATGGCCTCCGGGAAGGCAATCGTCGCCACCAGTATCGACGGCTTCAAGGAAGTCGTGACCCACGGCCGTGAGGGTTTGCTGGTCGAGCGCAAGAGCCGCCGCCAGCTGGAGTACGCGCTGCAGACCTTGATCAACAACGCGGCCCTGCGCCAGGAAATGGGGCAGGCCGGGCTGCTCACCGCTGGGCGCTACGACTGGGAACGCGTCATCGACCAGGTGACCGACGTCTACAAGCAGGCTCGCGAGCAGGCCAAGCCGGCGCCCTCGGTGCGGCTGGAGCCGAGCCTGAGCCCGCGCTGATGTTTACCCAGAAATTCCAGGCCTGGGTGCGCCGCTGGGCGGAGCGCGGCATCGGCATCTTCCGGGAATCTCCGATCACGCCCAACATGCTGACCCTGTTCGGCCTGCTGATCACTGGGGTCGGCGCCGCGCTGGTCGCAGTCAACCAGCTGCTGCTGGGCGGCCTCGTGCTGATGGTCGCCGGCTTCTTCGACATCTTCGACGGGGCGCTCGCTCGGGCCTCGGGCAAGGTCTACCGCTACGGGGCCTTCCTCGACTCCACGGTCGACCGCTACTCGGAAGGCGTCGTGTACCTCGGCATTCTGATCTATTTCCTCCAGCACCACGACGGACTCAGGCCGATCATCGTGTTGATCGCACTGGCCGGGTCGTTCCTGGTGAGCTACGTTCGGGCGCGGGCCCAGAGCCTGGGCTTCACCTGCGACGTGGGGATCCTTGCCCGGCCCGAGCGGGTGGTGATCATCGTGGCGGGATTGCTGCTGGAATCAATCGGCATCAGGCTCGGGTCCTGGTCGCCCTTGACGGTGGCACTGCTTATCCTGGCGGTCGGCACCAACTTCACCGCCGTTCAGCGCATCTGGGTCGTCTGGCAACAGAACCGGGCGGAGCTGCGCGCCCTCCGCGGGCATGACGCGGTCGCCGCCGGGATCGACCACCAGGGCGAGCCCCAGCCGGTTCGGGCCGCGATGCGGCGCTTTTTCGAGAACCTGGGCAAAACCTAGTCAGTCTGTCGGCGCGACACTAGGTATCATGTGGGCGTGCAGGTCGCGATTTACGCCGACAAAGACCCCGGCGGCAAGAAATTCATCGCCACCCTCAAGCGGCGCCTGAAGAATGAAGAAATCCGCGCCTGGCAGGTGCAGAAGCTGGCACCGTTCACGCTCGTGCATGCCGGCGATCGTTACACCAAGATCCGGGTGACCTTCGTGCCGGCCGGCACCCCCGGATTCAGCCGCGCCGCCCGCGCAGGATTGCTCGGCGCCTTCAAGAACCCCGAGCCGACCCTGCTCGCCACCATATCGGACGGCCCGTCCGCCGATCGCGTGCTCGGTTTCGTGGTCGGCATGCTCACTCGCCACGCCGAGCCGCTCGGCGTGTCCGGCGTCGGCATCCCTTTAAGCCGCTAGCTCGTCTCGGTCTCGGTCGCGACGCCACCGCGCAGACCAAAGAGATGCTTCTGCCAGGCGAGGTAGATCACGATCGCCACGTTGATCAGCAGGATGCTGATGCGGACCGGTGTTTGCTTAGCCACTACTTCGGAAACCTCGAGCGGGATGCCGATGCAACCCGCGATCACCGTGAGGTACTCGGCCCAGCGCCGCCGCCGCGCCAGTCCGATCGCTTCCGTCAGCTCAAGCATCCCGAAGAGCAGCGCGCCGATCCCGATGAGCACCACGGTGCGCGTTGAAAATTGTCCGATCGGACGAAGCACGGTGATGAGGAGACGCGGAATCACGCGCCGTTCCGGATTGACATCGAGCTCGGTCACCCACAGGCGCACCAGCGACACGACGCTGCGGCTCCGGGTCAGCAGGGCAACGCCCAGGATGAACACCAGGCTGCCCCGGATGGCGCGTTCCAGGATGATGAGCCGCACCACGGTGTCGACCGGTTGGGTTTCGCGGCCAAGCTCGCGCTTGATGTTCTGCCAGAAGGTCATTGGGGCAGTGCCTCGAGCAGGCGATCGAGATCTTCATCGCTGTTGTAGTAGTGAGGTGAGGCCCGCAGGAAGTCACCACGCAGCGCGATGATGACGCCCGCCTCACGCAAGCGCGTGTGTAGTTCGGCGGGCACCATCCGTGGATGACGAAAGGACACGATGCCGGAACGTTCGGACGGCGCCGAAGGTTTCAGCACCAGCACGTAGCCCCTGCTGGGCAGCTCGTCACGTAGGCGATCGGCAAGGCGCAGCACGACGTGTTCGACCTCCGGCACACCGCACCGAAGCAGGAGATTGACGGCGGCTCCCATGCCGAGAATGCCCGGATAGTTCGGGGCGGCCTCCTCGAAGCGGCGGGCCCCGGGTTTGAATGTGAGGTCGTAGTCGACGTACTCCCGCTCGCGGACCACGCTCTCAGGTCCGATGATCACAGGGTTCAATCGCTCCAGCATGCGCGGTCCGACATAGGCAAAGCCCACACCCATCGGACCGAGCAACCACTTGTGCGCTCCTGCCGCCAGAAAGTCGACGGGTGTCCGGGACAGGTCCAGCTGGAGGCCCCCGACCGCCTGAACCGCATCCACCACGAGCAGGACGTCGCGACCGCGCAACGCCGTGGCCAGGGCGCCAAGGTCGATCCGAAACCCGCTCCAGAACTGGACCGCGCTGATCGCCAGCACGCGCGTGCGCCGATCGCAGAGTCGCACCACTGCCTTGACGTCGATCCGGCCTTGGTCCGCCTGATAGAGACGGAGCTCGACGCCCTTTCGCTTGAGGGCCATCCAGGGGTAGATGTTGGAGGGGAACTCGCGGTGCACGCCAACGATGTTGTCCCCGACCTCCCAGTCGAGGCCGGCCGCGACCAGACCAAGCCCTGCCGTCGTGTTCTTGGTAAAGGTGATCGACTCCGGAGGGACCGACAGCAACTCCGCGATCCGCGTGCGAACCTGAGCGCGGAGCCGCTCCCAGTGGGCTAAGTCGAAGGGCTCCTCCGTCATACGGGAGAGGTAGACCTCCATCGTGGAACGCACCGGCGTCGCCAGTGGTGCATTCGCCGCATGATCGAGGTACGCATAGCGAGTGGCGATCGGAAACAGCGCTCGCATCTCCTGCGGTGTGAGCGGCATACCTTGGGCACACTACACTAGGCAATGTTGGGCGAGGACTCGACGATCGACATTGCCGATTTCGAGCGCGTCGACATGCGCGTCGGCCGCGTCCT
>DATBYU010000184.1:0-9266 GCA_036513555.1 Candidatus Dormiibacterota bacterium | reverse complement strand
TGGATTTGCCCGGCTTTCTGCGAAGATAGGCTCGCCGTGAGCGCCATGCCTCTCCGTGTGGTCCTGGTCGATGACCACGAAGTCGTGCGCAATGGCATCAAGGCCCTTCTCCAAGAAACGCCCGACGTCTCCGTGGTCGGTGAAGCGGGCACCGTCAAGGACGCCATCGAACGGGCCGAGTGGGCTCGGCCCGACGTCGTCATCATGGACGTCCGCCTGCCGGATGGGAGCGGGATCGAGGCCACCCGGGAAATTCGGGCGCGTCTACCCAACACCCAGGTCCTGATGCTGACCACCTTCTCGGACGACGAGGCGCTCTTCGCTTCGATCATGGCCGGAGCCGCCGGATATGTCCTGAAGCAGATCAAGGGCGCCGACCTCGTCCGGGCCGTCCAGACGGTCGGTCGTGGCGAGAGTTTGCTCGATCCCGCCGTAACCAAGGGTCTGCTGGATCGGATCCGAAAGGGCAAGCATCTGCTAAAGGACGAACGGCTGGCGCGCCTCTCGGCCCAGGAAGAGCGGATTCTCGAACTGATCGCCGCCGGGAAGACGAATCGGGAGATCGGCGAGAAGCTGCACCTGGCCGAAAAGACGGTCAAGAACTATGTGACCAGCATCCTCTCGAAGCTCGAGGTCGCCCGCCGCGCGGAAGCCGCCGCCTACCTGGCGCGCCACACGACAACGCCTGGCGCCTGAACCTGGCGCCGCGGCTCGTCCGGCTTCTCGCCTTGGAGCGCCCGCAAGGCGTTGAGGATGACGGCGATGTCGATGCCCTCCTGGAGGAGGGCGCCCGGCGCCGGCGGCAGCCATCCTGCTGCTGCGATGGCCATGGCGATCAGCGACAGGCCCATGCCAGCGACGACGCTCTGCACCGCAATCCCTCGGCTCCGGCGCGCGATGGCCATGGCCAGAGCCAGCCGGTCCAGCCGGTCGACCAGCAGTACCACATCGGCCGCCTCCGATGACGCGGTTGCCCCCCGCGCGCCCATCGCGACGCCGACGTCGGCCGCCGCCAGCGCCGGGGCATCGTTGATGCCATCGCCAACCATCACGGTCGTCCCCTCTGCTCGGGCGGCGCGCACCGCCTCGATCTTGTCGGCCGGAGACTGCTCGGCCAGGACGGCGTCCACCTTGAGGGCCGCGCCGATTCGGGCCGCCACGCTGGCATGGTCGCCGCTGATCATCGTGACCCGGCGCACCCCGGCATCGCGCAGCGCCTGGATGGTCGCGGCGGCATCCGGCCGGATGGGATCGGTCAGCCATAACATCCCCGCCATGGTTCCGTCGACGGCGACGAAGACCGTGGACGCCCCCTGAACCGCAACCCGCTCCTCTGCGGCGCGCGCGTTCGGGGCTGTCGCTTGCTCGGCCACGACCCAGTTGCGCCGTCCAACAGCGACCAGCCGGCCATCGACCAGCCCACGAACGCCATAGCCGGGGTCCTCTCGAACATCGCGCGGAGCCACCAATACAAGATGGCGCTCGCACGCTCCCTTCGCAATCGCCTCGGCCAGCACATGCGAGGACGCTTGCTCGAGGGAGGCGGCCAGGCGCAGGATGGTGTCGGGGTCCAGGTCGCCGAAGGCAACGGTTCCCCCGAGGGCCGGGACACCGGTCGTGACGGTGCCGGTCTTGTCGATGAAGAGCAGCTTCGCCCGGGCGAGGGCTTCCAATGCACCGCCACTCTTGATGATGATGCCGGCCGCGGCGGCCCTCGACATGCCCGACACGATCGCGACCGGCGCGGCCAGCAGCAATGGACATGGAGTCGCGACCACGAGCACGGCCAGCGCCCGAACGGGGTCGCCCGAAAGGATCCAGGCCAGGGCGGAAAGCACGAGCGTCAGGGGCAGAAAGATCACGGCATACCGGTCGGCAAGCCGGACGAACGGCGCCTTCGAGGCCTCAGCGTCACGGACCAACCGCACGATGCCGGCATAGGTGCTTTCTCCGGCCGAGGCCGTGGCCAACAAGTCGAACGGCGCGCCCGCGTTGACGCTGCCGCTCAGCACCCTCTCGCCAGGCTCGCGATGCACCTGCGCCGCCTCGCCGGTGAGCGCCGACTCGTCGATCACGGCCGGTATCGCGAGCACGACCCCGTCGACCGGGAGCACTTCCCCCACGGCCACGAGCAGCCGATCGTCCCGCCGGATCGCATCGACCGGCACGGTCTCGATGGCGGGTCCCGCGTAGCGGTGAGCGGTTCGTGGGGCGCGGGCAAGCAGGGCGGTCAGCTCGGCCCGAGCGCGCGCCCCGCCGTAGGCTTCGAGCGCCTGGCCGGTCGCGAACATCAGGGAGATCAGCGCACCTGCCACGTACTGGTGGTAGGCGAGCGCGCCGCCCAGGGCGAGTAACGCAATCAGATCAACGCCGAGCGAGCCGTGACGCAGTCGCTGCAGGAGCGAGATAGCAACCGGTGGCACCGCGATTGCCGTGGTGACCGCCCAGGCCAGGTCGGCAGCCGACCGCCACCCCAGCACCCAGGCGACCGCCCCAACCAGGAGGCCCGCAAGGGCCAACGCGACCATGGCGACGCCCGAGTCGACGAGCCGGCGGACCTTCATCGGATCGACCGTGCGCTCATTCCATGACGCTAGCTCCGCAGCAGGTCAAACACATAGGGCACATCGGCCCGATCGGACCGGGACCCCCCGGGCGCCTAGCATTCATGCCGTGGGCAAAGCGATCCCGGTCGCGCCCAGGACACCGGCGCTGGAAACGGACGTCGTCTTGCGAGACGGATCCACCGTTCACGTTCGGCCGACCCGGGCCGGCGACGAGGCGTTAATCCTCGCGTTCCTAGAGGAACTCTCCGACGAATCGCGGTATTTCCGCTTCTTTTCCGGCGCGCCGAATCTGACGGAAGCAGCTCGCCGGGCAGCCATCTCCAACGTCCACGAACGCTGCAACCTGGTTGCCCTCGTCGGCGCCGAGCCCACCATCGTCGCTCAGGCCGGCTATGTCCGCAGCAAGGGGGACCGGGCGGAAGTCGCCTTCGCCGTGGCTGACACGTTCCAGGGCCGCGGCATTTCGACCATCCTCTTGGGCCAGCTGGCCGAGATCGCTCACGCGGTCGGGGTCACCACGTTCGATGCCTCCGTCTTGTCGGAAAACCATCGCATGATCGGGGTATTCCGCGAGAGCGGCTTCAAGGTTTCGACCCACGCCTCGGCGGGCGTCATCGAGATTGAGTTCCCAACCTCCCTACTCCCGGAGGCGATTGGGCGGTTCGCGCGGCGTGACCAGATGGCGGCCACGGCGGCGCTCGAGCATGTCCTTGCGCCGCGGTCGGTGGCCGTCATCGGCGCTTCCCGCACCCGCGGCACAATCGGCGCGGAGCTCTTCCACAACCTGGTCGGCAACGGTTTCAACGGCCCGGTCTATCCCGTCAATCCCTCCGCCCCCGTCGTCCAATCTGTCGTGGCGTATCCGACAGTTATCGATATCCCGGGTCCCGTCGACCTGGCCGTAATTGCGGTACCCGCCATCCACGTCGTCGACACCGCACGCGAGTGCGCGAAGAAAGGCGTCAAGAGCCTGGTCGTGATCTCCTCCGGGTTCGCCGAGTCAGGCGATGAGGGCGTCGGCCGGCAGGCCGACCTGCTCGCGGTCTGTCGGGAAGCCGGGATGCGAATGGTGGGGCCGAACTGCATGGGCGTGATCAACACCGCGCCCGACGTCTCAATGAATGCAACGTTTGGGCCATCGACTCCCCCGCGCGGCCGCGTCGGCTTCATGTCGCAGAGCGGAGCCCTCGGCCTGGCGGTGATCGACTACGCCAAGACCCTTGGCCTCGGGTTGTCCTGGTTCATCTCCGCGGGCAACAAGGCTGACCTTTCCGGCAACGACGTCCTCCAGTACGCGGAGACCGATCCGCACACCAACCTCGTGCTGCTCTATCTCGAATCGTTTGGGAACCCGCGCAAGTTTGCCCGGATCGCCCGCCGCGTCGCGCGGACCAAGCCCATCATCGCCGTCAAGAGTGGCCGCTCCGCCGCCGGCGCCCGGGCGACGTCGTCACATACCGGTGCGCTGCTCTCGGCCTCGGACGCCACCGTCGATGCGCTCTTCCGCCAGGCGGGTGTCATCCGGACCGATACCCTGGCCGAACTCTTCGACGTCGCCGCGCTGCTGTCCAACCAGCCGGCGCCAGCGGGAAACCGGGTCGCCATCATCACGAACGGCGGCGGCCCAGGCATTCTCTGCGCGGACACCTGCGAGGCGGAAGGCCTGATCGTGCCTCCCCTTCCCGACGACGTCACTGCCGGACTTCGGCAATTCCTTCCTCCTCAGGCTTCGGTCCGCAACCCGATCGATATGATCGCCGCCGCCTCGGCCGACGACTACCGGCGGGTGATCCAGGTAGTGGCAGCGTCAGACAGTATCGACGCGATCGTCGTCATCTTCATTCCCCCGCTAGTCACGCTGGCGGCAGACGTCGCACGCGCCATTCGCGACGCCGCGGACGCGTTGCCCCGGCCGATCCCACTCGTCACCGTCTTCATGTCGGCGCACGGGGTGCCGGAAGAATTGAAAGGGACCAACGTCAGCATCCCCTCCTACCAGTTTCCCGAAGACGCGGCGCGCGCGCTTGCCCAATCGGCCGTCTATGGCGAGTGGCGGCATCGACCTGAAGGGACGTTTCGCGACTTCCCCAATGTCCGGCCGGACGAGGCTGCCGGGGTCCTCTCTTCAGTGCTGGCCACCGGGGCCCGATGGCTGACGGGGGAGGAAACGCAACAATTGTTGAGCTGCTACGCGATACCGCTTGCCTCAGCTCGCTTCGTCTCGACGCCAGTCCAGGCACGGGATGCTGCGGCGGAGATGGGGGGACGGCTCGCGCTCAAGGCGATGGCGCCCACGCTGCTCCATAAGTCAGACGCCGGCGGCGTCCGTCTTGGCCTGACCACCGATGACATCGAGGACGCAGCCCGCGAGATGATGACGCGAATCGCCCACCGGGGCCACGAGCTTTCCGGGTTCCAGGTACAAGCGATGGTGGGCGACGGCGTCGAGATGCTGGTCGGCGTCGTCAATGATCGGCTGTTCGGGCCGGTCCTGGCCTGCGGAGCGGGCGGCACGACGGCGGAACTGCTCAAGGACATCGCCGTCCGGATCACACCGCTGTCTGAGCTGGACGCGGACGAGATGGTGCGGTCGCTCAAGACCTTCCCACTCCTGGACGGTTACCGCGGCGCTCCCAAAGCGGACGTCGGCGCCTTGAAGGAGCTGATGCTGCGGATCAGCGCCATGGTGGAGGGCCACGCAGAAATCGCCGAGCTCGATTGCAATCCGGTCATGGTCGGAGAGCACGGCGCGGTCGTCGTCGACGCCCGCGTTCGACTGGAAATGCCTGTCCCGAAGCGACCCATCGGTGCGCGTTAGGGCAGGCCGCGAATGACTAGCAAGGATCGGAAGGACCAGCTGCTCGAGTCCGCGCTCGTCCTCGCGTCGGACCTGTCGCTTGATGTTGTGCTGCAACGGATCATCGAGCTGGCGGTCAAACTGACCGACGCGCGATACGGGGCCCTCGGAGTCGTCGGTGCGGACGGCCGGCTCCTGGACTTCATCACGACCGGCATCACGCCTGAGGATCGGCAGGCGATCGGACCCCTGCCCGTCGGAGAGGGGATCCTTGGCGTCCTGATCAGAGATGCCAAGCCTTTGCGGCTTCGGGTCATCGCCGACGACCCACGCCACGTTGGCTTCCCACCTAACCATCCGCCGATGCAGTCTTTCCTCGGCGCCCCGGTGAGAGGGCGTGGGAAGGTCTTCGGCAATATCTACCTCACCGAGAAGCAGGGAGCACGGGAGTTCGATGCCGAGGACGAAGCGGCGGTCGTGGTGCTAGCGACTCATGCCGGGGTGGCCATCGAGAACGCACGACTCTACGAAGAGACCCGGCGACGAGGCCAGTGGCTGGAGGCGGTTCGGGAAATCAGCTCGGCGATCCTCGCAGGGACGGAGGGCGACGGCGTGCTGCAGATCGTCGTCCACCGCGCTCGAGAACTTGTGAACGCGGCGACGGCGACCATCGTCGCGCCGGCGGGCAGCGGCCGGGGCGACCCGTTAACGATCAGGGTGGCCGACGGGGCGCATGCTGCGGAGCTGGTAGGTTTGCCGATCCCGATCGAGGGGTCCGTCTCCGGAGATGTCATTCGAAGCGGCCGGCCGGCAGTCCTTGCGGATGCCTCCAGGAACAGTCGGACGTATCAGCCGATGATCTCTCTGGGCAATATGGGGCCGATGGTGCTCGTGCCCCTGGTTCTTCGAGGCCAGCCGTTCGGCACGCTGACGGTTTCCAACCCCATCGCCGGTGCTGCCTTTGACGATGAAGCCGTCCGGCTGGTGGAGACGTTTGCCGACCAGGCCTCGGTCGCACTCGAGTATGGCCGGGCGCAGGCCGAGCTGAACCGCCTCAGCCTGCTCGATGAGCGTGAGCGAATCGGCCGCGAGCTGCATGACGGCGTTATCCAGTCATTGTTCTCCGTGGGGATGGGCTTGCAGGCGACGGCGGTCCGAAGCCGCGATCCAGAGATCGAAACGCGGCTCGAGGCGGCGGTATCCGAGATCGACCGGGCCATTCGCGACCTGCGCAACTACATCTTTGGCCTTCGCCCCGGAATCCTCGCTGATCGCCAGCTCGAGCAGGCTCTCGAGGACCTGGCTCGAGAGTTTGGAGAAAAGACCGGCGTGACCACGGTGACCGACATCGACGGAACAATAGCGGCAGAGCTCGCGCCCCGTGCGGCCGACCTGGTTCAGCTCACGCGTGAGGCTCTCTCCAACGTCGGCAAGCACGCGCAGGCGACGACCTGTCGAGTCAGCCTTCATCGAGATGGCGAAGAAGCCATCCTGGAGATTGACGACGACGGGCGGGGGTTCGACCCGACGGCCCCCCAGATCGGCCTCGGGCTGCGGAATCTCAAGGACCGGGGGGTTGCCATTGGTGGGCGGGTCGACATTGAAAGCAAGGCCGGAGAGGGCACGACCGTCCAGATCGCCATTCCCCTCTGACGTCCCGCTCATCTCGGGACCTGCGGCCCTGATTGGAATCGCCCGCTCAGGCCAACATGAGGCCGCTATGCAGGCGCACGTCGGCCCCTATACCCTCATACCGCTGCGGATCATGATCGTCGACGATCACGAAGTGGTCCGCGACGGAATCAAGGCCCTCCTGGCGGAAGAAGAAGGCCTGACCATCGCCGGCGAGGCCGGAGGGGTACGCGAGGCCATTGAGCGTGTGGAGTGGGTGCGACCCGATGTCGTCGTCATGGATATCCGGCTCCCAGACGGTAGCGGGATCGACGCCACGCGGGAGATTCGCGCCCGCTTCCCCAACACCCAGGTTTTGATGCTGACGACCTTTGCCGATGACGAGGCGCTCTTCGCTTCGATCATGGCCGGGGCGGCCGGATACGTGCTCAAGCAGGTGAAGGGTGGTGACCTGGTGCGGGCCATTCGGGCCGTCGGCGCCGGTCAGAACCTGCTCGACCCCACGATAACGAAAGGCGTTCTCGACCGCCTTCGCAAGGGCAAGCACCTGCTCGGCGACGAACGCCTGGCGCGGCTTTCGGCCCAGGAGGAGCGCATCCTCGGCGAGGTGGCCGGCGGCAAGACGAACCGGGAGATCGGTGTCGACTTGAAGCTCGCGGAGAAGACCGTCAAGAACTACGTGTCGAGCATCCTCTCAAAGCTCGAGGTTGCCCGCCGCGCCGAGGCCGCTGCCTATCTCGCCAGGCATACCCCACCACTCGCATAGCGACGCGGATTGCCAGATGCGTGATCAGGGCCTAAAGAAAGGGGGACCTGTGGCCCTGAAACCGGTGGCAAGGAGTGCCTACCGTGGAGTTCATCGCCAATAAGGAGGCCACTATATGAATGCGCTTGTCTATCACGGTCCCAGGAAGAAGAGCTGGGACACCGTACCCGATCCGGTTATTCAACAGCCGACCGATGCGATCGTCGCCATTGACACCACGACCATCTGCGGCACCGACCTGCACATCCTGAAGGGGGACGTCCCCGAAACCAAACCCGGCACCATCCTGGGGCACGAGGCCACCGGGACCGTCATGGAAGTCGGCTCGGCGGTCACCACTGTCAAGAAAGGTGACCACGTGCTGCTGTCGTGCATCAGCTCCTGCGGCCGCTGTGCATACTGCAAGCAGGGACGCTACGGCGCCTGCACCGGCGGCGGCGGATGGATCTTCGGACATACGATCGACGGGACCCAGGCCGACTACGTGCGCGTCCCGTTCGCGGATACGTCCGTCTATAAGATCCCCGCGGGCCTGACCGATGAGCAGGTCCTGTTCCTCTCGGACATCCTGCCGACCTCATTCGAAGTCGGCGTGCTGAACGGCAAAGTATCACCCGGCGATACCATCGCGGTGGTCGGCGCCGGCCCAATCGGCCTGTCGGTCATCCTGACCGCCCGCCTCTTCTCGCCGGGGAAGATCATCGCCATCGACCTGGCGGACGCGCGGCTCAAGAAAGCGAAGGAATTCGGTGCGGACGTCACCATCAACAACACCACCGGCGATCCGGTCACGCAGGTCATGGCCATGACCGACGGTCTTGGCGTGGATGTTGCGATCGAGGCGGTTGGCACGCCGGCCACCTTCGAGCTGTGCGCTGACCTGGTGAAGCCGGGAGGCCACGTGGCCAACGTCGGCGTCCATGGCCATCCGGCAACGCTCCACTTGGAGAAGCTCTGGATCCGAGACGTCACGATCACGACCGGACTGGTCGACAGCTACACCATCCCGCGGCTTCTGAACCTGATCAAGGGCGGGCGGCTGGATCCGACCGTCTTCGTGACCCATCGCTTCGCGTTGAGTGATGCAGTGGCTGCCTACGATGTGTTCGCGGCGGCGGCGACAACCGGCGCGCTCAAGGTGACCTTGAAGCGAGCCGCGCTCGTACCGCAAGCGGTGAAGAAGGAACTGGTCGCGGCCGGAGCCCGCTAGCCAGGGAAGGAGGATGTCATGACAGCGCAAACGCAAGAGAAAACACGGACCGAGCAGTTCAAGATCGACGGTGATCGCCTGCTGGCCGAGGTCAAGCGGCTCATCAACGAGGGGAATGTCCGCCGAATCAGCATCAAACAGGGCGAGCATACGATCGTGGAGCTGCCACTGACCGTCGGGCTCGCCGGCGCCGTTCTCGCTCCATGGCTGGCAGCGGTCGGCGCCGTCGCCGCGCTTGTGACCGACAGCAGCATCGTGGTCGAGCGAGTCGAGCCGACCAAATAGGACGAGGGG
>DATBYU010000183.1:0-3110 GCA_036513555.1 Candidatus Dormiibacterota bacterium | reverse complement strand
CGCTCGCGGCCGGCGCAGTCCGCCGAAATCGGACATCACCAGCAGGGCAAAACCGCCGAAGACCATGAAGATGACGTTCTGCGTGTCGTGGAGCACGAACTGGCCAAAACCAAAGGCCAACGGGATGACGATGGCGGCCCGTGCCGCGCGCCGCAGTCCTGCCCGGCCGGGATCGCGCGGCGCTTTGAGCGCGTTTGCCAGCCGGCGGCGGGACGCCGGCGTTTCCGCAGGCGCCGACACGATGCCGCTAGCCATCATCTATTCCTACACCACTCCGCGCGTGGGCCGCACTCACTCGAAAGTAGGGTGTAGCGGCAGTCACTCAGGGGACGTATGAGCCGGGGGCCCGGAGCGATGATCGGGTTATGCCGCATCCAACGCAAACCGCTAGAGTCAAAACATGACCGGCCTATGGGCTGTCCTCATCACGACCTTCCTGGCTTCGGCGGTGGAAGCGATCGAGATGGTGACGATCGTGGTCGGCGTGGGCGCAACCCGCGGTTGGCGCTCGACCCTGATCGGCGCCGCTTCCGGGTTTGGCGTCCTGGCGGTGGTCGTGGTCGTGCTCGGCGCCGCTCTCAGTCGGGTGCCCATCGGCCCGTTGCGCT
Organism: Candidatus Dormiibacterota bacterium; assembly: GCA_036513555.1. GTDB lineage: Bacteria > Chloroflexota > Dormibacteria > CF-121 > CF-121 > CF-13. The sequence continues at coordinate 2,502 of DATBYU010000183.1, read as the reverse complement.
TGATCGTCGGTGCGCTCTTGCTGACGTTCGGACTGCAGTGGTTTCGCAAAGGCATCATGCGAGTTGCGGCGCGAGGTCTGGCCGGCATCGGCGGCCAGGACCCCCATGAAGCCGCCGAGTGGACGGGCCCCGGCATGGACTGGACCGCCTGGTTCCTGGCCTTCAAAGGCGTCGTGCTCGAAGGGCTGGAGGTCGCCTTCATCGTGGTCACCTTCGGTGCCGGCGCGGGCCACTTCGTTGGAGCGGTGGTCGGCGGCGTCGGGGCTGTCGTCATCGTCGGAGGGATCGGGCTTGCCCTGCACCAGACCGTTCGACGGATTCCACGCAGCCTGCTTCAACTGATCGTCGGGGTTCTGCTCAGCACCTTCGGCACCTTCTGGGCAATCGAGGGGCTCGGGATCAACTGGCCGGGTGGCGATGCCGCGATCCCCGGGTTGCTGATTCTCTATGTGGCGACGGCACTGGTCTACATCAGCCTCGAGCGGAACCGGGCCCTCGGCCTGCGTCCGGCGGCCTAGCCGATGCCCCCGCCCTTTTCGTGGATCGTCACCGTGGCCAAGTTCTTGTACGACTTCATCGTCGGTGATGACTGGACGGTCGCGGCTGCCGTCGGCATCGGGCTGATTGTGTCGGCCATCCTGAACGTCAATAACCTCCCTGCCTGGTGGCTGATCCCGGTGATCGTCGTGGTGATGCTCGGCGTCAGCCTGCGGCGGGCGAGCCGAACGCACTAGTGAGCGTGATCGCCGTCGTCGGGCTGGCGACGATGGGCATGAACCTTGCCCGCAACCTCGCGCGAAATGGCTTCGCGGTTTCTGTCTATAACCGGACCACGTCGCGCGTCGACGACTTCATGAAGCAATACGGATCGGAGGGCGCCTTCACGGCCGCGCGCACACCGCAACAACTGGTGGCGCAGTTGGATAAGCCGCGCCGGATCCTGATGATGGTCAAAGCCGGGACGCCGGTCGACGAGACCATCGACCACCTCGCCCCATACCTGGAGGCCGGCGACATCCTGATCGACGGTGGCAACTCCTATTTCCTGGACACCGTACGTCGCGGCAAAGCGCTGGAAGCTCAAGGCCTTCGCTTCATTGGCACCGGCGTGTCCGGCGGCGAGGAAGGCGCGCTACTCGGCCCCAGCATCATGCCGGGCGGCGCCCGCGACGCCTACACCCAAGTGGAGCCGATGCTGACGAAGATCAGCGCCCACGTGGATGGCGAACCGTGCTGCACCTACATCGGCCCTGGCGGTGCCGGCCACTACGTGAAGATGGTCCACAACGGCATCGAGTACGCGGACATCCAGCTGATCGCCGAGGCGTACGACCTGCTGAGTCATGCGCTCAACCTGGGCGCTGACGAGCTCTCGCGCATCTTTGCGGAGTGGAACAAGGGTGACCTCGAGTCCTACCTGATCCAGATCACGTCGGAGGTCCTGGGTAAGCGCGATCGCGCGACGGGACGTCCGCTTGTCGACGTCATCCTCGACGAGGCCGCGCAGAAGGGGACCGGCAAATGGGCGTCGCAGTCCGCGCTCGACCTCGGGATCCCGGTGACCGCGATCACCGAGGCCGTCTTTGCTCGATTCCTGTCGGCCCTCAAGGCCGACCGTCAGTTGGCCTCGCGGACGCTCGCCGGTCCTAACGGCGCGATGCGCGCGGCTGCGCCCTCATCGCTGATCGACGATGTGCGCAGCGCGCTCTACGCTTCGAAGATGGTGGCCTACGCCCAAGGATTCGAACAGATGCAAGCGGCATCGAATGAGTACTCGTGGGACTTGGAACTGGGGTCAATCGCCCGGATCTGGCGAGGCGGCTGTATCATCCGCGCCCGCTTCCTCAACCGGATCACGGACGCCTACGCGGCGGAGCCCGGCTTGAAGAACCTGTTGCTGGCGCCCTACTTCCGCGATGCCATGGCATCGGCGCAGGATGCGTGGCGCCGCGTCGTCGGCGTCGCGGTCGACCGCGGCATCCCGGTGCCGGCCTTCAGCTCATCACTGGCCTACTACGATGCCTATCGTCGCGAACGCCTGCCGGCGAATCTGGTGCAGGGCTTACGCGACTACTTCGGCGCCCACACCTACAAGCGCATCGATCGCGCGGGATCATTCCACACGCGCTGGTCCCAGGACGGGGAGGAAGTTCCGGTCCGCTAACCGATTCCCGGACTCGAGTTCAATGTTCGAGTCCGCCACGGGCCTACGAAGCTTACGACCGTTTCCGGATGGGTGCGATTTCGGTTCGCGACTTCGGTCATGTCGTGGGAATCGGGTCGCAACAACAATGCTCGTTCTCGGGCAGCGTGCTCAGATCTGCTCGCCATTATGCGGGGTAGCGCATACCTCGACATCTTGGCCGTACCCGTAGCTGGCGCGGTTCACCGCCAGTTCGTGCACATCGTTCGCAAGCAGCCGCCAGCGGGTGGAGTCCAGCCGAAAAGGAGCCGCCACGGCGGCCCAGGAGACGCTCCGTCCGCCGCGCCGCGCAGGGTTCC
>DATBYU010000182.1:0-7393 GCA_036513555.1 Candidatus Dormiibacterota bacterium | reverse complement strand
GACCGACGCACGCGTACGCCAACGGTGCGGTTCACGGTCCAACCTCCTTCCCCTCAGTTGGATCAGATGCGCCGTCTACCTTGGCTGTAGAGGACGCCGAGTAAAGAGAGGGAGTCGGACCGTAACGTAACTAGCCGTGCTGAAGCCTACTACAAAGGGTCCACACCTTGTCAAGGGCGGAAAAACCACCCGGCTTTAGAATCAACGGCATGCTCAGCCGGATCGATCATGTCGGGATCGCCGTCCGCGATCTCGACGAGGCGATCCAGGTATACGAACGGCTGCTCGGACTGCGCGTGAGCGGAAGGGAGCGGCTCGAGCGCGAAGGCATCGAAGTGGCCCTGATCCCAATTGGCGAGAGCCGGATCGAGCTCATCACGCCGCTCAACAAAGAGTCGAAGGTCGAGAAGTTCCTGCAGGATCGGGGCGAAGCCGTGCATCACGTGGCGTATGCCACCGACGATGTCGCGGCGTCACTCGAACGAGCCGGGGCCGCAGGCGCCCAGCTCCTCGATGCGGTGGCGCGGTCGGGAACCCACGGGACCCGCATCGGCTTCGTCCATCCCAAGAGCCTGTGTGGCGTGCTCACCGAGTTCGTGGAGCCGGATGGCAAGACCCTCGCCTAAGCCGTCAGATCGTGCGGAGATTCCGACGACCGATAGCGGTCTGCCGCTGAAGTCGGTCTACCGGGCCGCCGACGCTGGATCCGAAGCCCCGCCGCCCGGTGAGTATCCCTTCACACGCGGCATCTACCCCGAGATGTACCGCCGCCGTCCCTGGACGATCCGTCAGTATTCTGGTTTCGGCAGCGCTGCCGAGACCAATCGTCGCTTCCGCTACCTTCTCGAACAGGGCCAGACCGGCCTATCGGTGGCATTCGACCTCCCGACCCAGATGGGCCACGACGCCGACGCACCGATGGCTCGGGGGGAGGTCGGCAAGGTCGGGGTCTCGATCTCCTCACTCAAGGATATGGAGACGCTCCTGCAGGACATCCCGCTAGGCGAGGTCAGCACGTCGATGACGATCAATGCCCCGGCAGCACTCTTGTTGCTGCTCTACGAACTGGTCGCCGAACAGCAGGGCGTGTCGACGGATCGGCTGCAGGGCACGGTGCAGAACGACATCCTCAAGGAGTACGCGGCTCGCGGTACCTACATTTTCCCGCCGCGCGCGTCGATGCGGCTCACCACCGACCTGTTCGCTTACTGCCACGAGCGACTGCCCAACTGGAACACGATCTCAATCTCGGGCTATCACCTGCGGGAGGCCGGCGCCACCGCCGTCCAGGAGCTCGGCTTCACCATGGCCCATGCGATCGCCTACGTCGACGCGGCCAGGACCGCCGACCTCCAGGTCGCCGACTTCGCGCCACGGCTGTCGTTTTTCTTCGCCGTGTTTTCCGACTTCTTCGAAGAGGTGGCGAAGTTTCGGGCGGCGCGCAACCTGTGGGCTAAATTGATAAAAGAGCGCTACGGCGTGAGCGATGCGAGGGCGCAGGCGCTTCGCTTCCACAGCCAGACCGGCGGGAGCACGCTGACGGCGCAGCAGCCACACAACAACATTGTCCGGGTCGCCCTGCAGGCGATGAGCGCGGTCCTGGGGGGGACCCAGAGCCTGCACGCCAACTCCTTCGACGAGGCGCTGGGGCTGCCGTCTGAAATGGCCGCCACCCTCTCCGTTCGGACGCAGCAGATCATCGCCCACGAGACCAACGTGGCCGGCGTCGCGGACCCGATGGGCGGCAGCTATCTGGTCGAGGCGCTCACCAGTGAGCTCGAGGCGGGCGCCACCGCGCTGATCGAGGAGGTCGAGCGTCGGGGCGGGGCGATCGCCGCGATCGAGACCGGTTTCACCCAGGATGCCATCCAGGAGAGCGCCTATCACTTCCAGCGGGCCGTCGAGGAGGGCCGTCGAGTCGTGGTGGGCGTCAATCGCTTCCAGGGCGAGGAGGAAGCGGTCGAGATCGTGAAGATCGGTCCCCGGCACGAGCGCGACCAGGTCGAAGGCCTGGCCCGACTGCGGGCGCAGCGTGACGCAGCGCGGGTTGAGTCGCGGTTGGCCGAAGTGCGCCGTGCCGCCGAGGGCAGCCAGAATCTGTTGCCCCCGATGCGGGCCGCGCTTCAGGCCTATGCCACCATAGGAGAGGTGTGCGGAGTCCTGCGGGATGTTTTCGGCGAATATCGACCCGGGTCGCGTAGCTAAAGGATGGCCAGCCGAGCCGCCCGCGATGCGGCGCCGTCACCGTCTGAACGCCAGATCAACATCCTGCGCAAGCGCAAGTACGACGCGATGCATCGCGGTGGCGATCCTGATGACAAGCAGCACCCGAAGGGCAAGCTGACCGCCCGCGAACGGATCGAACTCCTCGTCGATCCGGGGTCGTTCACCGAGCTCGACGCCTTTGCCGTCCATCGCACCGAGGCCTTTGGCATGGGAGACAAGAAGATCGCCGGCGATGGTGTCGTCACCGGTTACGGCACGGTCGACGGCCGGGAACTGTTCATCTTTTCGCACGACGCCAGCGTTTTCGGCGGCTCACTGGGTGAGGTCTTCGCCGAGAAAGTCTGCAAGGTCATGGACCTCGCGGTCCGCGCCGGACGCCCCTGCGTCGGAATCAACGACTCCGGCGGCGCCCGCATCCAGGAAGGCGTCGTCAGCCTGGCCGGCTATGCCGATATCTTTTACCGGAACGTCCAATCCTCGGGCGTCGTCCCGCAGCTCTCGGTGATCGCCGGTCCGGCGACCGGCGGCGCTGTCTACTCGCCCGCGATCACCGACTTCATCTTCATGGTCGAGCACCTCGGCTACATGTTCATCACCGGGCCGGAAGTGGTCCGGGTGACGACCGGTGAGCAAGTGGGTTTCGACGAGCTTGGTGGGGCGGAGGTGCACAACATCAAGAGCGGCGTTGCCCATTTCCTGCACGACTCGGAGGCCGAGGCCTTCAGCGCCGTGCGCCGCCTGCTCTCCTACCTGCCGGGGAGCAACCGGGAGCGGCCGCCCGCGATCGCGCCGCGCGATGACCCGCAGCGACGGGACCGGGTGCTGCAATCGCTGATCCCGGAAAACCCGAACCAGCCTTACGACATAAAGGCGGCCATCGTCGCGGTCGTCGACCAGGAGAGCTTCCTCGAGGTCCAGGAGCACTTCGCCCAGAACCTCGTCGTCGGCTTTGCCCGGCTCGATGGGGAAGTCGTCGGCATCGTCGGCAACCAGCCGCGCATCCTCGCCGGAGCGCTCGACATCAACGCGTCGGTCAAGGGAGGGCGCTTCGTCCGCTTCTGCGACGCCTTCAACATCCCGCTCGTGACCTTTGTCGACGTGCCGGGCTTTCTCCCGGGGACGGCGCAGGAACACAACGGCATCATTCGCCACGGCGCCAAGCTCCTCTACGCCTATGCGGAGGCGACGGTGCCAAAGCTCACGGTCATTACTCGCAAGGCCTACGGGGGCGCCTATGACGTCATGTCGTCGAAGCACATCGGTGGCGACTTCAACTACGCCTGGCCGGCGGCCGAGATCGCCGTCATGGGCCCGCAGGCGGCCGTCAACGTCATCTTCAAGCGGGAGATCGCGGCCGCCAAAGACCCGGCGAAGAAGGCGGAGCAGCTGGTGGAGGACTACAAGGAAAAATTCGCCAATCCGTACATCGCGGCGGAGCGTGGCTTCCTCGACGACGTCATCGAGCCGCAGGACACCCGCCCCACCCTGATCCGGGCGCTCCACCTGCTCAAGGACAAGCAGGCCGAGCGGCCGAACCGCCGCCACGGAAACATCCCGTTATGAAGTTTCTCGAGTACCAGGTCAAGGAGCGATTCCGAGCAGCCGGCATTCCTGTCCCGGACGGGCGCCTGGCTCGCACCCCGGATGAGGCGGCGCTCGCCGCCGGCGCACTGGGCCCGATCGCCGTCAAGGCGCAGGTCCCCGTCGGCGGGCGGGGCAAGGCGGGTGGGATCAAGCTCGCCAAGACCGCGGCCGATGCCAAACGTGTCGCCGGCGAGATCCTGGGCATGACGATCAAGGGTTACACCGTTAAGGAGATCTGGTGCGAGACCGCCCAGGAGATCACCCGCGAGCTGTACCTCGGCCTCACCCTGGACCGCGATGCGCGCAAGCCGGTGTTGATCCTCAGCGCCCAGGGCGGCATGGAGATCGAAGAGGTGGCCGAGACGCATCCCGAGGCGATCGCCAAACTTCACCCCGACCCGTGGCGCGGACCGCTGCCCTTCGAGGTGCGCGACCTCATCTTTCGGGCCGGGCTCGGGCCATTGCAGGCGCAGCTGACGCCGCTGATGGTTAAGCTCTACGCGCTTGCCCGGACCTACGACGCGCTCACCATTGAGATCAACCCGCTGGCGCTGACCCAGGACGGGGGCCTGGTGGCGGCGGACGGCAAGCTCGAGATCGACGAGAATGCCATGTTCCGCCACAAGGACCTCCATGGTGCCGACGAATCGGACGAGGATCCCCTTGAAGCCGAGGCGCGGCGCCGGAAGCTGACCTACGTCCGGCTCGATGGGTCGATCGGCGTCATCGGCAACGGCGCCGGGCTGGTGATGAACACGCTCGACCTGGTGCAACGCGAAGGCGGTCGGGCCGCCAATTTCCTCGACATCGGCGGCGGTGCCAAGGCCGAGGTCGTCCACAGCGCGCTCGAGCTGCTGGCCGGCGATCCACACGTCAAAGGCATCCTGATCAACATTTTCGGTGGGATCACGCGTGGCGATGAGGTGGCGCACGGGATCATCGACGCCTCGCGCGACCTCAATCTCAAGCTGCCGCTGGTCGTGCGGATGACCGGCACCCGGGAGGAGGAGGGGCGGCAGCTGCTCCGCGAGGCTGGGATTACGCCCGAGGCAACGGCCACGGGCGCGGCCCGGAAAATCGTGGAGCTGGCGAGAGCCACCGGCTGATGAGCATCCTGCTCTCGAAAGAGAGTCGTGTCGTGGTCCAGGGTCTCACCGGACGCGAGGGGAGCTTCCACGCCGAGCAGATGAAGGCCTACGGGACGAACATCGTCGCCGGCGTGAGCCCCGGGAAAGGCGGCAGTACCCAACTCGGCATCCCGATCTTCGACACGGTGGTCGACGCTCGGCGTGAGACCGGCGCCGACGTCAGCGGCATCTTCGTGCCGGCGCCCTTTGCCGGCGACGCCATCATGGAGGCGGCCGCAGCCGGGATCGGGCTGATCGTGTGCATCACCGAGGGCATCCCGCTCTATGACATGGTGCGGGCGCGCGCGTTCGTGGTGGATGCGGGCGTCAAACTCATCGGCCCGAACTGTCCGGGCCTGGTGACCGCGGGCCAGGCGAAGGTGGGCATCATCCCCAACCACATCAACCGGGAGGGGTCGGTGGGCATCGTGTCGCGGAGCGGCACCCTGACCTACGAAGTCATCCAGGGGCTGAGCCAGGCGGGGGTGGGGCAGACGACCTCAGTGGGAATCGGCGGCGATCCCATCCTCGGGCTTTCCTTCAAGGAGGTCCTGCGGCTCTTCAAAGACGATCGGGCCACTCGGGCCGTGGTCATGATCGGCGAGATCGGGGGGAGCGACGAAGAGGCCGCGGCGGATGAGGTGATCAGCCCCGGGTTCGGAAAGCCGGTAATCGGCTTCATCAGCGGGCGAACGGCGCCTCCGGGAAAGCGAATGGGTCACGCGGGTGCCATCATCTCGGGCAACACCGGGACGGCGGCGTCGAAGCTGAAAGCGTTGACGCAGGCGGGGGCGCAGGTGTGCGACACGATTGAGGAGGTGGTGGCGGCCGCCGTGGCCGCCGTGGGTCAACCGTCAAGCGCCGCGCACCGCTAACCCGCCGCCAGGGACCGCGAGCCGGGTCGGAGCCGCTGGCCCGCAGCCCACGACGCCGCTTTCGCCGGACACGGCGTATCGGCTTCGTCCTGCTGCTCGTCATCGTCGGCCTCACGATCGTGGCCTACCTGCCGCCGGGAAGGCTGACGGCGTCGGTGCCAGCACCGCGCTATGGCGACAGGTCCCCGGACTGGCTGCGGGTCGATCGCGGACAGATCGTCGACGGCTCCGGACGCAAGGTGTTGCTCCGCGGTTTCAACGTGGATGCGCTCGTCACCTATCCGAAGAATCCCCCTGCACCGCTGGATGAATCCGACGCGACCCTGATGCAGCGAGCCGGGTTCGACGTCGTGCGCCTCGGGATCGACTGGTCGCAGCTCGAGCCCGGGCGCGGCCGATTCGATCAGGCCTATCTCGACCGCGTCGCTAGCGCTGTGGCGATGCTGAACCGGCACGGCCTCTACGTCGTGCTCGACATGCATTTCCGACTCGGGTGGAGCCCCCGGTTCGGCTACTCGGGCGCACCCGGCTGGGCCACCATCGGCGCGCCGAACTGGAATCCCCTGCCGCAATACTCCTGGAGTCCCTCCCTCGTACCGGCCGCCATCGCCTCCGACATCTATTTCTGGCTGTGGTCCGACTGGAAGACGGACTTCTACCGTGCCTGGCAGGCGGTGGCGACCCGCTTCAAGGACACCGCCGGTGTCGCCGGGTACGACATCTTCAACGAGGCCCACCCGTTGCCGATCCCGCCGCGCATCTTCGAAAAGTCCTACCTGTGGCCGATGTTCAAAGACGCGATCGAGGCGATCGGCGCGATCGATTCGAACCACCTGTTCTTTGTCGAGGGCATCCTGTTGCTCTCCATAGACACGGTGGTCGTCCCCTTAAAGGCGCCGAACGTCGTCTATGGCGCGCACCTCTACGAGGGCTCGCTGATCCCGCCCTTCTTTACCGGCGATCCGGCATTCCTCCGTTCGCGGTTTCAGGAGCGCGTCAAGGAAGCCGCGGAGGTGCCGGCGCCGCTCTGGATCGGCGAGCTCGGCTACGACCTCACGCAGAAGACCGCGGGCGCCTATGCCGACGCCGCCCTCGATGAGGCGGACGATCTCGGCATCGGCTGGGCCTGGTGGCAGTGGCGTGAGAACCAGTACTGGGGCATCGTCGACAGGGGCGGCCAGATCGTGAATATGGAGGCGCTGCGCCACCTGGCCCGGCCCTACGTCATCGCCGCGCCTGATGGGGTTCATCCGGGTCGAGGCGATGGCATCCACGGGAGCCTCGCCCTCCGCGTGGATCGGACGCACGCCGATCAGCCCATCGAGATCGGCTGGTCCGCCGTCACGCTCACGGGACCCGCGGTCACAGGGACATGCGTCAACAGCTCTCACTGGGATGCCACGACGGGAAGATTGACGGTTAAGCTCGACCCAGGCGTGGGATGTCAGGTCAGCCTGCGGGCGGCGTAGCGGCGATACCGGCCTGGGTTCGATACGGCGTGATCGCCGGCGTCTTTGCCTTCGCCTGCACCCTGGGCGCGAACCTAGCGATCACATGGTTCAAGCCGGCCGACCTTTGCCG